>JBKQTH010000083.1:0-10164 GCA_052143275.1 Ktedonobacterales bacterium | reverse complement strand
GTGCCGGCTTCATAGCCATCCGGCACCAGTCCGCTCTCTCGACTATGTAAAGCTTCTACCGGTTGGTAACCTACGCGCGAACCCTGGCAACTGGACGAGGTATTCGCCGCTGCGGCTCCACCGGCTTGCCTCTCAGCCAGGGAATCCAATTGCGATATTCCTCGGTCTGCCAGACATAGAGTATCATGCTGGCGTTGAAGATCGAAGAGTAGGTGCCCGATGCGATACCAATCAGCAGCGCCAGCACGAATTGCTGTATGCTTGAGCCGCCGAAGAGCACCTCCGCCGTGAGTACCATGAGCACTGTAAGTGACGTATTGAGTGACCGCGACAGCGTCTGAACCAGACTGGTATCCACCACAGTGCCGAACGACTCAGAGGTGCGGCGCGACAGATTCTCCCGTATGCGGTCAAATACCACGATGGTGTCGTGTACCGAGAAGCCTATCACGGTCAGGACAGCCGTCAAGAACAAGGTGTCTACCTTGAAGTTGAAGAAGTGGCCAAAGATCGCCCAGAGGCCAAGCACCACAAACGCGTCATGCAAGAGCGCAATGATGGCGCTGGCGCCAAAACGCAGGCGAAGGCTCAACGCCCCTACTTTGCGGAACGCAATCGTGATATAGATGAGGATAAATAGTGAAGCCAGAGCAACCGCCAGAATAGCGTTCTGGGTCGTCTCACTGGCAATAGACGGACCGACAGAGCTGTGGTCCTGGATATAAACGAAATCATAGGCCTTGCTGAGGTTGGCCAGTATGGCATTGAGCTGCGCGCTATTGTTGGTGACCAGGTCGGTCTGGGTATTTACCTCGTAGGTACTGTTGTTCTCGCCGATCTTTACCTGGCTCACAGCCACCGGGAAGGTTGAAGCGGTGGATGAGCTTGAGGTTGAAGGCGTAGCCGTAGCTGTAGCCTTAGCCGTAGCCGCGGCTGTTGCTGTCGGCGTGCTGGTTACCGAGCCGGCCGGCGGCGCATCGGTCTTGGGAAGGTTTTGCAGGGCGGCCCCTACCTCGGAGGCGGTAGCCGGAGAATTGAAGAGCACCACCATGACGGCGGTGGTGTTGTTGCCGCTACCGGCCGAGTAGAGGGTATACACCGATGTGACTTTACCGTTGGTGACAGTGAGCGCTGGAAGCTTGTACTTAGGATCTTGCAGTCTGGCTAGAACCGCGCTCTCCTCATCGGTGCCGATCGCATGGTTAAACTCGATGAAGACAAATCGATCAGCCTTAGGAGTATCGGAATCGACGGAAGGGTACACACTGACGTCCTGTGCCCCCTCTTTCTCGAAAGCCTGCGCAATAACCGAACTCGATACGTAGGGGGCCTGGAAGCGGAGATCGACGGTGGTTCCATTGGTGAAATCGATACCCAGATTCAGATGCCAGAAGATCAACGCCAATAAGCCGGGCACGATGACCGCCAGCGACAGCGCGAAAAAATAATAGCGATAACGGGTTAGATGGTACACCCTCTTCTACTCCTCCACATTACCGGACGACGCGCCAGGCTTCTGGCGACGAGCAGAGGGGCTTCGCCCATTCCTGACATTGCCCACTGGCTCCATCTCAGTACCGCCCCGGCTACCCCGGGGCTGCTCATCATCATCCTCGTCGTCTTCGTCGTCATCGTACTCCGCATACCGGCTGCGGTTACCCGCCGATGCCAGAGCAGCGGAAGATGTGGACGCTGCCGGCCTGGCGGCGACACGCGAGGTTGGACGTTTGTAATGTCCAACGTTGAGCGAGTTGGCAGGTAGACCGTACAGCCAGGGATGCAGCGCTACGCCCTGCAGGACCAGAAGGTTCAGGAAGGTACGGGTGACCGTCACCGCGGTGAACAGGCTTATGGCCACGCCAATGCCTAGGCTGATGGCAAAGCCGACGATGACCGTCGCGCCGAAGTTATTGCCAAACCAATAGAGAATGACACAGGTAATCATTGTCGACGCATTGGAGTCGCGTATGGATGGCCAGGCGCGCTTGAAGCCGAGATCGATGGACGAAACCATGGTTCTTCCCGAACGCAGCTCCTCTTTGATACGTTCAAAGATCAGCACATTGGCATCCACCGCCATACCAATCGTCAGAACTGTGGCGGCAATGGCCGGCAGTGAGAGCTGTATGCCCAGTATCTTAATGACGGCGAAGAGGAACGAAGCGTAGAGGCAGAGCGCCACATCCGCCAGCAAACCCGGCAAGCGGTAGTAAAGCAACATGTAGATCATGACCATGGCGAGGCCAATGATCCCGGCTATCAGGCTGTCGTTCAGCGCCTGCTGTCCAAGGGTAGGAGCGACCTGACTGTCGTCGATAACCGCGAGCGGCAAGGGCAGCGCACCGTACTTGAGCAGTGAGGCCAGGTTCTCCGCGTCGGCTAAAGTCATGTTGCCGCCGTTGATCTCGCCAACGCCGGTAATCTGGCTCTCGATTGATGCCGATTCAATGACCTTGTTGTCCAGGGTGATCGTCAGGTAATTGCCGATGTTGTTCTGGGTGTAGGTGGCAAAAGCGCTCTGCGCGGCTCCCTGAAACTCGAACTGGACGGCTGGCTGGTTAGTCGACGAATCTATCTCAGCGCTGATATCGCTGGGATTGAGCTCGGCACCGGTAAAGACGATCTTGTACTGGCCCGAGGCGCAGGTTTTGGTGCAGGTCTGCCCAGTAACATCGGTGCCGATACTTAGCGGACTGCTGCCGGTATCGATAACATTCATTTGACCGGTCGTGCCCAGAAGCTTCAGCGCCTGCTGCTCATTCGTCAGGTCGGGTAATTGGATCAGCACCCGGTTGTTGCTCTCCGTGCGCACCACCGCATCGTTGACCGCCAGGCCCTCCGAGATACGCCGATTGAGATTGTCTATGATAGCGCCCATCTGAGGGGCGATTTGGCAATGAGGATTGGTACTCGGACAGGAAACCTGCATGGTAATCTGTACACCACCCTGCAGGTCAAGGCCCTCCTGTACCTTCAGCGAGTTGTTGTATCCCGCGATGTGGATGCCCTTTGTATTGGGCAGATCCACAAAGATGGCTCCGGCCGCCAGTATGGCAATGAAGAGGAGCCAGAGATAAGTCCGACGATGCATGAGAAGGTGTCTCCCTCGCTACTCAGCCTGGGCGTCGGTAACGTTAGATCCTACTGGCAACATACCGGCCCAGAGAGATGCCCACCCGCCGTCCGCTCGATAGGTGCCACGGGTACCACCTCGGTATAATGTAGGATATATTCAGGCCTAGTATATGGGAGAGTGAAAGGCCGTGTCAACAAAGATAGTACGTCCCCGACGTCCCACTATCCCCGCACCTGCCGGCCAAGAATTCCCCCAGTCGCCCTTCGCCGGCCCGACTGGCCAACGCATCTAAATGGGGACCGGTTCCGGCCGCTGTCCTTTCTCGACTACCGGCCGCGCGGAGACTAGGCTGGCACTCCTTCCAAGCAGTGCACGGGCGGTTGCCAGAATCAGCAGACCGTTTCGAAGAATCAGGATGCCGTCCACCACGGTGTAGTACGAGTTCAAAGAGAGGTGGTGGCGGAGCGGAAGTATGAGCGGATACTCCACGAGAGTGAGGGCACAGATCAGCAGCCAGATGCCGTCAAAGCAATCTACCGCCACCACAATAGGCAGCAGCCAGATAAAGTACTGCGGGCTGAGCACTTTGTTGGTGGCTACCACCACACAGAGGATGGCCAGGAAAGCCTGCTTGAAGTTGAGCCTGCCATTCAGTTCTTGCCAGTAGACGAAGAGGCAGCCGCAGACGAGAAGCACTACCGAGAGTACCCTAAATGGCCCATCGTCCGGGCTGACCCAGTTGAAGGCTCCAAACCCATATTCGAGGTGAACCGGTACACCGAAGAAGTGGCTTATCCACAGCAGCGTGGCCGGCACAGACTCAAACTGAAGTGGACGCTGGCTCGCGAACCTAAATTCGGAGAGAGTACCGTTGGCATTCAACAGGAACGATCCGGCAAATACCAGGATCACCAGCGCTAGGCATACCGCCACTCCACGCAGCATTGGCCCAAGCGCGCGCGGCGAGAGAACATCGGCTAACCGCTGCCTCAGCCCGGCAGCTGTAGCCGCTGGGGCGCCGGAGAGTGTGGCGAGCTGCTCGATCGCCACGACCGGAAGCAGAGCGGCCGGGTAAAGCTTGAGCAATATGCCGACGGCGATCAGAATATAGGCCAGGGTAAAGCGGCGTCGCTCTACTGCCCAGAGCGCGCCGAGGGTCGCCAGCGCCGGCGCAAGGTCATAGGAGATCAGCAGAACTGAGCCGGTAGCGATAAGGATAGCGACCGCCGCCAGACGCGCCCGAACCGTCCCCTCGAAGTGGCGAAACAGAGCGTAGCTGATGAGCGCCAGAAGCGACATCCATATCGTGTACGCGTTGATCGCCATAATGGGCGCAAAAATTGGCGGCACTACCGTCAGAGTAAAGAGCAGAATCGACAGCGGAGGATACTCTACCGGTAAGGTATGCAAAGGGGGATTGCCAAACCAGAACGAATGTCCGTAGTGATAAAAGAGCAGAACCTGCAGGTCATCATGTGAGGCTCCCGAGATGGCCCGCATGAGAATTAGTCCAGCTACCAGGGCAGCAACTTCAAAAGCGATTTCCAACCGCTGGGGTAGCCGCCGCCCCAATATCATGGCATGTCTCCGTTTTTTTTCGCAACTACTCTGCGCTACCTATACCACCCGCGCGGCTGGAGCTAGTGACCTAGCGTTGCCGCCTCGACCGCCTCGGTGGTAAACACTCCAATGTGGCGGTAGCGCTGGTAGCGCTTCTCCAGAAGCAGATTCATCGGGCACCGTTCCAGCTCGGCGAGCTGGTCGAGAATGGTAGACTTCAACCTCGCGGCCATCTCGATGTGGCTATTGTGCGCCCCACCTAGAGGCTCGGGAATGACCTGCTCAATCAATCCCAACGCCAACAAATCAGGCGCGGTGATCTTCATAGCCTCAGCGGCAAGGGGGGCAAAGCTGGAGTCGCGCCACAGTATAGAAGCGGCAGCTTCGGGAGACGCCACCATATAGATGGCGTTTTCCAGCATCAGAACACGGTCAGCGACCCCAAAGGCCAGCGCACCGCCGCTGCCTCCCTCGCCAATCACGATCGAAAGGATAGGGGTACGCAGCAGCGGCATCGCCTGCAAGTTCTCGGCGATGGCCTGGGAGATCCCTCGCTGCTCGTCCTCCAGCCCCGGTGACGCTCCTTGCGTGTCAATGAGAGTAACTACCGGTAGGTGGAATCTCTCGGCTTCACGCATCATCCGAAGCGCTTTACGACAGCCCTCAGGATGGGTCAGGCCAAAGCTGCACTCGGTCTTTTCCTTGAGGTCTCGGCCCTTCTGGTGTCCAAAAATGACCACGGTTTTGCCATCAATGCTGGCCATGCCTCCCTGTATGGCACGATCGTCACCAAAGCGCCGGTCACCACGCATCTCAAAGTACTCGTCACAAATGAGCTTAATATAGTCATTGGTGTAGGGCCGGTCGCGATGGCGAGCAACCTGCACTCTCTGCCAGGTTGTCAGAGTACCATAAATCTGGCGGGTTCGCTCCTCGAGCTGCTGCTCCAGGTGGCGCAGCTGAAGTCGCTCATCCGCTTTCAGGCGGTCACCCTTGCGTTGCAGCACTTGAATGCGCTTGTCGAGATCGGCAAGCGGGCGCTCGAACTCGAGATCGAATCCCATTAGCGAACACCTCATTTCTCTTCGGGTAGCTCCACCTCCCCCCGCCTTGACCGGAACGCATGCCAAGCCGAGAGGCACTCATGTGAATAGTTACCTCATTGGTTCTCTGGACAGCGACGCGGCGTTATGATACAATCGCAGAATTTTGGCCAGGGTGGGCCGGAGCATGCGACGGTGAACTGTAGCGTCAATCATGCCATGCGCCAGCTCGAATTCAGACGTATTGGTATCTTTGGGAAGGTGTTGATGCATGAATTGCTCGACGACGCGCGGCCCAGTAAAGCCTATCAGCGCCGCGGGCTCGGCCAGTATGATGTCGCCGAGAGAGGCGAAGCTCGCCGTAACTCCGCCGGTGGTGGGATCGGTCATCAGAGAGATATAGGGCACACCCGACTCCGCCAGGCGAGCCAGGGCTGCCGACGTCTTCGCCATTTGCATAAGGGAGAACAGCCCCTCCTGCATGCGCGCTCCGCCCGAAGCGGTGACAATAAGCAAGGGGATGCGGGCATCCTGCGCCTTCTCAATAGCGATAGTGATCTTTTCGCCCGCTACTGACCCCATACTGCCGCCGATAAATCTAAAGTCCATTATGGCTAGCGCCAGGGGCAGACCCTCGATCCGACCGGTGCCGGCTACTACCGATTCTTTGAGACCTGACTTGGCACGTTCGAAGTCGAGCTTGTCGCGGTACGATTGGGAGCGGCTGACAAAACCCAGTGGATCGGCGGGTACAAGGTCACCGCCCAGCTCCACAAATGAGCCCTCATCCAGGAGCAACTCGATACGTTGTTCGACGCTCAGTCGGAAATGGTGCCCGCAACGCGGACAGACCTGGAGATTCTTCTCCAGGTCCTTGCCGACCAGCAATTCGCGGCAGACCGGGCATTTGACCGCTAAGTTCTCGGGTAACGTCCGTGTAGTTGTTGCGATGGAAGGATCGGTCTGTGGACGCTTGCCGTTCTCGCTGTTCACCGGCAGAGCCGGGCGTGACTCGTCCTTCACCTATAACCCCCCGATCAGGAACCGGTGACTCGCACCAGGAATTTACGCCGCTGCTATCTTCGCGTACTTTGTGTAGCTAGTCAACAGGCATGCGCTGTATTTTACTCGGCTTCGAAGAGCGCGTCAACAAATTGCACCGGGTCGAATGGCGCAATGTCTCCAAGTTTTTCACCCGTTCCTACAAACTTGATCGGTAAACCAAGTTCGGAGGCTACTGCGAATACGATGCCTCCACGTGCAGTACCATCTAACTTGGTCAGGATGATGCCGCTCGCGCCCGAGTCCTGGACAAACTGCTTGGCCTGGACAAAGCCATTCTGGCCGGTGGTGGCGTCGATGACCAGAAGTACTTCGTGGGGTGCCTCAGGATCATATTTCTGGAGGACTTTCATGATCTTCTTGAGTTCTTCCATGAGGTTGTACTTGGTGTGCAGACGCCCGGCGGTATCAACAATCAGTACATCGGAGCCACGCGCCTGCGCCGCCTGCATAGCATCGTAGACTACCGCGCCGGGATCGGCGCCGTGTTGATGGCTTATCACGGTAACGCCGACACGCTCGCCCCACGTCTTGATCTGCTCGGTGGCGGCGGCGCGAAAGGTATCGCCAGCGGCTAACATGACGCGGTGCTTCTGCCGCTTGAGCAGGTTGGCCAACTTGGCGATACTGGTGGTCTTGCCTACTCCATTTACCCCTACGACCAGGTACACTGAGATCGGCGAAGTCTCCGAAAATATGAGCGGCTCCGGGTCGCCTAACAATATTTCCAGCTCCTCTTTAAGGGCGTCACGGAGCTGCCGCCCTCGGGAGAGGTGCTCGGCCGCAACCCGCTCATGTAGTGTCTGCATGAGCTTGTCGGTGGTCTGTATGCCAACGTCACCGGTGATGAGCGTCTCCTCCAGCTCGTCCCACAGCTCCGGAGAGATCTCGTCGTTCTCCAGCGCCTCGTTCACCTTGCCAAAGAGCTGGCGAGTGCGCCCCAGGCCAAACCGAAATGGATTACTGAAGAATCCGCGCCTGCGAGGTTCGTCGTCGGCTTCCCCCCGGTCTGAGTCGGGTTCCGAAAGCGCTTCGGTCACCGCCGGCTCTTCCCCTACCTCCACGGCTGACGCCAATCCCAGGCCACGTGATGCTTCCTGGCTGGCCGGCCCGCTAGAGGCTGTCGGGTCCGGGATTGGCTGGACCTCTGCGGCCACGTTCTCTACGGTCTCCTCTGCCTCCGAAGTATCTTCTGGGAAATCTTCGGGGGACTCTTCGTCTCGCTTGAAGAGCCCCTCTCGCAATCGTTTGAACATGACTTAATATGTACTCCATGAAGATGAATCTATGTTGAACCATGGGATCTCTGTGGTTAACCCTGGGGAAACTTCATGCCGGCTGAGTGCACAGCCGGCGCTGCCCGGTGTGCTGAGCGTCACCGGCCTGGGTCTAAACTTTTCAGCAAGTAACCGGTATGCTCCGGCCCTCTGCCTAGGCATCAGCGCGAACCGCGGTACGAAGTATGCATTGAGCCATCACTGACCGGCTCGTTGATAATGATGTCGCCGTTGCGAATCTTGACGTTGTACAGGCAATTGGGATTGGTGCAGACCCAGGCCTTGAACTCTATCGAGGCACCCTGGCTACCAAAATCAGAGAGCGGCACGAGATCGCCGGCACCACACTTCCGACACCGCGGAAACATGAATTCCACGCCCATCTTCCCTTCCTTCAGCTCTGGGCCTTGGCAGCACATCCATGCTGTAGCACGCTACCGTCACAGCGTAGAAATGGCAGCCAGGGGGAGCTTCCACCATGTTATCCGCTGCTTGCCAAAAAGCGCGGTTATTGCCGATACAAATATACCACACTGATACTTTATAAGGAACATCTGCGGTTGGGTTAGACCGCTAGTCTTCCATTGTTGTGATACTGCTCCCAATTCGTGGCCTGGTAGTCTGCTCATCCGTTATCAAAGATAGGGTTGCTTGATACTGCTGTCGCGCCCAGTCAACCAGCGGATGATTGTCTTTCGCCATTAGCTGGGCTATACTAGTTCAGAGCAAGCTTCCCTAGGTAGCCTAGCTAACTGCTGGTGAAACACCAGCGGCTTTAGGGAGTTGTAAACACAAAGGCAGTGCCTCTTATGGATAACCACCACCGTACGGTACGCCGGCCGCGGCGCACGCGGTCTGCGGTGATACCTCAATACGGACCGGAATACGAGTTGGCGCGAGATTTTGGATCCCCCACCAGCCGTACCGAGTTCGATGGCGCCGGTAATGCCAGTGGTATTCAGCTCTGGCGTGACCTCCCCGTGCTGCCGGTAAGAGGTACGGTGGTACTTCCCAACATGGTGATTCCGCTATTTGTGGACCAGGATCCCGCTCTCCGCGCGCTCGAAGCCTCTCTGGCCGCGGATCAGTCGATACTGCTGGTGACTCAGCGCTCGGACCACACCACTGAGCCTACCTATCACGATATCTACGGCGTCGGCACCGAGTGTCGCATCAATCGAGTGCTGCGCATGCCCGACGGAACAGTTAGCGTCATGGTAGCGGGTGTGCGGCGGGTCCGCATCGATACCTGGATTCAGCAGTCTCCATTTGGACGAATACGGGGAATCGTCTCCGATGAGCCCCCAGCACAGAACGAGCAGACCGAGGCGCTGGTACGAGCGGCACTGGGTTACCTTGAGCGCTGCGCCAGGATCAGCCGGCGGTTGGGCGATGACGTGTATGAACAGGCCGCCGCCCTTGACGATCCCGGAACGCTAGCTGATTTTATAGTGGCGCAGCTTGAGCCGCCCATCGCGGTACGCCAGGAGTTCCTCGAAACCTTCGAGGTCTTGCCACGGCTGCGAAGCGCCTGCCGGCTGCTCCAGCACGAGCAGAGCGTCTTAGAGCTTGAGCAGAAAATTCATGCTGAAGTACAGCAGGAGGCTGATCGCGGTCAACGCGAATTCTTGCTGCGTGAGCAACTCAAAGCTGTCCAGCGCGAGCTGGGCGAGCAAGATCCGGCGATGCGTGAGCACATCGAATTGTGCACCGGGATTGAATCAGCCGGTATGCCGCAAGCGGTAAAAGCACGCGCTCTGAAGGAAGTTGAGCGCATGCAGACCATGCCAGCTATGGCACCGGAATACAGCGTACTTCGCAGCTATGTGGACTGGCTGCTGTCACTACCCTGGGAGAAGCGCACCTCAGACCGGCTGGATCTTGACTACGTCGCCCAGATCTTGAATGAGCAGCACTTCGGTCTGCAGAAAGTCAAAGACCGCATAGTTGAGTTCATCGCCGTACGCAAGCTGGCACCTGAAGGTCGTGCGCCGATACTCTGCTTCGTAGGTCCTCCCGGAGTGGGTAAGACGTCTCTAGGGCGCTCGATCGCTGACGCCCTTGGTCGAAAATTTGCCCGCATCTCGCTCGGTGGCGTGCGAGATGAAGCCGAGATTCGTGGCCACCGGCGCACCTACGTCGGCGC
>JBKQTH010000082.1:0-6657 GCA_052143275.1 Ktedonobacterales bacterium | reverse complement strand
CTATGCCCATGCCCGGGGGATCATCCACCGGGATGTCAAGCCCTCCAATATGCTCTTGCATCCAGACGGACGGATCCTCTTGGCCGACTTTGGAATAGCTCGCCTGCTGAATCTGCCCGACCTGATCTCCGACCTGGCTCTGGTGCCAGGAGGCAACAGGAGCAACACGGCCCTTACACTGGCAAGTTCAGCCATAGGGACGCCAGAATTCATGGCACCTGAGCAGGTGCGAGGAGACATGTTGACCCCGGCCATCGATCAGTATGCACTGGGCATTGCCACGTATGCCATGCTGGCAGGGCAGACCCCTTTTGGAGGTGGGGATGTACCCGCGGTGCTACTGCGCCAGCTGGTGTTCCCACCACCGCCGCTGCGGACCCTGCGCCCGGAGATCCCAGCACGGGTCGAGGAAGTGATCTTCTGGGCACTGGCCAAGGACCCCGCCGACCGTCCTGCCACTGCCGGCCAGTTTGCCATGGCTCTGCGTGCGGCACTTGAGACCAAGCCGCTGGTACGTGGAGCGGGGTGGCCACGCAAAAGCAGCTCGCTACCGATCAGTCCCATGGAGCCAGCATTTGTGGTCGAGGAGGCCAACGAGGCCTGTGACGACGAGAGTACCATCACGACGAGTCCAGGCAGCATCAACATGCACCGGGTGCTGAATCGGAATCCGGGAGTTGGTGGATACATCTCGGAATACGCCCCAGGCGCGCCGCCTTGGCCACTGCCGCTAACCGGACCGGGTAAGCGAGTTGTTTTCGCGGCGGTTATAGGTCTGCCCATGAGCATCGTCGTGGTGATCATCATGGCCGCTCTTCTCGTCACGACCGTGCAGGCAGCGCTTACCAGCTCGAGCGGCATATCCAGCGGAGTGGTCGTGGCTTCGCCGATCCCGGTAGGCCAGTATGCAGCGGCCACAGCTCTCCCGACCGCAACAAGCGTCCCACCAACTGCCACTCCTCTTCCTCCCATCAATTGGCTGACCATCTCTCCAACCCAGGTAACGGTTGCTTGCCAGTCGACACCGAGCGTGATGCTCCAGCTCACCAATACTGGATCGGAAGCGGTCATCTGGACAGCAGAGACCGGGTCGTCTCACCATGCTGACATAACGATCACACCGGCGAGTGGATCACTCGGCGCCGCTGCCACTCAGGGAATCACCCTGAGCCTCAACGCTGGTCACGCGAACCGTGGTCAGGGCACGCTCCAGATTGGCGTCGTATCAGGCCAGGAAGCTGGAAATCCTGCACAGGTCAGGTACACCATTGCTGCCTGCGATGGCGACTGATGAGATGTTCCCAACCCATCGAGTTCGCTAGGAAGAGACGCGCTTGCCGGACCTCCCTCCAGTAGCACACACTCTGCTTGAGTTGTCCAGGGTTTTGTCCAGAATTACGCTTGCACGCGCGCAGCGAGCGAACTATGCTCGTGGTGTGGAGCAGACAGCGCCTGTGCTTTCCATCACGTGACGGCCCGTATACAGATCGGAGACGTATGACCCAGGTCAGTGAGCACCAAGATACGACGACTTTGACCTTCGACCCCTTCTCCCGTCACCGATTCTACAGCGAGGTGAATCGCGCCCTCGTCGAGCGCACGCTTGATGCGCTTGAGGCGACCACGATCGCGGGGGAGATGGTGTGTATTGTCGAGCTGGCCTCCGGTACCGGCGCCGTGACCGAACTCATCGTGGATGGTCTCGTGCGGCGCCAGCGCCCCGGAATTGTGCTGGGCATAGATCCCTCCCTCGACGCGGTCCATAAGGCAACGCAACGCTTGGCTGGTCGCCTCGTCTCGTTTGTCGTGGGAGACGTCACGGATCTTCGCCAGGCCATCGTCCAACCCGACGCGGCCTTCTTTTGTAACGCGATCCATCTGGTCGCGGACAAAGAGCGCTGTGTGGCCGCACTGGCCGAGGTCCTGCTGGTGGGTGGAGCGCTGGCCTGCAATACGACCTTCTACGAAGGAGCCTACGTCGCAGGATCGGAGCCTTTCTACTTTGCCTTAACCCGCCAGTCGATTGGCTGGCTCTGGCAGCACCATCCCGAGGTGCGTGTGGCGCACCGTGGCAAGGTTACTGCCCGGCAGTGGTACTCAGCGGAGGAGTATCGTGCCATTGTGCGAGGCCGCGGGCTCGAGGTGACCTATCTAGAGGAAGTGCCCGTTCAGTTCCCGTTGCGTGCCATCCAGGACATTGGGCGGTACGCGCTCTTCATTGAAGGTGCGTTACCTGGGGTCGCGTTGCCGATTGGTGCTGAGGCGCTCTCCGCGGCTGCGGCGGCAGCATTTGCTGACCTGCACCTGGAGTTCGTTCCGCGTAATTGGCTGCAGCTGATCGCGCGTCGCACCGCCTAAGCAGAAGGCGTGAATGCTCAGAGCGCTGCAAATGGCATTGGCTAGGCGGTGTCCTCAGACCAAGCTGCTACGATATCGCAGACCGTCAGTCAAGACGATACGAGGTGTCACGAAGGCAACGGGCTATTATGCGGTGACCAACCCCATGCGCAGGAAGACCAATACACAATGCACAGCATTGCACACGCCCGGCTGCTGCCAATCGTACGGACACTCCATGGGCATGTCAGGCACGACCATCAATCTGGACAGCGAAGTGACCTGTAGTCGGAAGATTGGATGAATGAAAGGTGAGGTGCACTGATGAAAGCGGTTCCCAAATTGGCGGCATTCCGTGCGTGGAAGTGGCTCGTCGGCGTGATCTATATCGTGCTCGCAGTCGTGCTGCTGGTTCTTGGCCGCATCTCCATCTTTGAGGCTGCTGTTCTCTTCGGCCTCGGCGTCATTCTCGTGTGACGAGACGTCAACGTCCTGGACGCACGCACTGTGCCTCTGGCTTTGCAGCCTATGCGTCTGATGTGAGCGCCTATAGGACATAGTCACCCTTTATTTCGCTTGCTTTCAGTCCTATATTGGTGCAGAGCCAACTTGCGGCTTCACTTGAGCCATGATCTAGAGACTGGGCAGCACTGCCGCAAAACGATGATGGATGATGGGTGCGAGCAGCGTCACCCCAGCAATGGTGACTAAGGCTATGAGTAACACCATCAGGGCATATTCCCTTAGCAAAGCGCCAGGAAGGATGGTCAGCATTGCGAGGCTCTGAGCGACGAAAAAGGCAACCACCACGACGGCCCCAGGAGTGCTATCAACCGCAGCGGCAAGCGCACTATCCAAGTGACGATCAAGGTCGTCAAACCCGGTGTGTTCGCCGTCTTTGAAGCGAACATCGCTAACCCCACGAAAATATCCTTCAACGGGCCGCTCTTTAAGACTGTTCGTGCGGACGAGGTAGAAAACTTCCTAGCCAAGCAGGGATATGACCTCAATCCAGATGAGTGGTATCCCGGTTAATGCAGTAGGTAATCGCCGTTCGCCATGAGTTCTTGCCCTGCCTCCCCCACCAGATCTAACGAGCCAGTGTGGCAGCTGGACCATCAGGAAAAGGTACCGTACCATTCGGGGTAGGTCGTCCGGTAGGCCTATGTAATCGAGGTGTATCCTCTACTTGCCCCGCAACGTCAGGACCCCATCGTTGTTCACTCCAACGCACTTCCCCGTCACCTTCCGGGGTGTTACATCCTAACCGTGTAGGCGATGAGGACAGCGTCCGCTGGGAAAAGATCCTTTGGCACGCCTCGAACAGGGAGTTGGCGCGTCCAATATACCGCCATCGCGATGAGGTTCTCAGGAGGTTCGCCCGCAGACGTCTGGTTGACACTTGACGGAAATCTACGATATATATTGACTGACTGGTAATGGCCACCAGACAACTACAGCAGCAGCAACAGCAGCAGCAGAAAGGTAAAGGTCACGATGAGTCAGACAACGATTGAAACATTCTTCGCCGAGTTGCCGACAAAGACAGGCAGTACATCAAACGATCCCTGGATCACCTTGAACTTTATGGATGGCCAGTCTGCTCAGGCGGAGCTTCTGGACCGAGATACCGTTGGCATCCTCGTGTCGTCAGAAGACACTGGCTACAAGCTGTTCTATCCGTGGTCAGCCATTTACAACATTTCTGCAGCACGCGATCAGGCTAAGTGAAAACCTGTGCCGGTACCGGCACAGGTTATTGCAAGTGAAACAGCAAAGTGGGTGGGACAGTTGGTTATTATCCCACCCGCTTGCGCGCATCTGCCCTCACAACAGTAACCGACTAACGCCCCTGGCAAAAGACTCGTACACAGATACGCAGGCACGTGACACTTTCAATCCCCTGAAAGGCGATGAGCTTCTTGGCGACTCTGGCAGTACGGCTCCACCCTCGCGGGTCTCTCTGGACCATCCCAGCAGTTGATCTGCTAGCTCCCCAAGACAACATCCATCCTACGATGGATGGCCCGTGTCCGGGCGACTACGACGGGCTGGCAGAGAGGCGCTGCCTCCGACAGACACCGGTTGTTTATCCCAGCGACTGCCCTGCACAGGACCGGCTTGTCGATACGTGATCGCAGAGCTCCAGGGTCGGGCGCAACAGGCACTCAAGCAACCGGGCCTGCTAGAGCTTCGCGCCCAAATGCAGGAAATGCACCAGCTCCTGCGCCTCTGGCATGATCCTGCCCTCGGTGCCCCAACCACATGGGCGGTCTTTGAGCATAGAAGACTGCAGAGCGACCCCCGGATTCTTACGCCTCCTACATCATAACCTGCAACGGCGCAAGAATACGCTCGCTCAGTTTCACGTACCAGGGACGTTTATGCCAAAAGCCGGCGGTGATCTCGAAGGCGTTGGTCTGATCGGATGCGAAGAGCATCTCCATACGCCGGGCCAACTCTTGGCTATAGATCTCGACGTTGATCTCATAGTTGCCGACAGCGCTGAGGCGGTCCAGATTGGCCGTGCCAATCGTGGACCATATGCCATCCACCGTGCAGGTCTTGGCGTGGATCATGACGCCCTTATAGCCCCAGATATGTACGCCGGCCCGCAGGCACCTCTCGAAATAACTGCGCGCCGCCCAGTCCGCCAAAATGTGATTGGATTGCCAGGGCAGCAACACATGGACCTCGACGCCACGCCCTGCTGCTTCCGTCAACTCCTCAAGCAGGGTGTGATCGGGGATGAAATAGGCATTGGTCAGCAAGATATGCTTCTGCGCGCGGTCGAATGCGTCCAGATACATCTCGCGGATGGGGAAAACTAGCCGCATCGCGTTGGTTCCGCGTAGCGTGATGGTCGGGTCGAAGTGACGCGGATGATAGGCGGTGATGTGGTTGCGCTTGCGGGTGAAGCGATTCCAGAAGTCTACGAAAGATTGCGCGAGGTCCATTGCAGCGGGGCCGATGATGCGCAGATGGGTGTCGCGCCACTGGGTCGCATAAACCGCGCCGATATTATAGCCGCCGATGAAGCCCACTTTGCCATCCACAACAAGCAGCTTGCGGTGCTCGAGTGCATAGACACGCGGATCGAAGAGTCGCCAAACGTGTTGCCACGGAGCAAACCGCAGGGCATGAATTATCGGGGGAAACTGCTTGAATGCGCGCGGCACGACCAGGTTACCGAAGACATCGAAGATGACATAGACGGCGACGCCCTCCTCTGCCTTCGCCGTCAAGTGCGCCTTGAACTCCCGACCGATAACGTCATCCTTCCAGATGAAGGACTCCATGTAAATGCGTTCTTTGGCCTCATCTATTGCCGCGAGCATTGCATCGTAGAGGTCCTGCCCATAGGGATAGATGCGCAGGTGGTTTGCACCCACTTTCGCTTCCGGGAGAGTCGGGTGCGGGAAGTCCGCAGGCAGCTGGCGACGTTTACGGCGCGTCGCCGACAGAGAGAGGGCGGTGACAATCGCTACCTGCAACGCTACCCAGAGCGCGATGATCCCCACCACGATCTGCCAGATTGGCCACATACAACGAGGCCCTTTCGGTTCTGGACACAGCGCGCCTGCGAGAGCGGTGCGGATGTTGCGGGCGCATTGCCTCCACCTGAGCGCCACAGACGCTCGCCCAGAAGGCAATGTTGCGCTCTGCCATCATAGCAGATTGCGCAGCAGGCTGAAAGGTGCAAAAAGCGGAAGAACTCCTGACCTGCATGATCCGCAGTCCACGGCTAAGCTTGCCACCCGATTCGCGAAAGAACGATGATCACCACGTGGCCACAGCATGAGAAACCCAAGGTGCTTATCGCGTCCGCGGACGTCCTGGTTCTACACGGATGGGGTCGAGGCTCCCGGACCTCCGAAACCGCAGGTTAGGTCTACCATCTTTCACTGCTACTACGCCAATTAGTACGACAGCGCCAGCAGCTAGACGTGAACCTGAGTGAACAAAGACCATTCACAAACGCCCATGAATTGGGGGCTTTCAACCTGCAAGCCGAAACCTGGACAATTCCGGCCGTGGGCCACAGCGGTGACAGATCCCCGAAGGTTTTTCAGGCGGCTCTGAAGAGCGGCTCCTAGAGAAGATCTACCTCGGGTATAACGTCTCCCCAGAACTTGTCCAGGCTTTTGTCGAGGTTTGCGCTTGTACTCGCGTACCGCCCGTCGTATGCTCCTGGTGCGGAGCAGACTGCTCCAGTGCTTTTCCCCCACGTGGCAGCCTGTGCCTCCTGCAGCAGGGATATGGGAAACCAACTGCACCAGGGTATCGCAGATGATGACTAACGTTTGATTTATTCTAGCT
>JBKQTH010000081.1:0-4098 GCA_052143275.1 Ktedonobacterales bacterium | reverse complement strand
GTTTCCGATGACCACTTGTTGCAGGGTTGGCGTACACGGCGGTGGATTGTCCCCATACGAGGTGCAACCAGAGGTTGCGCCATATCCGAACATGCTGAAGCTGAAGATGCCAAAGAACAATATGATCCCTGAAATGCTGCCGAGAATCCATACCGCGACTCTGTTCACAGTGTTCCATCCATGCTATCGTTGCGGGCGGTGCGCATGCGCATGTCTCTGACGCAACCAGGAATCGCCTCGCTTCCTGGTGGTACACCCCCAGTGTATGTGCACACTGGGAGCACGTCAAGTTGCTTCAATCTCCGCAATGGCGCTGCGCTTGTGGTCCACGAATTGGCATATCATGTTGGCATATCATGTTGGCATATCAGGCGCAACAAGAGAGTGCACGGATCGCTGGGGTATGTACCTCTCATGAGGGGCACAATGAATACAAGCCTCAGTTGACCTGGTTCGCCTCTTTGCATATACTGCCCCTGGTTTTTCTGTGTTGGTTATGCAAAGACCGAAGGTGAGCAGCTAATGAGCAGCGGCCCTGACCAGCAGCAACCTGACACGGCAGCGGTAACTCTAGACTCAGCGCGAGCGGAGGCGTTCCTTGAGCGCATGGTCGGCGTTCTCAACGATGCCGGACTCGCACTCATGTGTAGCATCGGCCACCAAACTGGTCTCTTCGACACGATGGCCACCTTGCCGCCCTCTACCAGCCAGCAGATCGCAACGGCAGCCGGCCAGAGCGAGCGCTACGTACGCGAGTGGCTCGGCGCGATGGTCACCGGCCGAATCGCAGAGTATGATCCCGCGCGCCAAACCTATTCGCTTCCTCCGGAGCATGCGGCCGCGCTGACCCGAGCCGCCGGTCTGGACAATCTCGCGTTCCAGATGCAGTACATTCCCATGATGGGCAACGTCGAGGCCAGTATAGTCGAGAGCTTCCAGAGTGGCAGGGGCGTTCCGTACTCGCACTATCCTCGATTTCAGGAGCTCATGGCCGAGGATAGCGGATCCGTCCTCGATATCTCGCTGCTCTCGGCGACTCTGCCGCTGGTCCCCGGCCTCGTCGATCGCTTGCGCTCAGGAATCGATGTGCTGGACGTTGGCTGTGGGGGCGGGCATGCGATCAACTTGATGGCACGTGAGTTCCCGGCCAGCCGCTTCACCGGTTTGGACTTCTCTCCAGAGGGCATCGCCGCTGCCCAGGCAGAAGCCAAGGGCCTGGGACTTGCTAATGCGCGTTTCCAGGTGCAGGATGTCGCCGAGCTGGACGTACCCGCGCAGTTTGACTTCATCACCGCATTTGACACTATCCATGACCAGGCGCATCCGCGGCAGGTGCTCAAGGCGATTTCCACGGGGCTGCGGCCGGACGGCGTCTTCCTCATGGTAGATATCCGGGCCTCCAGTCACGTCCATGAGAACATCGAGCATCCGCTGGGACCGTACCTATACACTGTCTCGTGCATGCACTGCATGACCGTCTCGCTCGCCCTTGGAGGCGAAGGCTTGGGAACTATGTGGGGAGAGCAACTGGCGACTGAATTGCTCCATGAAGCGGGCTTCACACAGGTCGAGATCAAGCATCAGCGTGCAGACGTGGTCAATAGCTACTACGTCTGCGCCAAAGACTAACTTGTTGCGACGCTCCGCAATCAGGGTTGCTCCAGCCCTTCCGAGATCCGTCAGCCATTGTCACACATATCTAGCCAGCCAAAAGTGGACCACCATTGAGGAACATCGCAATGAGACCGCATTAACCCGCTGTAGTTTGTTTGCCATCTGCTGCCCTTGCATTCCCGTTCGCACTCGTTGCCGTTCCCCAAGTCTGGGGCACTGGTTCAAGGCTATAACGATAATTCCGTTTGATGACACGAATTGGACCATGCGGCGGCCAGTCATGAACGATGCGCAGCTGATCTCTCACCCTCAGCGTTGTCTCTTTCGCATTCCATAGCTGAAGCATGTAGGACCTGCTGGTCATGCTGAGCTCAGACTGGCCTATAATGAAGAACGGTACCCCTACCAGCAGGCGTATATCGAGCACGCCGGGCGTAGCAGCATCTCCTTCGCGCTCAATCAAATGAACGAGCAATCGCGCCCGCTCAGCTTCGGTCCACATGACCCGCCCTCTGAACTGCAACCGTGCGCCCTTATAAGCGTTGCTTCTACTACCTGGTGGTCAGCTGCCGAACCCCTTTCATACGGCGGCACATCATCATGCGCTCCGTTGCCCTCGACTGGCTGGTGGAGAGACGTGGTGAGTGGACCTTGCCAGCGCAGAAAGAGATCGCAGGTGAGTTCAATATCCATGAGATCAGAGCGCGATTCACCAGCTGATCGATGATGGCTTCCAGCGTTTGCGGGATATGATAGAACGCAGGGACGGGCGACATCACGATCGCTCCCATCTCGGTGACCTGCACGAGAAGACGAAAGTGTCCGAGATGCAAAGGGGTCTCACGCACCAGCAACAGCAGTTTCCGGCGCTCCTTATACCGGTTCTGTCTGTTGCCTTCGTCCCTCCGCATCGAGGCGGGCAAAGTCTTCATCACTGAGCGTCACGTTGGCAGCGGAAACGTTCTCTTCCAAATGCTTCACGTGGCTGGTGCCAGGAATTGGGAGCATCACCGGGCTGCGTTTGAGTAACCAGGCAAGCGCTATGGCACCACGGGTCACATGCTGCTGCTTGGCGATTCCATCGAGGAGGGAACCTGGAGCCTCCAGGCGTCCCGACGCCAGTGGAAACCAAGGAATGAAGCCGATATTGGCGGCTGTGCAGTAATCAAGCACCGACTCGCTCTGGCGCGTTACCAGATTGTATTGGTTCTGGACCGTCGTCACGGGAAAATAGGTCTGCGCCGCTTCGACGTCTTGCACCGTGACCTGGCTCAGTCCCACATGGCGAAACAAGCCCTCCCGCTGCATCTGCCGGATGACGTCAAATTGCTCATCGCGAGGGACCTTCGGGTCGATGCGGTGCAATTGCCACAGGTCGATGCGCTCCACCCCCAGGCGGCGCAAGCTCATCAAAACGCACTGACGAAGATATTCGGGTCGTCCAACCGGTGCCCACAACTCTGGTCCCTGGCGAGTGAGACCGCCTTTGGTGGCGATAGTGATGCCAGAGTAGGGATAGAGTGCCTCGCGGATCAGATTTTCGCTGACCTCAGGGCCATAGGAATCCGCAGTATCGATAAAGTTAATACCCAATTCAGGGACACGTTTGAGCGTCCGCAATGCCTCCTGGCGATCCTCCGGCTCACCCCAAATGCCTCGCCCCGTGAGTCGCATGGCACCGAATCCCAGACGATTCACCGGGATATCGCCGGCAAGGGTGAATTGCCCGCTGGCTGATGCATGGAGATTGATAAGCATTCGTCCCTCCTCCGAGCAGTCCGTCTATGAATGGGCATGGAACTGCTGTACATGGCGGATAGTATCTATCTCCCGTCGTCGCAATATCTATGCCCGCAGCGTAGCCGCGCGAGCACGGCGGCACGGCGGACTACCAGACGCTTGGAGGACACCTCGGCCGCGGCGGCGGCGAGCCGACACTCGAGATGATTCTGACGGCGCTGGACACCGAACTAGTCCGCGAGCAAGACCAACGTACCGGCCACAATCTCATCCGCCCGCGCTGACCTCGTTCGGCAGCGGGCCTTGTGGCCAGCCCATGGTCTAGCCCAGCAAGCAAGGATACACGGCGCTATCAGACGTAGATTCCACGACAACTCGTTCGGACACCTCGCCAGTAATTCTGGCTCAATAGTGGGTTACATTTTTGTCCCTTGGTCGATTGCCAACAGGTGAGTAACGACGTGTTAGCGTTGTTCGCGTGAAGCAAGAAAGCGGCGGCTGGCTGTGGGCTACGAGCGGAACGTGCAGACCAGTGAAACCGTGACCCTTAGTGGATATGATCCGCTTGCTGGTGGTGCGCCTGGGACGGCGGGCTTAACGACACGCCATACACGCTCTTAGCGAGGGACCGAGCCGTGGACAGCCAAACCGGCCCGTCCCGCAAACGGTGAGCCCAGCAGACCCTTGCATCCGTGGAGGAAAAGTGATATCATATGGATATCACTTTTCTTGGGAGGGCGCGAT
>JBKQTH010000080.1:0-6574 GCA_052143275.1 Ktedonobacterales bacterium | reverse complement strand
CACAAAGGCACCGTAAGCAGTTGGGCTTACGGTGCCTTCTTCTCGCTCTTCTCACAGCCGTAGTTCCTGGGTGTACCTGTGAAATGGAGACAGATGTATGGTAGATGCATCTTCGTGTCCCCTCTCGCCATAAACAGGGCGTTCAGAAGAGTGCTGTTAAGTGTATAGACCACAGTGTACCATGTGGTTTACTACACGTCCAGTCGCGGGGACCCGGAGGTCACTGCTTCGCGTACAGCGGCTCTATGGTAGCTCTTTAGGCAGTGGGCGCCCCGGCAGCCACCAATTCCAGCACGGCCTGTTCGCCTCAATTCATAGATTGTCGTGAAGTCGAAAAATTGTGGCTCAGGCCGCTTCATAATGTCAGCTCAGGTCGGCAGTTGTCGCCGGTGTTGGGGTCAAACTGGGGTCGCTGGCGTCTTTCCAGATCTCGATACCGTCTGCCTCTTCCGTATGTTTCAGGTGCTGCCCGCATGCCGCTGCATCGCAGAAACAAGCGCTCTGGGGAGAGCTAGCGCCACCCATCGTAGTCGATCCTTTCCGTGTCTTCCAAGGAACGTTCTAGGGCTTCACCAAGTTCTGGGGACACGCGCAAATTGGCAATCACAGAACCAGGAGTTCCAGGCGGTAAGGGTGTATGCGGCAATTGGGACGCTTGCGCTGTTTGCGCCACCTGTGCGAGTGCACGCACATAGGCGAGGACGCGCTGCTGGTCGCTTGGTGGCAGGTGGGCGACTGCTTCTGGTATTTCGTCGGCGATGGTCGCCATAACCGCTCCTTTCAACATTCAATGTGTTTGTCGAATGTCTCTGGCATTCAGTGACATAGAAAGAGATCTACCTCGAGGATTATCTCACAGATAGTTGCTGAACCAGTCAGCGGCCTTAACCGGGATTTCCCGTTCTACGATCACGAACGGTTCCTATAACGGTGCCTGACTTGGATAGTAGCTGCCAAACAGTACGTCTTGGGACAAGAACGCCGAGCACCGGTTTAGCAATGCGCGACGCACCGTTCAGTCCCGTTCATGCGTGTTCACAACCACCCCAAAAATGCGGGTTTCTGGCGCTCTCCAGTTCATGCACGTTCATCAGTAGCCACCGTCGTTGGCGTAGAAATTGGCGTAGTAGCATTGAACGATTGTAGACCTAACCTGCGTTTTTGAGAGTCTTTTCCTTTTGTCTGAAGTCGTTCATTCTGAGGGTTGGGAGGTATGTAGTGCTGGAGGCACACGTGTACGTCGTATAATCAGATTCATTATACCAGGCCGGTGCTGAAGGAGTGTGGACGATGAAGCGTCGTTTGGCGGGGTTCGCGCTCAATGCGCTCCTGCGGGTCAGCATCGCCGCCTTCCTTGTGGATGTGCTGCGCCACCCCCACGATCCGCGCTACGAGGGCAAGGCCATCCCTGTGCGCAACCTCCTCATTGTCGGCAGTCTCAGCCTCATCTTTCCGGCCCTTTACATCTCCCAGCGGCAGCACAAGCGCCCACGGTGGCGGTGCTATCCAGTCTGGTCAGACGACCTCTACCTTTCCATCTTCTGGCTCGACATGGCCGGCAACTTCCTCAACCTGTACGACCGCTACACGAACTTCGACCTCATCCCCCACTTCCATGGCTCCGGCGCTCTTGCCGCCGTACTACTGGACGCGTTCGAGCTGCCACCCTTGGCCGCCCTCGGCGCGGCCAACGGCCTCCATGCAGTGCTGGAGGCGCAGGAGTACCTCACCGACGTCTTCTGCGGCACACACAATGTCCGCGGCGCCTGGGACAGTGCCGGAGACCTGACGTCGGGTCTCTTGGGGACCCTTACCTACGTCTCTGCCTCTGTCTACATCCGCGCCGCCCGCTCAACAGGTGACGTGAAATAGGCCGATCACGGCGCCTTCGGCCTCATTCCAGGCCCGGATCGCCTTGGGGGTGGGCAACAATTGCACGCGGCACTGCTTGCGCGCGAAATAGCCCGCCGCCTCCTCTGACAGCCGGACATTGCCCTGCTGGCCCGTGCCGACGATGAGGCGTTTCGCCCCCTTCTCATGGACGTGCTTGGCTTCGGCCAACGACAGCACGTGCGATGTGCCGTACATGGCCTTGGATAGTTTCTTCTTTCTCTTCTCCACCTGCCCGGTCAGCCGGATCACAATGTCATGCTCGAAGTCCTCTCCGGCGATGGTGATCGAGCCGAACGCGGTCTGATCAATCATGGGCTTCATCTCACCGCTCCTCGCCACCTGCTCGGCCTTCGGCGCCGCACGAGGTTACGCGATGATCCTCGCAGTTCGTGCGCCCGGCCTAGTGTGGACCTGCGCTAAGTAAAGAGATACACTCCTGGATATCTCAAAAGAGCGAGTCAAGGCTAGCATCCAGTTCGGACTGTGTCACCAAGGTCTCGCTAAGCCCGTAGCTTTGCGTGACGGATGCAACCACGTCTTTGTACCACACAGGGGAGTGGGGTGAAACATAGATGCTCTCGATCAAGGTGCCAAGGTTGCATGAAACGTAGCGTCCGTGGTCGGGGAGCGCGTCGGCGGTGACGCTGATGAAGGCTCTCAGTTCGCGATCGTAGCTCTTTCTCTTGAACATCAACGGGGTGTACAAGCCATCTGGCCTACGCTCAAGTTCTCGTGTAAGACGGTGAACGCTGTCAAGAAACCGGCCGCTCGCGGATTTTTGCACATGTAGGAGTCAATTCCAGACCAGAGTCGCAGCCTGCGGTCGCTTGATTCGCTGTTATGTTTGACTCTCATGCCACATGGGAATCGTGCCTCATTCCCGCACTGTGGATTAAGAGCTAGGATCCAACTGCTCCACTTTAGTCGTTCGTCGGTCTTCGTCGCTAGGCGCTCAGGCGGGAGAATGTGGGGATTAGCACCTAGCGCCGTTCGTTACAGTTCACGGCTATTCGTCTGCGTGGGGGTCAAACTGGGGGTCAAGTCACATGCATCGCCACACGATCGAAAATCTTACCTAACATCGGTCAGTACCTCCAGCGGGGAACTGTCCAAAGGGATGTTCATGGGGACGACGCTACGCTTCGCCATTAAGCGACGGCGTGCCCCTTGAAGCTTGAGCTGCAACCTGCAGGTTTGGAGTCCGCTCGGTGCTGTCCACAGACGTCTGCCGGTATGTCTTACTCTGGACATTTTCGGCCGCCGCCTTCGTCTGTATCAGCGGCTGGTCGCCAGTCATTCGCGTCCGACCGGTGGGAGCCTTCGAGCAAGCGGTGTAGTGGGTGTGGGTGGCTCGATGAGGAGCTGACTCTCTCGGATCGGACCTTTCACTGCCGGCGCTGTAGCTTGGTGCTGGATCGAGATCTGAATGCCGCGATCAATTTAGCTAAACTGGCCGACAGTTCGCCGGACAGTGTAAACGCTCGGTGCGAGCCGCCAGCTCTGGCGCGGAGCCGTAACCTCCGCGTGCAACTGGCGGTGATGAAGCAGGAACCAAACACCAGAAGTGACCTGTCCACATTTGGGTAAGTTTTGGAGAACGGTACATCCCAAAGTCGTGAGTGAGGTGTTAGGGCACGCGTCAATCGCCATCACTCTCGACCTCTATAGCCATGTTCTTCCGGATATGCAGCGCGACGCCAGTTCAGCAATGGCTAGAGAGTGTTATGGACTTGAGGTCAGATAAAGCAACTGGTGGTAAATCGCGTGAATGTTCGACGATTTTTGAGGTGAAAGGTAGGAAATCGGCGCGAACGTTTGGAACGGGTGGCCTCTCTCACACAGAATCCGCGCGAGAAGCGGGCTGTTGCACGCACATGTTGAAACTTCGTAGAAGACAGACTTCCGTCAGCACCCATGCTCTGCTGCCGTCAAGCCAGGTCAGGCACGTCGGCTAATCTTTCCCAGGCGAGAGCCGAGCCGAGGATTTGAGCAAGATACGAGATGTTTTTTCCCTTCTCTGCTCGTAGAATAGATGTACGTGCAAATTGTGAGAAGATCTCTGCTTCCCACGAGTCATCCCGAATCCAAGAGGGAGAGGACAGAAGGAAACACCTATGAACACACGTGATCAGCATAATTTCACCGCAGGCAGCGACACCTCTGCGCTGCCTGCGGTGGTCGACCGGGCCACCTGGCAGGCAGAACTGGACAAGCTGCTGGTTCGGGAAAAGGCGCACACCCGCGAAGGGGATGCAATCGCGGCGGCTCGCAGGCGTCTGCCGATGGTGGAGGTGGACCCCACCATCACGGTGATCGGCCCGCATGGACCGGTCACGCTGCTAGAGGTCTTCGAGGGCCGGCGGCAGCTGATCGTCTACTTTCACATGTGGTACACTGGTCAACCCGCCGAGGGCCAGTGCGAGGGCTGCACCTTCTTCACCGGCCACGTGCGCGAGTTGTCCTACCTGCATTCCCGCGACGTCACCTACGCCACGTTCTGCGAAGGCCCGTACGAGGAGAGCGCCCGTTACCGCGACTTCATGGGGTGGGACGGCCCATGGTACTCGGCGCAGGACTCCGCCGACGCCCTGCTCGCCGGGCGCGGTTTTGGCATGCTGGTGTGCTACCTGCGGCACGGCGACCGCGTGTTCGAGACCTACTGGAACAGCGGGCGCAGCACGGAGGTGATGGGCTCCAGTTACGGGCTGTTGGACATGACCGTGTACGGTCGGCAGGAGACCCATGAAGACTCGCCTGCCGGTTGGCCGCAACACTGGGCAAACACCGGCGACCAGTTCCGCACGGATGGACGTCCCACCGCCCAATGGTCCCGGCTGGCGACCGGACGCTCCGACGACCTGGGCACCGCGGGGCGCTGAGGGGATACCAGCAGCGCCTCTAGCAGGAGCCCACATCCGACATCCGCGGGCTCCTGCATCCTCACCGCCCCGATCAAGGTTGACTCCACTCGGCCGAAGATGTTCGCTCACATGGAACCCACGGGGCCATCTCGGCTGCCGTCGGATGAGCAGCCGTCTTGCTGTGGCTACGAGTACTGTATCGGACCCAATCCAGATCGGCGGCGTGCTGCGGCTTCGTTGGCCTCTCACCACTGCCCTTCCTGTCTTGGCTCCAGGCCGTTTCCTCACCTCTCCCGTCGTGCTGGCGGACGTCGCGGTGAGGACGCTGCCTCTCTTGCTCTCAGCCATTCGTCAGGTAATCCAGCCACGGATGCTCGGGATGCGCCTGGAGCAGCGCCTCTCTGAGCCAGGTGCGCCGTTCCCAGCTTAACACGGGCAAGGTTTGCCGGAAGTCCGCTTTATCCTTGGGGCGCAGTCCCTTGGCTTTGTAGAGCAATTGGATCTCGGGGACGAGATAGGGGATGCCTTCGGGGGTGATGTCCCCGACGGTTGCGACGGAACGGTGAATGCTGGGCAGGCGGCGAAAGAGCCACTGGTCATCCTGGGTATCGGCGATCATGAGCTGGATTGTCCAGGGCTGCGTCGCATCGGGGCGACACCAGATGTCGTGGATGGTCTCGTCGAGGTCTTCATCGTGGTGCCAGGGGAGAAAAGGCCAGGTTTCATCGCGGGGTGGTTGCAGCGCTGCTTGCACGTCCCACGCCCCCAACAGGGAGCGCAAGGCTTGGCGATCCCGCCGGAGGATGAGGATGTCGATATCCTCATGCGGGCGTGTCTCCCTACCAAGGAAGAGATCGATGGCCCAACCGCCCGCGATCCACCATGGAACGGGCAGGGTGGCAAAAAAGGCTGCCACCTCGTGGGGCCGCCAGGGCTGCCACCGACCCAACGGATACTGGGCTTGCGCCATGCATGTCACCTCTTCAGGTGTCCATCGCTCCATGAAGGACGGATCTTACGTCTATGCTACCACACGCTTTCGGGTTCGAAACGCTCCCTTCTTGCCCATCTTCCGCAAGGAAGATTGCCAAAAACGGAAATACCTACTTTGGGCGAACTGTTGTTTTCCAGGGAGAGTCATGGCATTTCATCACGGATCAAGATGATGAACGGGGTCTCATTCACCTCTGCCAGGAAGCGCTGAACGAAGTGGAATCCCGCGCGTTCCCACACCAGGCGGGCACGCTGATTGAATTCGGCGATCGTCACACGCAGGCGCTTGGGCGTATGAGTTGTCTCAGCTTGAGCGATCACTGCCGCAACGAAAGTGGATCCCCATCCGTGCCCGGTCAGATCTGGACGGATGCCCAGGCCAAGATCCAGCGCCTCCGCTGAATAATCGCCGCCAGGGACCTGTCCATCTAGGCCGAAGCTGCAAAATGCCACCAATCCCAGCTTCCTTTCCCTGATGGCAACGAACTGATTGGTGGGATCGATCATCGCGGTGGTCTCGTCTTCCCCATCACTGCCACAATCGTAGAAATCATACGGGGGCTCGTAGTGCCACGTGACGATCGCTGCGGCGCTGATGCGATCCATCGGATGGAATGAAAACTGCATGGGGCTCACCTTCCCAAAGACGAATTGATGGTTTGACAGCATTCGAGGTGTATTCAGGAACGAGCGCGATGTACGCTCGTTCCTGAATATTTCACGGTTTATTCGTTTATCTCACGTTCCACGCGAGCATACCCCAGAAATGAGCAAGCTGGGAGAAGTTTTTGGCGGGTCCACATGCTACACTGCGAAACAGGGGCTGC
>JBKQTH010000079.1:0-9940 GCA_052143275.1 Ktedonobacterales bacterium | reverse complement strand
GCGAGTATGCCAGCGGCCCCTTCTACACGACGAGCCTGCGTCAACGGCGCGTGAGAGGCATCGGACATTACCTAAACTCCCCTTCCCGTCTAGCATCTACCCCTGTAGGCGGTCGGTACCGGTCTGCCCACGTCTCTATATTACAGGCACCGTCAAGGAAACCGTATCAGGCCACAGCGTAAGACCGCACCAGCAGGCTGAGTGGAAGGCGAGCGACGTATCCAGCGCTCCGTGCACGCAGGATTCGCGTCAGAGTAGGACATGCCCCATGAGTAATGCACTGACCACAGCCATCTCAAACACACCCAGGAGAGAGACTGGGAAGACGATTTGGAAGGCCCGCGAGGTTGGGGAGATGATGACCGCCAACACGAGCGCACCGATCGGTAGAGCTGCGGCCAGCATAAAGGCCCGCACCTGGCTCTGCCAGGATTCGAGTGGAAACGGCCCGGGAGCGCCCGGCTGGCGAAAGCACTCAGTATAGCTCTGCACCACGAAGAAGCAGGCTATGCCGACCGTGCCGAGATTCAGCCCGATGACGAGCAGTCGATCGGCATACTCCGAGGCAGTGGGAGATGGCCCCATCATCTCGAAGAAGGAGTTGAGGGGCAGGAGGAGAAATACGAGGGGAAACAGCAGTCCCAGACTTGCCACGCGCAGGAGAGGGGGTAAGCGGCGAAAGTAGCGCATGGCGTATCGCTCCTGGCTAGAGGCCTCTGTCCCAGCATCCGCTCAGTTGTCACCTGGTTCAGTATAGCATGCTGCTCGACATCTGATCGGTCGTCGCGTCCTATCGTTGGAGAATAGTTCCCCGCGCCTGTGGCGGACTCGCGGGCTTGGCAGGGCGACATACTACAACACTACGGTGCGACACGGTATCAGTCCAGAAGGCGGTTGACGTCCATAACGATAGTGGCAGAGATACTCATGCTTCGCCGAGGGCAGCGTCAATGCAGAGCGACGGTTACGGCTGTGTCGTCTCGGCCCGTTGAAGGGCGTAGTCGATGAAGGTCCAGGTGGCAGCGACGAGCGCAGGGTCGGCTGGCCGGTGCACGCGCTCCCACGGATCGGGCCGGTCGTCTAGGGCGCGGTGCAAAAGGTCTGCCCAGCGGTCGTCCAGGGCGCTCAGCGCCCAGTGTCCAGCTGCCAGCTTTGAGCCCACCCGACCAGTGCTGAGGGTGTGCAGCATGCGACAGTAGGCAAGGACGACATGGGGTTGGAGCCAGGCGCTCCACGGCTTGTCCGATGAGTCTCTAGAGGCGCGCAAATCCTGCGCCCGCTCGCGCATGGTGCGGCGAATCTCGCTCCGCAGCACGTCCGCGGTCACCTCATCCACGAGGCTGGCCGGATCAGGTCCGGCTAGCACGATCCCGTATTCGCGCAGCGCCCAACGAACCACGGCGGTGTTGTCGTGGTTGGACCATTCCAGGTGGGGACTGCCGTTGTCGACGTACAAGAACGGTCCGCAGGACGGGCCTGGCCGGCGCAGCACACCCTTGGGGATGTAGGACCCCTCCAGGTGTTTGGCCCACTCGACGTCGAGCGTGGGAAACCGGGCATGCATAGAGCCGAGTGCTGCTACGTGGTCATCACTGATCTCAGTATGGGTCACGACCACAAAGTCGACGTCGCTGGAGGCATCGGCGTCCCCGACCGCGAATGATCCCTGCAGGTAGGCACCGCAGAAGTTCTCACCAAGGATGGCGTGTGTCGTGGTGACCAGTTCGCACAGGACAGTATTCAGGTCAGTGTAGATGGTCGGGGTCGAGTTGAGCATGAGATCAACGTAGCACCTATCTGCACCATCTGTCTAGGCAGAAGCGTGCTCCTCTATTGCCAGTTCGAGCGATCCCGGTTAGTGCTCCGGTTCTCTCCTGTGCCCGAGGTCGTCTAGAGCGCGCCTGAGGGCCCCGTGTATCCACGCTGCGGCTTGTGAGGCGAACCGGTCGCCGCGCCGCCAGTCGTAGTGAGGCACAGCTTCCGCCAGCCCAGTATTGCCATGTTGAATCAGTTCCAGCAGGGAGAGTCCATGGCCCACATAGCGTTTGGCGATGCTGACCACCAGGCGCCGGTGTGCCAAGGTGAGCTGCTGCATGGCATCAGGATCGCCAACCGCGACGCGTTTGGCCAGATCGATCTCTTGCGCCTGACTGAGCAGCGGTACCTGGCCGATTTCTCGGAGGTAGCGAGTGAGCAATTCGAATTGGGTGCGCTCGCCGTCCTCATCGCTTCGCATGCGCCTGCTCCTCCTCAGTTGGTAGCATTCATCGGGTGAATCGCCCCTACAACTTCCTACGTACCAGGTCGTAATCCGGTGTCAAACATGGCACAAGAACTCCAGTTTCTACCAAGCGGCGTATCTACGCGTTTTTCAACACACTCGAACGTATTCCGTACTCTGCCGTTGGGCACTTTCAGGGAAGCGTATTTTCCCGGCCCCATATGTTCTGAAACTCGTTCATGAATAAACGTTCAGAAACTTGTGTCCTGCGATGAGTTTGTGTGCACTGTGGCCAGCAGACCAAACAGGAGGCGTACGATGAAACTGGGCTATGCTCGGGTATCGACTGCCGATCAGAATCTGGACTTGCAGCTGGATGCCCTCAAGGTCGCAGGCTGTAGTCTCAGACACTGTCAGGCGGTGTGGGTACCAGTAATGGCATATGCAGGAAGTCAGTCGAAGCGGTGAACTCAGTCTGCGCCTCAATGCTTCCGATCCGCTGGCGCAATGGCGTCACGGTGCTTTCAAGTGCCTGTGAGCCGAGAACCATGCGCAGCGGCGCAGGTTCAACGTTGGACAGTCTCTTACCGCCTCGGACCAGCCCATGGGGCGCCGCCGGTGGCCGTGGGGCCGATAGTTATGCAGGCAATCCCATATCCACGCGCAGCAGGCTAGGCCTGCAAGCGATGCTCATCCGTGTCGTCGGCATGGCCGAGGATCACTGCCCCATGTCAAATGTGTGCAGCATACGTTGTACTGGCCTGGTGCAGGTATGCCCTATTTTTGCACGTATTGTGGTAGCACCCGTACAATACTACCAACGGGGCTGCCGTCACCGGCACCTATACCGCGATCGGCTAGCCACGGCACAAGTCGGCCGATGGTATCGGTCGCGCTCTCGGTAAACCACACGTTGCCATCTGGCCCAGCCGTAATGCCAATGGGGTTGCTCGCAGGATCGGGTAAGGGAAAGATCTGCACAGCGCCGCTCGGACTGATGCGTCCAAGCGTGCCACCACTTAACTTGAGGGTGTTAGGTGACTCGTTCCCCTCAGTGAACCAGAGGTTGCCGTCCGGTCCGGTGGTGATATCGACGGGAATGCTGTTTGGGTCTGGGAGCCGGAACTCGTTAATCGCTCCAGTCGGGCTGATGCGCCCGATCATGCCACCCTTCACATCTTCAGCGGTGAACCATAGGTTGCCATCTGGACCGCTGGTAATGTCGCCTGGAACGCTGCTGGGATCGGGTAGCGGGAAGAGCTGGATGATCCCGGTCGGGCTGATGCGTCCGATGGCGCTGGTGCTAGGAGGTTGCGTCTGACCGGTGCCGTTCGTGGGCTGGGTAATCCCCGCTTCAGTGAACCAAAGGTCGCCATCCGGACCGTCAGTAATACTGATGAGGTCTGCGAGCAGAGGTGCGTTCTCTCCGGTGCCTGCCAGCGCACCTGGAACAGAAAACACTTGCACGTCTCCGGTCGGTGTGATGCGGCCAATCTCGCCACTGCTATAGACAGTGAACCAGAGGTTGCCATCCGGTCCAGCGGCGATCCCAAGGGGCTCGCCATTCCCAGTTGGGCCGGATACATCGAACTCTTGGACCGCTCCGGTCGGCGTCAAACGCCCGATCGCCTCATCGCTAGAGTTGGTGTACCAAATGTTGCCATCCCGCCCAACCGCGATGCACCCAATAAAGCTCGTAGGGTCGGGTAGTGGGAACTCTTGGAGGGCGCCAGACGTGCTCATGCGCCCGATTTTGCCCGTTTCAGCGAACCAAAGATTGTCGTCCGGCCCGGCGACGATACAAGTGGGCCAGCCGGGCGCTGGCCCAACGCCGTTGTACGGGGGTGAAGTCGGCCCACCCGCGGGCAAGAATGGGCCCGATCCTGATAGTAAATGGCGCAGTGCTCGCGCTGGGGAGCGGGAATTCCGTGACGATCAAGTGGGTCGGTGCAGCCATCACGTCCCATACCAGAAGCCCGACCGCCAACACGATCAAGGCCTCAGGAGCCAACGCTGGCAAGAAGCCGACTTGAAACGCCCGCCTGACGGGGTGGCCAGCCGCTTTGGGCGGCGAGGGGAGCCCCGAGGGGCCCGCCCACAGGCCGTAGCTCAGCGCCGCGACGACGAAGGGAATGGACCACATAAGCCAAGGCGCAGGAGGTACCGATACCTGAGTGGGCAGCAGGACCAGCTTGCCTCCAGGCACATGTCCGTCAGCCAGGATGCTCAGGACGACAGCGATCAGCACCAAGCCACCCACCCACTCCCACCGGCGGCTACGAGCGGCGTCCGCCAGCGCCCATCCCCAGGCTACCAATGCCAGCAAGGTCGTCACGCCGACGAGGGCGACCCAGGTAAGGGGCTCTGATGGCGCGAGTGTGGTAATCAGGCAGAGAAGCAGGTAGATCACCGAGAGTGAGCGCACGCCGCCCGACCGATCCCTGTTTCTCGAGATCGGCTGCAGCAGTCCGAAGCTGGTCCAGATCCCGTAGACGGCCACCGGCGCCGCGACAGCGAGAAAGCCGAGCGTGAGGTAAGCGTGTGGGTGCACGAGGTCTCCGACCGCCACCACGAGTGGAAGTCCCGCCAACGCGAGGCTCGCGACCTGACCCCACCGCCGGCGGCGCGCCGCGTCGATGCCCAGAGCGAGGCATCCGGCCAGGGCCACGGTGACGGCGCATATCGCATAGAATGGCGGCGCAATCAGCGTCAGACAGACGGGCGGCCCCAACGCCTACCAGCCAGCCCAAGCGACGTCCCTGCAGGGTATCAATGACAGTAACCCCAAGCGCCAGGAACCAGAAGAACTCGGCTACTCCGATGATCCAGAGGTAGGCGGCCGCGACGGGTGGCAGACTGTGGGGGTCGAAGGGCACATCGACGACGCGCGGCAACGCGATGGCCACGAGCAGTCCCACTGTGCCGATAACGAGCCCGAGTACCGTCAGGACGAGGACCGCGCGGGTAGCAGTGGCTTCACGGAAGGTGAAAGGGGAGGGTGCGGCCACGAGCCAGCTACCCACCTCGATGCCGAGTACAAGTATCACCAGCGCAGCGATGGCAGTAGCCAGGTACGCCGGCATAAAGTACACTGCGAGGAGGTACGGCACGATGAGATTGGGATTACTGGTCAAATTTCCCACACCACTGCATGCGCCTGCTCCGTGCACGCACTGCGATAGATACGTGCTGATCAGCGTATAGAGGTCGAAGGTGTTGTTGTTCAGAAACTGCTGGACAGCTGGACTGCCGAGCACTGCTCCTACTGCCCCAGCGACGGCGTTCCCCAGCCCTCCTCTATGGAGCGCATCCAGTACGACCAGCAGGGCAGCCAGACCAAAGCCGGTGGCCAGAGCGACGACGGCACGCCAGGCGACTCCCCATCGGCGTTGCACGACGTGCTCGCGCGTGGCCAAATGCTGCTCGGTAAGTCGCTCAAGCTCCGGGTGTCCGGAGACCAGCTCACGGGCGATCGGTCCGACCACCTGCTCCACATTCAGCCAGTAGGTCGTATGGTCGGCATAGATGCTATCGGTATTGACCACATCGACGTTCTCCACCTGTGCGAGCCGCATACAGAGGGCCTGATTGGCGGCGCGGACCCGCGGGGAAGCGCGCCGGTCAGGTGGAGGCAGTGCGTGGGGATCGAGCGGGCCCACCGCGACCGGATCGTATCGGGCCCAGAAATGCAGCCAGCGCACCTGCTCCGGCAAGACACCACGCAGTCGCTCCGGATCGGTACGCGAGAGCAGCCAGATGCGCCGTAGCGCTTGCGCCAGGCAAATGTAGGTGATCTGCTTCTTGCCTGCTGCCTTCCGTTGCCATTCCGGCTGGACCAGCAGCGTCGTCAATCCTTCATACGAGATCACTGTGCCCATGGAATGAGCAATCACCACCAGGCGTTCGCAGGCTGGATCATCGAGCAATGTCTCCACTTCATGGTCAAAGCGTTGGCGCAGGGAGGCGGAGCGGCTGTAATCGAGCAGGTAGACCTGCATCGAGGCGATCCAATGGAGGACGACGTAGTTAATGGTTGCGGTGGCACTGCCGATGAGCGTTGACTGCAGGAACGGAATGTTGGCAAGCAAGCGTACCAGGCCGAGCAGCACTAGCAACACGCTGATGAGTGGGGTGAGGATCACCCACTGCGCCAGCTTCCAGACGTACTGGATGAGATCATAGAGCCACAATCCGACACCCAGCCATGGTTGCTGGCGCCACTGGTGCTTTGTGGACTGCACGCTCTCCGCTGGCGCTAGCGGTTCCAGATGGTGAGTCTTGAGATGGCATCTGAGCGTGCTGGTCCAAAGCGAAAGCCAGCCGGGATCAAGAGATGCGTCAATTACTCCCGGAATTGCACCCCTGCCCAGGCGAGTGCCGGGCCGACCTTGGGTATGCCAAACGACTCGGCCCACCAGACCTCCCGGAACTCCAGGCGCACATGCGGCCCATCGTCGGCGGCGCGTCCGGTGGTGTCAGAACCGCCTTCTAGCGGCGCAACCACATCCAGCGTGGCCCGTGAGGCCGGCTGATCAGGGTCATCGTCATCGCGCAACTCCGTCGTCAGCCATACGCGGCCGCTGCCTTCCGGCTGGAGGTCGAGACCAGCATGGTTGTTGAACCAATAGGTTAGAGCGTTGATCGCTTCGACTAAGGTCTCGTTGCGCTTCTGGTTGCCGATGCCATGGATCACTACGACTCCGGTATAAGGCTCCTGACTCAGGGCGCTGGGCTGATCCGCCATCTTTTCTGTCTCCCGCACTCTATTGTCTGGTCTGGTATAGCTGCCGAATCCTATTCGATCTCAGAGGCCCCAGGAACGCGCTGGAGGCAATCGCACTAAGACGCTGCACTATGGGACCGGGACAGAAGATATTGAGAGATGAGGAGTGCTTTCGCCGCACTCTCGCCTTGCATAGCATACTACCCGTGTCAACGGAGTAGCAACGAAATGTGCGGGCGGCCAATGCCGGACATGAGTTGGAAGAGAGAAGGAACTCTAGCGGTCACGGCAGATTCCCACGTGGGTCCCTTGAGCGGTGGACATCTCATTGCCGCTAGTGTCATTTCAATCGAGGTGGCTGTGTGCAATCGGTTTCACAAACTACTGATCTCTGCACAAAGGACTAAAGTTGTGAGCCACCCCTGATTGGCACCATTCGTCTTGACGGCACATAAAGCTTAGACGACTGTGCACAGATCAGTAATGAGCAGGTTCCTTGACGTGTTAGAATATGCTTGCAGCTGTACAGTACGCTCGCTTATATTCCAACAAGGCGGCCTTGATGACGCCAAAAAAAACGATCACTGTTCCTGCCCTATCTAGGCCAGCAGGGGAACGATCGCGCATCCGCATGTGGCCACGTCCCATACCTGTCTGGAGTGTCTGCGTCTTTTGTGTGAGCTTCGTGATGGCTTTCGGCCTCAACGACCTGCTTGTGCATCGCATGCCTGCCACAGGTGATGAACCGTGGTATCTCATGCAATCCTATGCGCTGCTTCATTTCCATACGCCGAGTGTGGCGGCCATCGTCAACAACCCCAGCCTCTATCATCACTTCCTCTCTAGTCGCGATGATCACTCGTGGGACTACCTGGCCAATGGTGAGCGTATGCTACAGTATTTGCCTGGCTATGCGGTGCTCATCATGCTGCCGTACCTGATGGCAGGTCGCCCCGGTATCGTCGGCCTTCAGGCGGTGCTGGCAGCCTTGACGGCGGCGCTTCTCTTCGCCGAAGCGACGAGGCTCTTCTCCTCTCGCCTGGTGGGAGGGTTCGCGGTCTTTGCCTACCTGGGGTCTATACCTGCGCTTCTCTATGTCGGACAGGTCTTTCCCTCGGTAGCGGCAGGCTCCTTTGTGTTTTGCGGCTTTCTGCTGGAGATGCGTATCTTGCCCCAGGCTCGCGGCCGGCGCCTCATCTGTGCAAGCGTGCTGCTGGGTGGACTGATATTTCTCCTCCCCTGGCTGCATATCAAATATGTGCTGGTCGCACTCATGCTCGTGAGCCTCGCCGCATATGTCTTGCGCAGGCGCCTGTGTCGGCAGAGCAACGAGGGAGCGGATCGCGGCGTGTGGTTGGCATGGAGTATCGTGGCGGCGGCTTTTCTGCTGAGCATAGCGCTTATCGCGCTCTATAGTCACCACTATTATGGAAGCTGGATACCGCCTGACTCGCCACAGCCAGATGCGAGCCTGAGCTCACAACACTTGAGCGTGCAGCGAGGACTATCACTCTATCAGGATATGTTCTTGAGTCGGCAAAGTGGACTTTTCCCGTGGGCTCCACTCGATCTGCTGGCGCTGCCAGGACTCCTGTTGCTCTGGCGGCGCAATCTCCACTACGGGTTCGCCGTCACGCTTGTTCTGTTTGGACTGCTGGGTATCTTTCTTGCGTCAATCGCCACACCGGACATTTATCAAGGGCTGGCCTATCCCGCGCGGTTTACAGTGGAGGCGGCCCCATTTTTCGCGCTCTGCGTTACCGCGCTCCTTGCTGTAGGTATCTCCTGCCTGCGCCGGCAGTTTCAGCGAGAGCCTCACATGGCAGCGGTAGATCACGGGCTGCGTGACGCACTGGGAAGCGCCATAGACGTGCGCACTGCTCGCGTGCTGAGGCGTCTCAGCGGAAGTCTCGGCATCGCTGTCGTCGGCTGGTGTCTCGTGCTCGGTGTGGTAAACGGGTACTTCGCCGGAGCGAGTCTGCTAGATCTGCGCATGCTCTACGTCAGCACCGCAGGTCCGCGCCTGGTCGAGGAGTTTCCACAGGTGTTTCCCACGTGGTGGTTTGACTCGTTTCCTGAATCGCCAGGTGCCGTGGTGTATGACCGGCAGATACGCTTCGATTCTGCCAACACAGTCTACGGAGCGACAGATACGACGTTGCGTACCTCCTGGCTCGACATCCCGCCGGGTCACTTCAACGCCACATTTACGCTCCCCTGCGTGGGTGCGCAACGTACAGCTACCAAGGGCACAGACTTGCGCTTCGTTGTGGAGCGCCTAGAGGGCGGCAGGACGGTGCAGATCGCACAGCGCCTGGAGACGTCGGGTGCACTCTGCGTAAAGTCGTCCCCGACGAGTACACTTTCATTCGAGAGCGACGGCTACCAGGCAACGCGTTTCTGCGTTGTCTATCCTGCTCCGCCTTCTATGAATGGCGCTGAGATACGCTATACGTATAGCTCTCGACCTAACTCTGAGCAGGCGTAGCCGGCCCAGAGCAGCCGCTCATATCTGCCTCGCTCTCCTTCCTGCTCTGCTTGATTGCCTCTAGCATAGGCGGTGCGTCAAAAGTACGAGGGCAGTGTGAATGCTGCCATGAGGTTCTCTCAACCGGTGAGCACCTCATGGCAGACACACAGCGGATCGACGTGGAGCAGCTCCGACAGCGATCTGCGTGAGGGAGAGGCAACAGGGCGTCTGAATACGCGAGAATGAGTAGGAACACCAGTTCCACTTGCGAGGCGGTTTCTTGCACGTACGTGCAGGCTCAAATGGCACGTTGCCTGTCTGTCGGTGATAGCTCTGGGGTGCCATGGAGTGTGTTAGCACATGTGTTAGCGCAGCACAGCTGTGGTGTTAATACAAGCTGTGTTGGGCTGTACGGTGGTGTTCTAGCGGTGCTAGCGCATGCTTCCTGGTGTTAGCACACGTGGCTCTGGTGCCTCTACTCTGGGATATCCCCTCGGGACCAGTTCACTCGTGCGACACCTCCACT
>JBKQTH010000078.1:0-18538 GCA_052143275.1 Ktedonobacterales bacterium | reverse complement strand
ATAAACGACGGTAATCTGCTTCAAGCGCTTGAGGAGGCCCAGGAGCTCCTGGATACCGCGGGCAAGGTTGTCCCGGTAACTCTTTCCCATGCCACGCTCTGCGCCGAGCTGGAAGATGGTGAGATCATCTGCGGCGAAACCGAGATCGATACTCGAGGTAAACGAACCGATGGCGTCTTGTCTCCCGTCAAGCGAGTCTTTTTGGATCGGGAGACGCCGTCATGTGAAGAGGCACTACGGGCCATCAAGCGAGCCGACATTATTGTCATAGGTCCCGGCGATCTCTATACCAGCATTCTGCCCAATTTGCTCGTGCAAAACGTTACTGATGCCATTCATATCTCGGGTGCGCAGAAGATCTATGTGTGCAATCTCATGACCAAACGCGGCGAGACCGAAGGCTTCAAAGTATCGGACTTCGTGCGCCAGATCCACCAGTATCTGGGCGGGCACGTTGACCGGGTCATTGCTCATGACGGCTCCTTCCCACCACACTTGCTTGGTCGCTATGCCCAGGAGGCGCAGCACCCAGTAGAGCTGGACGAGGAGGTGGTACGTGAATTGGTTCCCGATGTCATAGTTGACAATTTCCTGGCGTTTCCCCAAGAACATCTGGTTCGCCATGACGCCGAGCAGCTGGTAGCCGCCCTATTTGCGCCTCCCAACTTTGGTGAAGGTTGAGCGGCGACCAAAGCGAGTGACGGGAGGAAGCGGAAGCGGAAGCGGAAGCGGAAGCGCTTAGCCCAGCCGGACGCTGGTGATATTGAAGATATCGTGGGTAAGCCGGATCTGCTCAATGGCCGCTTCAGGTATCGTGTCGTCGACTGAAAGCACCATGAGGGCCTCGCCGCCTGACGACTTGCCTCTCCCAGACACTCCAGCGATCGGTCCGACATCCATGTGCCCTATATTGACTCCGGCGTCACCCAAAATGGTGCCGACACGGCCAATCATCCCGGGCCGATCGACATTGCGACAAAACAGTATGTAGCCCTGTGGAACAAAGTCAGTAGCATATTGATCCACCCGAACCACGCGTTCCTCGCCCCACGCGATGGTCGCGGCAAGTCTCTGCAGAGCGTCCCCTTTATCCGCCGCCACTTTTACCTCGACCAGATTGGCGTACTGTTCAGCCGCGGTGGAACGGCTCTCGATAATCTCGAGTCCCCAGTCGTGGGCCAGTACGGGTGCGTTGATGAGGTTGACATGCGCCTCTGAAACCGACTCGAGGAGCCCCTTGATGAGCGCCGCTGCCAGCGGGCGGGTGTCATAGGCGGCAATCTCGCCGCTAATGCTTAGCTCGACCTTTTCGAGAGGTCCCGGATGCAACTGGGTATATAGCCTGCCTAGTTTTTCTACCAGTTCCATCCATGGCTGCAGCTGGCGCAGTGTTTCCGGCAGTATCAGGGGGGCATTTACCGCTGCTCGGGCAGAGCCGCCCTGCAAAACCTCGCTAATCTGCTCAGCTACTTCGACCGCGACATTGATCTGCGCTTCTTCGGTCGAGGCGCCCAGGTGGGGGGTTGCTACCACCAAAGGGTGCTGAATGAGGCGGCGGGCCGCCGATTCCGGCTCAGGCGGCTCTTTGGTAAAGACATCTAGAGCCGCGCCGGCCAGGTTACCGGCCTCAAGTGCCTCTAGCAGCGCCTCCTCGTCGATCACTCCACCGCGGGCGCAATTGATCACGCGTGCGGTTGGGCGCATCGTTGCCAGTTCCGCTCGGCCTATGAGACCGCGTGTTGTGCTGGTCAGCGCGGTATGTACGGTAAGGAAGTCCACCTGCGGCAACAGCTCCGCCAGGCCAATCAGCTCGACACCAAACTTGCGAGCGGTCTCCTCGGCGGCGTAGGGATCGGCGGCCAGGAGGCGCATCTCGAGGCCGCCCTGGCCGGCACGCCTCGCGACTTCAAGCCCTACCTTGCCAAGACCTACGATGCCAAGGGTCTTGTTGCGTAATTCCGTGCCCGTATATGGCGCCCGCTCCCAGAGACCGGCCCGCAAAGCGGCGTTGGCCATGGGTATGTGGCGCGCAAGCGAGAACAGCAGCCCTACGGTATGCTCGGCAGCGGCGACAATGTTGCCGGTGGGAGAATTGACAACTACGATACCCTGACGGCTGGCCGCTTCGACGTCGATATTGTCTACCCCAACCCCCGCGCGCGCAATCACACGCAAGCGTGTGCCAGCCTCGATCACCGCAGCGGTGACCTTGGTTTCGCTGCGAACCACCAGGGCATCATACTCGCCGATGACGGAGATTAAGTCAGCGGGTGGCAGCCCATGCCGCTCGTCAACCTGTGCTACACCGCGGAGCGCATCGACTCCTGCGGGAGCAATCGGATCAGCTACCAGAATATGAGCAGGGCGATTTTTGGCGCGGGTATTGTCTTGCATGTGCCTATCTTCCACTTCACTCGACCTGGACCAGCCCCGGCGAGCGTATAGAAGGGCCGATAGCCGTACCAGCTGATTCCAGGAGACCCGAGAGCAAACGTCGGTCGCGGATTCTCGCTATTCCAGAGACTGGCTGGAAGCTTCCACTGGTACGGACGGTGATCGCGACGGCGGATTGTAACCAAGCGCTGCCAGCTGCCGTGCCAGAGCATCCATACAGTCGTTGATCTCGGCTTCATGAACATAGCCAAGGTGCCCGATGCGGATAATTCTTCCCTCCAGCCGCTCCTGCCCACCGGCGATGACCACGCCTTCCTGCTCGCGAAGTGCCTTGGTAAGCATTTTGGCTTCAATGCCGTCCGGTACTTCAATCGCGGTCACTGTGTTTGAGGCGTGTGACGGCTCGGCAAAGAGGCGAAGGTCCAGACTGCGGGCTCGCTCTCGCGTCAGATCGGCTACCTGCCGGTGCCGGGCAAAAATGGCTTCACGTCCTTCTGCGAGCATCATCTCGAGAGCTGCATCCAGCCCAAAGTAGAGATTAACCGGTGGTGTATACGGAGTCTGACCCTTATCAAGAGACTTCCTGACTATCTGATAATCCCAGTAGTAACGCGGCAATGTCGCCTGCTTGGTAGCGGACCAGGCGCGTTCGCTGACGCCGACCATAGCTAGCCCAGGCGGTAGCATCCAACCCTTCTGTGAAGCGGTAAAGACGACATCCAGGTCCCAGTCATCCATCCGCAAGTCCACGCAGCTGAGCGAGCTGACGGCATCTACGATGATGAGGGCATCCGGACGCTGTTGCCGTACCAGGCGAGCTAGCGACTGCAAGTCGTTGGTAACCCCAGTGGAAGTTTCATTGTGAGTTAACAGTACTCCACGCAGATTGCGGGCGTTCGCAAGCTGGTCGGAAACCGCCTCGGGATCGGCGGCCTTGCCCCACTCTGTCTCGACGCGGATCACTCGCAAGCCAAACAACTCGGCTATTTTCGCCAATCGGTCACCGAAGACCCCAATAGTGACCGCAAGCACCTCGTCTCCAGGTGAGAAGCAATTGACGATCGCTGATTCCATTACTCCAGTACCGGCGGATGGGAATCCAAGCACCGGCTGTTTGGTTTGAAAAAAGTGCTGGAGTTCTAGGGTAACGCGCTGCAGTATGTCAGCAAATTCGGGACCGCGATGGTTGATGACTGGACGCGCGATAGCCGCCATGACCTCAGGCGGTACGGGGGTCGGTCCAGGGATACGAAGGTTTGATTCCACAGTTTATCCGCCTCTGCCAGTAAGTTGGATGGACGCACGACGAATCGTGTGCTAAAAAATCGGTTCTGACACCTGAGACGGAGCCGCGCTGCGCCGCCACGACATACGAAATAGTCTACCAGGATGTACGACTCAGTATAGGAGAGGCCGCTCCGCCCTGTCAACTCAGCCATGGGATAGGAGACAGAGGCTCCCAAAACCGACCCCCCTCCCTTATCGATCGCTCGAACGGCGTCGCTGGTCTGCGACAACTTCTCAATGAACGCTGTGGTTACAATAGTAGCCGTACCGCGGGCGACGTGTCTTCTTGTCGCTTGGTTGCTGGAAGCCGTACAGGCGATGGTCCTTCTCTCCCTCCCGCTATCTCCTGTCGATGGGACCGCCGTATCATGCAGGTGGACAGAGATACCATCAAGTGGACAGCAGCAGGGGCCATGCATATGACAGACCATGTCGTTGATCCTTGTGGCAGCAGGACCTTCGTCACAATCAGCGAGGCGCTCACCGCAGCCGATCCTGGTGACTGCGTTCTGATTCGGCCCGGGGTCTACCGCGAGAGCCTTGTCGTCGCGAAGTCGGTCGAGCTTGTGGGGCAAGGCGATCGCCGCGACATCGTGATCGAGGCGGTTGGTGAGTCAGTGCTGAGGATCACGCAAACCACTGGCCGTATCGCCCGCCTCACCCTACGTCAATTGGGCGAGCCAAGCGCACGAATAGGCGTGGAAGTGGTCGAGGCACAGGTCATCCTCGAGTACTGTGACGTCTTCAGTGAGTGCGCTGTGTGCCTCGACATTTGCACGGATGAACATTGTGTGGTCCAGCACAACCGCATCCACGGAAGCAGTGATGCGGGCATTGTGCTGGTCGAGACTTCATCTTGCATCGTTGCCTGCAACGACATCTTTAATCACGCACGAGCTGGAATTACCGTGGTCGGTGGCAAGCCAACCGTGCGTCGTAACCGTGTGCACAACAATCACGGCTTTGGCATCCTGAACCTGGATGGGCGTGCGCGGATAGAGCGCAACCATATCTACGCCAACCGGTTCGCGGGCGTGTACATTCCGGGGGGCATGCCTGAACTGCGCGGCAACCGCATCGCTCATGGAGAGGAGAGTGGCGTCTTTGTCGACCATCATGGTCGCGCTATCCTGGAAGACAATCGGATCGTTTTCAACCGCTTCTTTGGTGTCGATGTAAGCGGCACGAGCTACGTCACGTTGCGCCACAATCAAATCGCGAATAATAGGTGGGCAGCAGTGTCATTCTCGCCTGGGAGCAACGGCACCCTCGATGACAACGAGATACGCGATGCCGACGACGGCTGATAGCAGATTAGCCCCAGCGAAACCGACCCCTTTCACCGATATACGTTACCTTGGTTTTTGTCCGCTTTCGTCGTCTGTCCTCGCGTGTGACTTCAAGGTATCTAATTCTGCTTGCCTGTCTTGTATAAACAGGACTCCCGCAAAACTTCACCCCCTCCAGTCGGCCATAGCACGCGGATCTTCACAGCAAGCGTTGAGTATTGCGGGTAACTTCTGGCATTGTCAGGTGGTCGATAGGATATAGGGTCTCCCAAAACCAGACCCCCCTTCCCTCGATGGGCAGCGGCCATCTGCCAAGCGGATCCTTGTGTACGCGGAAAGTGTACTCCGCGTTCCCATAGGTCCCGGAGCAATCATTCACTGAGAGGCACTGGAGCTAGGACGGTAGACATTTGTGTCTTCCATTGAAACAAGATAATCCCGAAGCAAACTGTGGATGAACGCGAAACCGTTGCCGGAACGGAAAACGATATTCCGGTCGACCATATCTGTCAAGAAGGCAATATAGGGATCACGTTTGGTAATGAATGAGACGTCATTCTCATCGATCCGCCCGACTTGCAATAACCAAAATCTGAGGGAGATGTTAGGCAGAAAGCCAGCACGGGCTAACAGTGAGCGCACAATCCAATATCGTATATAGGTATCAAGCGCGCTGCTACGTCCACTGACAAGCCCAGCAAGGAGCCCAGCAAGGAGCCCAGCGAAGAGTCCAGCAAAGAGCCCAACGCGGAGCCCAACAGCTGGCCCAACGACTATGTCACCGTCAAGTACGCCGAAAAGCCCGACTACCAGTCCGACGAATAACCCAATACCAAGACCACCGTCAAGTGCACCGAAAAGGCCAACGTCAACTCCAACGATTAGCCCCGTGCCAAACCCAATGTCCAGCCCAGCGACAACGCCTACAACTAGCCCTACGACCAGCCCAGCTCCAAGCCCACCTACAAGACCAATGACCAGCCCATTCTTGCCTGTGCGAATGATGCCAGCACCTGGAACCTGATATCCTGAATTCTCGAGGGCTGATGAGCCAAAACTAGAATAAATGAAATACATAACCCAAACGACCAGCCCTGCAGTAAACCCATCGACTAGTCCACCGCTAATTCCACTGTCAAGAGCGCCAAAGAGTCCGAAGACCAGTCCAACAGTTAGCCCAAAGACCAGCCCAACAATTAAGTTTCTTCCTGAAAACTGGGCTTGATCCACCAGTGTGATATCATTGCCTACCAGTCCGTAATGCAGCATGGTGCTAAGCCCCACAAAGAGCCCAGCTGCCAGACAGCCGAAAAGCCCACCGATCAGCCCACCGTCCAGCTCGCCTACTAACCCACCGATCAGCCCACTGACTAGCCCACCAACAAGTCCATAAGTGAGAGCCATTGTCCATCGCAATCGCCGTGGTGTCTCTAGCATGCCAGGCCGCATACGCTCTAGATAATAGGCACCCTCTGGATGTTCTCGCAGCTGCCGGGCTATCCACCTCAGCCATATCAGCGCTTGCTGTTGGGAATACCGAAATGGCTTGTCGGACGTTACTTCCAATTGATTCATATCTGCTTGCTTGTTCTTCTCATGGCTTCCTCTACGGCTATGTTTTGCGAGCAACGCTGCGTAGTCTTCGTCTCTTATCAACCCATTCCCAACACGTCGATAATCGGGTGTAAGTTTATACGCAAGATACCTCTTGAAGATGGCGTGCTGCGCTTCTTCAGCTGACTGCTCTGTAGGGAGAGATTCTGCTGGAGTATCTCGATAGGTGATAGCCATCAGATTCAGCCAAAGTGGAGTTACTGCTAACTCCGCTAGCGTCTCGTGTGTGCGCAAGACGTGTTTCAAGTTCTCTAGCGTATTTGTCGTCAAATAGTTTTCAATCTGCTGGGGTATTAGTGGTTGGACTTGCACAGCATTCTCAACTCGTAATCGGGTCTTGGCCGCGAAATAGTCGTCCGCGCGGCAACATACGACGAGGTGTGTCGCTTGACTTTTCTCTTTAAGATACTCATTGATCTGGGTGATGCAGACTTCCCGAGTCTCATCATCTTTCACCTCATCTAATCCATCGAGCAGCAAAACCAACGGAAACGATTGCGTGATAATGCCGACTTTTGTGGCAGGCAACCGAAAGCTCTCCTGCAGTGCGTCGGACAGCCAGTCTTTGAAAGTTGCTGTTGTATTGCTCCACGAGGCTAGGTTCATCAGGACCGGTACTGGGGCGGCTCGTGATTGGTCGAGCTTCGCTTGCTCGACCAGCCGCTCCTCTAATTCGAGGAGTAGCATAGTCTTCCCCGCCCCTTGCTCCCCAAGGATCAACAGTGAACCAGGGTCACCGTGATTGTCGAAGACGTCGGCGATTTGAGTTTTGGACGCCAATGGATAAAAATCACTTGGACCTGCAAGGTGAGGGCGATAATAAGGAGGGTCGATCACCCCTGGTCGCTCGGCAAGTCCAAGGTCGATGTTAGTGAGATCTTTGAGTGCTGCTTGCATACCATTCTGAACCTGTTCCGTCGCGAGTCGCAGCAAGGTATTGCGCAGCTGGTCTGTTTCCGATAAGTCACGTGCCCGGAGAACAATTCCAGTTTGAGTCTGGATACCTTGACGTAAGCGCTCCCAATCACGAACTCGATTATCGTGTCCCAGCCTCAGCGAAATGGCATTGTAGCCAGCTAAGGCTTTAATCGATTCCGGAAGCTGAGCACTATTAGGCATACTAGCACCCTGCACAAGGATAGGAATTAATGGAACCTGGTTCGCAGTGGCTAGCTCTATCTCCAACCGGACGGTGTCGTCAGGTCTTACTAATCGGTCACTCAGCCAAGTAGGACCGATTACAACTAGCATCCCTTGGAGTGTAGGGACCAGATCTGCTATGTAAGGGCGCCATGGGGCAGCAGGGGGAACAGAATCAATATCGTAAAAGATCTGGCTCACTGGCAGGCTCTGTTCAAGCCACTCGCGAATCCGATCGGCGGATTCCGCGCTATCAGAGCGCCGATACGAAATGAACAGCTTTGCCTGATTGATTATAGCACCCATCGTAGCCTCACACAGCTACCAACTCGAGCCAGGTCATGTGGGCATGTCGCAGCCAGTATTGCACGCGCTACACCGGCAGTCAAGCAGCACTCGCGTTGTAGGAAAGCGTTTACAACCACTGCTGAGTTACTTCTCAGAGTTGAGGTTCCCGTATTGAAGATGGGAAGGGTAGATCTCAAGATTCCTTATGCATCAGAGATTGTTTGGAAGGACTGGGATGGGGTGCCCATCGTCAACCACTTCTTCGGACAGCATCGAGCCAAAGGGATACATGAGAGCGACTTTGAGAGGGTCTACTAAGCAAGAGGGCGCTTTGTTGCAGCAAGCGCGGAGAGGACCTTTGGAGAGTCTGTTCAGTACCTCTAGTCGTTCGCCTTCGTTGTCAGCGACATCTCGCTTACACTGGAATCACCAACTGAGCGACTGTCATCTCGCAAGCTAAAAAGCAAGTCTGAGATTGTCCTCGGTAGCTTTGTGACGTGAACGCGCACACGTCGATGGGAGGCGCGAATGCCCATCAGCTGTACATCATGTGGCACCCAACTGCCCGATGAGGCGAACTTTTGCTTGCATTGCGGCAAACGTCTCAGACGAGCCGCACATGTATTCGCCATAGCGAGCCAGAAAGGGCGCGTTGGCAAGACCACCACCGCAATCAACCTCGCAGCATGCCTTGCAGACGCTGGATACGAAACGCTAGTAGTCGATCTCAGCCCGGATGCTGATGCAACTACCTTTCTCGGCCTAGACTCGCATAAGGTTGGACTCTCCATGTATGAGGTGCTGGTCGACGAAAATGTCTCGGTAATCGACGTGGTCAAATCTGAGCTACGTCCCAACTTATCACTATTGCCAGCTAAGGTGGATCTGTATGCCGCCGACATTGAGTTGGTCTATCTCGATCAGCGCGAGACCCGTCTGAAGCGCGCCCTGGAGACCGTAAAATCGGAGTACGATTTTATCCTCATCGATTGCCCCTGTGGGTTGGGCCTATTGACAGTCAACGGTCTCACCGCCGCCGATGGCGTCATTCTGATGCTACCAGGCGACTACTACTTTGCTCTGGAAGGCATGGGGCCGGCTCTCAATACCATTCGCCTGGTGCGTGACCGTCTGAACCCGCATATCGTGCTCTTTGGGGTGCTTGTGACACTGTACGGTCCACGTGACAAAGTCAGCGATGGGGTCTTACGAGAACTCGCCGAGCACTTCCCAAAAGAGAAGTTCGATACCTTCATTCCGCGTAACATCCGTCTCTCTGAGGCGCCGAGCTTCGGGAAGACCATTTTGCAACATGATCCTCGTTCGCCGGGAGCGCTCGCATATAAGCAACTGGCAGAGGAAGTCATCGCCCGCGCAGAAACCCTTCCGAGCTAAGTCCTCTCTAGGCTACGCCTTACTTAACACTCATGCAACGTCCTGTATATTTGACACTTTCATCGTAGTTGTGTATGCTAGCAACCGCTCGCCGGGATGAAGAATTGCAGGAATTGTGAATGATTACATCACTTGACTTGCTAGTAGCCACTACACTCGGACGCTCGGTGTTACAGCCCACGGCGGCGAGCCAAGGTCCTACGTCAGGGTACGAATTCGAGCAATCACTATACCACTGTCTCGAGGATCTCCACGAGTGGCATCATGCTGCAGGACCTGATCAGTTCGACATGAGTCTGCCCATTTCCAGCAGAACTGGTATCCATTACGAATTCGATGGTGTGTTTGTATCGGCCGATACTCTCTATGTCATAGAGGCAAAACATTTGATGTCTAGTAAGGTCTCGCGTGAACACGTTGGTGTCCTCATTGCCAAACTCCTAGACATTGCTTGCGGATCAAACGATGAGATTGGCCACCTCTCGATTAGACCTATAGTTGTGAGTGCCTTGCCTCATGTCGACGATGCAGCGCGGCACTATGCTGCTGCTTGGGGAGTCTTGTTGTTGAGTCCAGGTAACCAGGCACCATTCGAGGTGCTTAGTGTTCTTCGAAGCCTTCCGTCACTCAACCGTACGACAAAGCAGTTGCTGCTTGAATGTGAGACTTTGGCAAATCATCTGTGGCGCCCATTCAATCACATTGTGCATTCAGCGCCTGGTAGTCACAATTTGTTTGAACTCGATGCCAATCAGATCTATGACGAAATACGCGTTCGACAAATCTTGGCGCAGTGTCGAGATTGTGCAGAGAGCGCGCAGAGCTTGGGGCTCATAGCCAGGTCATCAGCTCTACCGTGACAGTCGAGACAATGTTTGGAGGTGAGACATGCCTGCCAAATCGCCCGCAGCCCCTAGGGGACCGGCCTTGAACTTTGATCCTCGGTACCTAGACTTCGTCGTTAGGACGTGGCGAGAGCATTCTTTCGCCACCGTGAGCATTGCAGACTTTATCCAGCTCGTCACAGACTACACCGACCTCACATTGACGCGTCTCAACGAGATGGGCCTGCTGGAAGAAGATGTCTCGGCAAGTGACATCACCAAAGTCATTACGTTGCTCAAGACACTCAAGCTAGCCAAGCAAACATCAGTGGGGCCGAAGAATGGCAAGATTCCTTACCTTTCGATTACCGCAGAAGGTCGATCACTGCTGGGGGTGGAATCTGCTGTAGGAGGAATCCAATCAGGATTAGTCCATCTATTGGTTTCCCGAAGCCCTGACCTACTTGCACTATTGCAGGCCTTGCAGGACCACGGTCCACTTGTACAACCCATCTTAAATCTGACAATGAATGCTCCTCGCAAGGGAAGCACCGCCTACAAGCAAGCAGTGTTGGCAGGAGTTGCTGCTTTTCGGACACGGTTTTCCCTGCTAGAATTCCCCGCCGCCAATGTCAGCACTGGGACTCGTAACCGAGCTGTGAGACAGCCATCACCAAAGCAACTGCTTGACACTGTAGCAACAGAAGCTTTGCAGCTGCATCCTGTACACGCGGTGAAACAGATTGATAAGCTAGTGCTGTTCGGTGGAGCGCTCGGACTTCTCTGGACTGACACCGAACAACTGAACGCCGTAATTGGCATCCAGTATGTGGGCAGTGCCGCAGTGGCAGACGGTGGTGCATTCACTCCATACACACCTACATGGGAGGAAATTAGCTCTCACTTTGTCCAGGCCTTGTTGGAGGCACAACGGCTGCGGGAAGACAGCACCAGATTTACCACAATAGACACATTGCGCGGAGCATTAGGTCGTAGCCTCCATGTTTCATCGCGTGTGGCCGATGCATTGATCTGTGTAGCTCGCGAGGCAGGGGAGCGGCGTGATGCGCCGATTACAGTGCACTTTGAAGAAGATGAAGAACTGATGTATGTGCGGGGGCGCAATCCCATACTCTGGCGTGGTCACGCGTTCGATTTCGTCGAAGTGGAAAGCCATGCATACGCCAGCAATCGGTAACATGTGGCTATTTTTGGGCGGCTATGCCTGCCTACGGCAGTTTGTGATTAGGGTTTCATGTTTGTCGGCATGACCGGCAATATAAAAAAGGATTAGACACGATATGAGCACTGGAAAGGCAGCTTTCAAGTCTACTCTAGAAGCCTGGAACCTGAAGCGCGTGCCATTCCCCGCGAATCCTTTTGTTGACCCATTCAATATCGATCCCCTGCGAAATGGCTCCGTCTTCGCTGCAGAGTTGAGACAAGAGGAACTTGCCGCTATTGGCAAGGATGTACTTCAGCAAGGGTACACTAATGAGCTAAAGCGATGGAACTGGCTTTGGGCACGCAGAAATATGGGTCGTAATATCGGAATGGGCAAGACAGCGCTTCTCACCTATGTCGCAGATCAGATAAACCGAGACAAGTTCTTCTCCCAGCCGGCACGCTAGTTAGCGATCTATGTTCCAGTGCAGCCCAAGACCAAGTCCGTGGCAGAGGTGGCAGCACTAGCTCTCATCAGTATTTGCAACGATGTACGTGGCATAAATGTAGAGCAACTGCTGTTGGCTCAGTTACGACGCAAGGTCCTGCTTCTAGGTTTGGTAGGCCAGTGTCCAGCCAATGCGCACAAAGCTCAACTTTCCAGGTTTCTCGATGACAAATGGCTCGATGACAGTGCCGTCGATAGGCACGCGCTCACCGCCGCCGTCGAGCAGCATCTACAAAAGCGCGGCGTGTCTCCAAAGTTTGCACAGGCCCTTTCGACGAGAACTTTACGGTCCTACTTAGAGTCGATGAGTGGAAGTGCGATTCTGATACCCCCCAAAGGAAAGTTGCTTAAAGATGCTGTAGGGTTGTTGACGAACGACTTCGCTCGGTCTGTCTTCTCAGCAGATATCAAACAAGTTACGCTGTTACTTGATGACTTTTATTACCTTGTTCGCAATACTGATCCAAAGGACCGCGAAGATCTAGCTGCTGAATTGCGCTCATTGTCCGTTTCAGGGAGCATTGCTCACTTTTCTGTGCAGCAGAATCTGTTTACTTGGATTGCAGTGATGCATACACAGACAGCTCCAAGATTTCGAGCGGCATGGGAAGCCCGTGATATGCATAAGGTCGCACCGTTGTCTTTCGACGCAGCGACCAGTATCGTACTGCATGCATTGCCGGTGGAACAAGGTCCCGCGATGTTAGAGACTTATCTGACATCTCAAAGAGTGCATAAGGTTCCAAACGGCCCCCATCCCTATACTGCAGAAGCTCTCACTCTTTTGGTGCAAATTGCAGCTGACGACGCGATGACGCTCCCGGGCACCTATGAGCCACGAACGTTACTGCAAATCGCCCATCACATCACATCGCGAGCGATAGATCTGGGTTTTCAAGCGCCTATCGGAGTTGCCCAGGTGAAACAGCTTCTCAACGGAACCACTACAGCTACTGATGCTATCAAGCCTGGTGAAGAGTCAGAGCAGCCGAATACGGAACGGCCCCTTGGAGAGCGCACAATATGTCCGTGTGCTTGCCACGATGAGGGGGAGGGGCCGTTTTACGATGTGATCGCAACGATCGGAGGTGTGACAGGAAATGTGCTGAGTTGCTGCTGCAGTAACTGTATGAAAGACATCTCCAGCAGCGTTGTGCTCGATACCGTTTCTTAGCTGAAACTCTAGGCCAACTGCCGATGCCGAGTCCTGCAGCCTCACCACAGCAATGACCCGGTACTGCACTGCGGGAGAGCCAATCGCTCACATTTTCCTATTGGACACTGACTGCAGTGCTTGCCAATGACGGGGATGTGGCGTCTTCTGCCCCGTCTTGATGAGCCAGCAGTACCGGAGTGACAGACCGGTCGCTTGCATGAGTGTGGTAAGCGAAACCTCCCGGATGTCGGGCAAGATGTCTCGGCGGAAATCCAGCTCGGGCTCTTGCACAGCTCCCCTGTCGTGGTTTGCTTTCCACTCCGCAAGCGCTGCCGTCCGGCTACGGATGTGTGCTGCGCGCTTCGCCGCCGCCTCACCGCCATGAGCGGGATCCTGCCCAACAGCCCGCAGTTCTGCCAGAACCTCCGGACCAGCTGCCAGGAAGGCGGGGACATATTCCTCCCGTCGCTCGATCAGGCAAGCCTCGCAGTAGGTCGAATTCGCCCGGCTGAGTTCCGCTCCGCAGCCGATACAGGTGTGGGTGAGCTGTGGCGCCGTCGGATTCGCCGGCTCCTTGTACTCCTGAGTACGCTGCCTATCCCGTCCAGCACGCCTATTGGCTCCACTCAGCGGTGTCGGGAGTGCCTGCCGTTGTGTCGCTGGAGGTTTCGAAAGTGGTTTTCTGGAGACTCGAACTCGCTGATGTCGTAGGTCAGTGAGCTCCTCATAAGCAGCTGTTAACTTCTTGGCAACGTCTTCGGCCACTGGCGCGATCAGCTTGGCCCACTGCAGTGCCGCCTCGGCCAAGACTGCTGTCATCGGTGGCAGCACCCGGCAATCACCCTGGCGCGTCTCGAAGAAGTCCTTGGCAGTAAAGGTCCGGCTACCGAGCAGGTCCAGAACCAGAGCATCGACCTGGGGCCGGACCGCCTCCATGAGGTCACAGGCCAGCGAATCCCGATTCCGCTGGTCCACATGGAGCACGCCCATCCCTGGATCGAGCCCGAGAGTGAGTGCTGCAATTCGCGCTTCCGCCTCCAGGATGGCATAAAGGTAATTAAGCAGCGCGTTCGCAGGATTGGCAGCTCGGCGTGCAGTTCCCGAGACTGGTGACTTTCGCGTTCCAAAGGACCGCCAGTGCTCAGGTATCTTAGCGAGGTCGCGCTTGGCAAAGCGGATCTCCACGCCGGTCCAGGCATCCCAGTAGGCGACCGCTGCCTGGGCCTCGAGAAGCCGCAACTGATCGAACGTCTTGGCCTGGTCGAGCTGCTGTCCTACCGCCTCAAGCGTAGCGCGCGCCTCAGCAGCATGGGAGAAACGCGCGAGCACCTGGGCCTGGCCGACTAGTTTCCGCTGCAGGAGATCACGAGCCAGATTGACGCCGACGTGACTGCCGAACGCCAAAGCCTGAGCTCGGCGAACATGCACATCATCGAAGCCCATGGCTCCGGCGGCGATGATCACATTGCCATCTGCATCGATCTGCACTACCGCACTGCCGACATCTTGGAGCCAGCGAAGCGCTTCGAAGGAGATGGTGCCGCTGTGGCCGAGGACAACCAACCGCTTGATACCACAGGTGGCCCGACTGAAGGCCCCTTGCCGGCGGTCTGGTCCGATACCATCGGCGACGGTAAGTTGACCACGCTCGACGGCCACTCGCAGACCATAGCCGGTGAGAACTAGAATCCCATTCTTCGGCATCATAAGGTCTGTATAGTGTTTACTGACCGATCCGTGGACGACTGCAGCCTGCTGCGCTCTGCTACTCATGGGGTCTGCTCCTGTTGCGCCTGCAGCAGCGCTGCCACCGCTGCCACCTGCCAGTCAGCCGGAAGAGTTGCCAGCACCTGCCGCACGAGATTAGGGCTCCACTCCGCGCGCCCTAGCACAATCAGTAGTAGCATCGCCTGATCCTCGTTGCTCAGCTGCGCGAGCTCCTGCACCAACAGATTGAGCTGGTGGATCAGTCCTCGGAGAATCCGACGCAGCGGCGCCTTCACCCCAGCTCGAGCCATCTCTACCTCACTGTTGCGGCTCAACGCCCGCACGATCTGCTGTAGCCGTCTCCACCACCGCTGGGCCACATCCCGTGCCTGGACCAGGTCGGCATCGGTGGCGTCCTGCAGCAACGTGAGCGGATCCGTCTGGGAGAAGAGCTCGCTCAGGCCAGCGGCACTCACCGGAATCTCGTGGCTGACTTCTACAGTTTCCGGCAGATCCCGCAGCGCACGCGACCCCAGACCCAGGGCTCGATCAATAATGGTCTGTTGCCGTTCACCAGCGTCCGCATGGCGCTCATCCGGATACTCAAAGAAGATGCCCCCAACCACCAGGAACACAACCTGGAGCACCGTCGGGACATTCTTGCGGCCAACACGCGTGCCCACCCGACCCAGCCCGTGCTCCCGGCGCGAGAGATTGGAGGAGCGCTCAATCAGCTCCCAGGCTGCATCCGATAGGTCGTCCCCATCAGCCTGCTGTGGGGGGAGCACGGCGGCGAGAAACTCGATCCACCCGTGAGCACTCGCCTGCAAGACGGAGTGGACGAACGCCATGGAGACGGGATAGCCCTCCCACCACAGCTTCCATCCGACGCGATCGAGATCCCGATCCTGCGAAAGAAACGTGCATAACACTTCCAGCTGGCGCCGCGTGCCCGTGGGATAGAAAGAGATCGTGCCCCGTCCCCGGCCCTGGGACACTGGCACCGGCTTGGGCACCAGACCGGCTCGATGCCAACGAGCGAGCTGAGTTCGTGAGACGGGTTTGTTCTGCACCGAGAGTCGTGCAATCACGCTTTCGGCGTCCTCGGTGTAGCCAGCAGGCGGTTGATGATAGGGCTTCGCACGATTATGCATACTCCTATGATACAGGCTTACATAGAACAATGTAAATCCTGTGAGGCAAGTGGGCTACACTCATTTGGAGGTGAGTTGCTGCAGAAGTCTACAGGATGGATATTGACTCCATCCACCACAACGCACTTACAGGCTTACACAAAAGGAGGAAAATGCCCATGATCGTGTTTCTGAGTGTCGCCGATGCATCGCGGCTGCTCGGCATTACCCCGCAGACGCTCCGCCTGATGGTTCGGCGCGGGACCTTGCCGGTTGCCGCTAGGACCGTCGGTGGCATCCACCTCTTCAGCCAGGAAGATGTGGTCCGGCTGGCCGAAGAGCGGGCACAGCGCGTGCGCGGACCAGTTGTTGCCATTCGTGGAGCACCGTGATGGCCACGAATCGAACGAGCCAGGGGCGCTTCGCCCCCAAGCCAAAGGAGGAGCTTTCACCCGCCTACCGGAGTCGTCTCGAGCGTGCCGAAAAACGCGGAAAATCCCTCACCTCCGCTCGCGGTCATGCCGTCAAGCCCCTGCCGATGTGGCGAACACGCGAGGTGCAGGATAAAGAGGCCTATCGCAAATCTCTTACGGTGCTCAGCCAGATGCGCCAAGGCCAGAGTCTGTATGAGGCCGCCCGCGCTGAGCAGATCTCGCCTGATACCGTTCGCCGGTATGTCGGTGCCGCTCTCGTCCGTGAATCGAGTGGTCGCTACCGAGCCAAACCGTCGGATCGGTTCGCTCGCCGCATGAAGTTTCTCGACGCCCGAGGCCTCGTTACTGTCGAGCCCGCCAATTCACGCGAGGCCAGTAAACTCGCCCAGTATTGGGACGCGGTCAACAAGTACATCAACAATAACGATGCCAAGCCCCTGTGGCGCTTTCGTCGGCAACAGCTCCGCGTGACCGGCAAAATCCAGCTGCCGTTCCTGACCAGCCTGGACGATATCTACCAACTGGCCCGAGCCGGTGAGCTGTCATTCGAAGATCTCTACGCGCTCAGCGCCTAGATCCAAAAGGAGAGACCAATGAACGAAGTCAGATTTATCTACACGGAGATGTACCATGAGTCAAGAAGCGATTAACCGGGCGGTGCGAAAAAACCGCCGGAGCCGAGTCCTCGGACCAGATGCGCGCTGCAGCCGGTGCGGCTGCACGGAGCTTTCCGCTCTGGTTGTGCGAACCCGCCAGAAGCAGCGGGTGATCCTCTGTTATGAATGCGCCCAGGTGACCGGACGCAAAGCCACTACGGAAAAACACCACGTGATCGGACAGGCGACTGATCCGGACCTCGTGATCGGTGTACCGGCTAACGAGCACCGCGCGCTCTCCGATCGGCAGCTGGATTGGCCGGAGGCGGTACGCCACAATCCGAACCGTGATCCGCTCCTCGTGCTGGCGGCGATGTGCCACTCGCTCAAGGACCAGCTCCAGCATTGGGTCGACTTGCTGGAGCTGGTGGCTGCCTGGTTCGTCGAGCTCTCGAAGGCGTTGCGCGCCAAGTTCGGTGAGTGTTGGTGGAATACTCTTGGGGTCGGCACCTTTTACAGCGCCGCCGTAGGAGGCACTCAGTGAAGCCAGCTCAACCATCCAACCTCCTGCCGGTCGCACTTCGGGCCTATGCGGTGCGGCCAGATGCCGACACCAAGCCAAAGATCCGGCCCAAGAAGCGGTCAACGAAACAGGGCTCGAGAAAGGATTCGAAGCCGACGCCGACGAGTGGGCAACCACCGGGGACTGTACTCATCATCGACACCGAGACCACCATCGACCGCTCCCAGCAGCTGCTCTTCGGCTGCTGGCGCGTCCTGGTCAACGGCCAGACGGTTGATGAAGGACTCATGTACGCCGACGATCTGCCGGCCCACGACCTGGAAACCCTGCGCACCTATACCCAGAGTCACCCGGCAGACACTATGAAACGAACCAGCGAGCCACTGCGCCTGCTCTGGAGACGCAAATTTCTCAAACTCGTCTTCTGGCCCATTGCCTATAAAGGGCGCGGTCTGGTGGTCGGTTTCAATTTTCCGTTTGACGTATCTCGAATAGCTAGCGGCTGGGGTATCGCCCGGACCCCTCCGTACACGAGAAGCTTCTCACTGGTGCTGGGCGACTACTTGGGCAAGGATGGACGTTGGCATGAGAATCACTACCGGCCACGGGTCGCCATCAAGAACATCGATAGCAAGCGAGCTGTCAAAGGTTTTGCACGGCCGCACGATCCAGATGAGCGTGATCTGATTCCTGAGGGTGCCGACGACGGCAAGCCCGACTCGACCTATACCTTCCGTGGGCACTTCCTGGACCTGCGCACCCTCGCCTTTGCGCTCACCAACACCAGCCACTCGCTCGAGTCCGCCTGCAAGGCCTTTGGGGTGGAACACGGAAAAGAAAAGGCTGAAGAGCATGGCAAGGTCACCCCGACGTATATCGACTATTGCCGACGGGATGTGCTCGCAACCAGCGAGCTCTACCTCAAACTGGCGGAGGAGTATGGCCGGCATCCGATCAGTTTGCCGATGACGCAGGCCTACTCGCCGGCTTCGATCACCAAGGCGTATCTTGAGTCGATGGGCATTCGGCCGATTCTCGAGCGGCAGCCTGACTTTCCAAGATGGGCGCTCGGTGCCGGGATGGAAG
>JBKQTH010000077.1:0-5409 GCA_052143275.1 Ktedonobacterales bacterium | reverse complement strand
ATTGCTCCGGACAGATTTGCAGACTCTGGAGTGAACCACACAATGCCGTTCTGGCCAACAGTAGTGTCCAGCGGCGTGCTGATTGCAGTGGCCTTTGCCGTGTCAAAGGCATGGTTATCAAGGACGTTCCTGGATGGTATAGTACGTATGTTTCTCTCTGGATTCCCATCTCTCAGGAGGGCACGGTGACACCTACTAGCAAATTGGCTGCTTCCGAGCTGCCGGACAGTATTCGCCAGCGTATTCAGTCGCTCTCGGCAGCCAGTGACCCTTTGGCTATCGAGGGTGAAGATGCCCATATCCTAGGCTATATTGTCTCTCCCGAGCAACTGCAGCGGCTCTCGGAAGATGCCTATACCGAGAGACTGCTGGACGAAGTGCATGCCGTGGTCCAGGAGGTGCGCGCTGAGCAATCCCTGTGGTAGTGTCTTCTGGAGCTGAATCTACAGAAGTCGGCTCACGCACGGGCACGTCCTGTGACCATGCATGGAGCTGCTACAGTAATGCAATTTAAGGTTGGGCCGAGTACAGAGGTGTCACAGCAGCTAGCGAGGTGTAGTCGGAGACTGATCCGTCAAGCAGCTGACGGATCACGTGGTATACTAGGCGTGGTCATCTTCTCCTTATGCTCCCGTCGCGGAGCCGCGCTGATCATGAGTAGAACCGCGGTGAGCAATTCTCCCAGCTCCGAGAAAAACACCAGGGGCGAAGGTCCCGAATGTTTCTCTCTCCTGTGCCTTGTCTCCAAGGCAAAGCGTCTCACTCACCTGGCTTGCAATCGATGAGACTCTTCGGTAGCTCGAAAGCCGGGTCATCTGATGAAGACGCGAGACCTTTTAGCAGTTTTTCCAGAGCGCCAATATCTGCGAGGTCTGCTCCTCCTTATCGTCGCCGTCTATGCCTTCCTCCTCGTCTCCATGCCATTTGACCTGGCCCGCGCGGCTCTCCTGGTCGGGCTTGGCCTCCTGTATTCAGTGGTTGGGGTGTTCGGCCTGGAGTACTGCCGGCGCGTACCATCGAGGCCTATCGTTCTGGCGTACTTTGTCGTCCTCGTTGTCGTCCTAGGGGGGGATTCTTATCCTCAGCCGAGGGACGGGATTCCTCCTCATTGTGCCGCTTGCCGCCTACAGTATTGCTCTCCTCCCTCGGGGCGGAGTGGTCGCCCTGTGCGGGCTACTGCTGCTACTGCTTGGCCTGGTGGACTGGCGTGTCGGTGACACCTGGAAGACCATCCTCCTACTCGTTCTCTCGATGCTTGCCTCCTGTATCTTCGTGATCGTCTGTATTGAAGCCGTATTGCGGGAAGCACAGGCACGCCAGGACCTCGACGAAGCGCACCAACGATTAAGCGACTATGCCGCGCAAATCGAAACGCTCGCGACGGTCGCCGAACGAAACCGCCTGGCGCGGGAGATCCATGATAACCTCGGGCATTATCTCACCATCATTACGGTCCAGCTTGAGGCGGCGCGAGCCACGCTGGGCGTGGATATAACGCGCGCCCGTCGCGGCATTGAAACCGCAGAGAAGCTCGCGCGAGAAGGACTCGGCGAAATTCGGGGATCTGTTGCCGCGCTGCGTGCATTGCCCACCGAGAACCGCTCCTTGCCGGAGGCGCTGGCTGATCTGGTGCGGGAGTCGCAGGCAGCGGGCATGCCACCCATGTTGACCTGCCCCTCGATGGGACCGAGGGGCATGTGGTGCGCTTGCGCGTGCAGGACGATGGTGTTGGGACTCTATCCATCACCGACGGCTTTGGACTGCTGGGAGCGCGCGAGCGAGTCAAAGCTCAAGGTGGCCAGCTCCGTCCGGTCAGTTCCCCTGGTTCGGGCTTCCTCTTAGAAGCGGAGCTCCCCTTATGAGCACGCCTATTCGCCTCCTGATAGTCGATGACCAGGCATTGTTTCGCGAAGGACTTCACACCCTCCTCTCCGTACAGCCCGACCTCCACGTGGTAGGCGAGGCCAGCCATGGGGAGGAGGCGCTTCGCCTGGCGGCTACTCTCACTCCAGATATCATCCTGATGGACCTGCACATGCCCATCCTGGACGGTGTGGCGGCGACTCGCAGACTGCAGAGCACCCATCCCGCTATCAAGGTTATTGTGCTGACGACCTTCGACGACGACGAGGACGAGGACGTGTTTGAGGGCCTGCGCGCCGGAGCGGTCGGCTATCTCCTCAAAGATGTCCCCTCGGAAAAACTGATTGAGGCTATCCGCGGAGTCGCGCGTGGAGAGTCCTTCTTACAGCCTTCCCTTGTAAACAAAATCATTACGGAGTTCGCGCGCCTGTCACCCCATCAACCATCCTCATCTCAGGCCTTGATCGAGCCCCTCTCTGAACGCGAGCTGGAGCTCCTCCGTCTGCTCGGCCAGGGAGCCAGCAACAAAGAGATTGCTGATCGCCTGGTCATCACCGTGGGCACAGTGAAAAATCACCTCACGAACATTCTGGCGAAACTAGGCGTGCACGACCGGACGCAAGCCGCGCTCAAAGCCAGAGAACAAGGCCTCATTTGATCCAGTCTGTTCCCTTCTCCTTCTTGCTCTACGTTCGCGCATCAGCAGCCACAGGTCATAGTCAGGTCACCTTCCCAGGTCATACGGCAGAACATGACCTGGGAAGGTGACCTCTGTCACCTCTCCTGCGCCCACGATCCGTCTATGCTTTCCACAGAAGATAGATACATCGGTAGCTCGTGCACCCTCCTAGAGAAATAGAGAGAATCAATGCTTAATACAACCGCGATTTCCTCGCCACCTGGTAAGTCATCGCTGCTCCGCAGTCTGCTCAGCCTGCTCATCATCAATGTGGCCATTCCATTTGGCTGTTATATCCTCTTGAAAGCCCATGGAGCCTCTGACGTTGCCGCTCTTGGCGTAGCCGGCGTCGCGCCTGCACTCGATGCAGTGGTAAGTTTCCTGCGAAGCCGCCGCATCAACATCATCTCGCTCTTCGTCCTCGGCGGTATTATCGTCGGAATCTTCGCGATCTTCCTGGGAGGAGATCCCCGCGTGCTCTTGATACGCGAATCGCTCTTTACGGGCGCGCTCGGCATCACCTGCTTCGTCTCTCTGCTTTTCCCCCGTCCGCTCATGTTCTCGGTCGGTCGCTCCGTGATCGCGGGCAGAGACCCAGTGCGTATTGCCCGGTATAATCAGCTCTGGCAGAACCCGTCGGTGCGGCGCACAAGCCGGGTGACCACCGTGGTCTGGGCAATCGTCTACAGTGGTGACTTCCTTCTACGCTTGCTCCTGGTCGCGACCCTGCCAGTGGCCGCAGTGCTCGTCGTTGGTCCGCTCCTCACGGGAAGCCTGATTGGCGTGACACTGCTCTGGACGTTCGCCTACCTACATCGAACACGAAAAAATCTGGAGACTCCTCAGTCGCCCTCTCTACCTGCAAGCGATGAGGCTCTTCCCGCGAGCACCACGCTCCCGGTGACAGCATAATGTTTAGGGCGCTTCTTCGCAGAGCGGTAAGGAGGCAACCGGTGGATACGCAGTTTGCAACGGCAACGAGCATGCTGGAGGCGCTCCGCACGAAAGCGATTTCTGCGCAGGAATTACTCGCCTGGCACCTGGAATGCATCTCGAGGTATAACCCCAGCCTCAATGCAATTGTAACCTTCAGTGAGGAGCAGGCCCACCAGCGCGCGGCTGCGGCCGATGCCGCTCTCGCCAAAGGGATTCTGCTTGGACCGCTGCACGGTTTGCCGGTGACGATCAAAGACTGCATCGAGGTGGTGGGACTGCCCACCACTGCTGGAGTACCGCAGCGTGCACATGTGATCTCCACCACGACTGCCCCGGTTGCGCAGAGCATACTGGACGCTGGAGCGGTTCTGATTGGGAAAACCAATCTTCCGCCCTACGCGACCGACTGGCAAACCAGCAACCCGCTCTTTGGCCGTACGAATAACCCCTGGAATCTCGCGCGTACCCCAGGCGGCAGCACCGGCGGAGGAGCCGCCGCTCTGGCGGCAGGTTTAACGGCGCTGGAATTCGGCAGCGATCTTGGTGGCTCGCTACGCATCCCTCCGGCCTTCTGTGGCCTGTACGGGCATCGTCCCAGCGAAACCGCCGTTCCGCGCAGCGGCCATATACCGGGCTCGCCTCTGGAGAATTCAGCCATCGTCATGAATGTGTTAGGGCCGCTCGCCCGCAGCGCTGCCGACCTGGATCTGGCGCTCTCCATCATCGCCGAGCCGGTCGTCGGGGAAGACATCGCCTGGCATCTTCAATTTCCTCCGGTGCGTCACAACGCTCTGGCTGAGTTCCGAATTGTCGTCCTGCCGCCAGTCCCCTGGCTACCGGTCGACGGAGAGATTCTTGGCGCCGTCGAGGACCTGGCCACGCGCTTACGCCGTCTTGGAGCACGCGTGGAGGAGATACAGCCGGAGGGCTTTGATCTCTGGCAGCACCATCAGGCCTATTCCATGCTGCTGAGTGTGATTGCCTTCGCTCACCTGGATACAGATGAACGCGCCCATATCGCCAGTTTGCTGCAGCAGTCGTCTGATCCGTTCGCCAACGCCCAGCTGGAGGGCTTGAACGCGACGGTCTCGCAGTTCATCGGTATGCATGGGCGACGTGAACGGTACCGCGCGCTCTTCCGAGAGTTCTTCCGCGACGTCGATGTACTTCTGGCACCGGTGACGATCACACCCGCTTTTCCTCATATCAGTGACGAGGTTCCAGTGCTTAAGCGTACGCTCAAAGTGAACGATACCGAGGTCCCCTACATGTACCTCCCAATCTACGCGGGAGTGGCCACGTATAGCGGGTTGCCGGCAACAGCCTTTCCCTGGGGACGGACCCGTGGTGGTCTGCCCATCGGGCTTCAGGCCATTGGTCCCTACCTGGAAGATCGCACGATGATCACCTTTGCCTCGCTGCTCGAGCGCGAATTCGGCGGGTTCGTTCCACCACCTGGCTACCTGTGACAAGAGCCGGTGGCGTTGGCATTCAGCCGGGGGTTCGAGAGAAATCCGGCACGTTTGGTGAGAGGGGCAGAATCCATGATGCCACGCGATGAACTCCACGTCGTCTTTGGTACTGGACCAGTGGGTCTCGCGGTGATGCGCGAACTCCACGGGCAGGGCAAACGCGTTCGCCTGGTCAATCGCAGCGGTCTAGCCGTAGCTCCCGAGAGCGTCGAAGTCGTGAAAGCTGATGCTTCCGACCCTGCCAGCACACGCCAGGCGTGCCAGGATGCGACCGTCGTCTACAGCTGTGTCAACGCGCCTTATACCGACTGGGCCGCGCTGTTCCCTCCCATGCAGGCCGCCATTATCCAGGGTGCGGCGTCGGCCCGGGCCAAGCTCGTCGTGGCCGAGAATCTCTATATGTACGGCCCGGTCTCTGGTCCCATCACCGAAACACTTCCCTTCCACCCCACCACCCGC
>JBKQTH010000076.1:0-12867 GCA_052143275.1 Ktedonobacterales bacterium | reverse complement strand
CCCGCGCTACTGGGCGACCTTCAGATCGTTCCCACGCTTTCTTCGACCCAGGACCATTATCAGCGATCAGCAAACGTGTTGTATAGCGTAGATTGGTCATAATACTGGTCATAATACTGGTCATTTGACTGGTCATTACGCGAGTCATTTGACTCGTCAGTTCGTGCAGATGAAAGGGGCAAGGGCATGGACCCGCTTACATCGGAGACCTTGGAGACCTTCAGTACCCGGCTACAGCGCTCTCGCACCGCTCGTGGATGGACTCAAGCGGAGTTGGCTGAGCAGTCCGGCGTCAGCGCCTCCACCATCAGCAAGTTGGAGCAGGGCACGCTGCGTCGGCCCCGTTATGAGACGTTGGAACTCCTCGCCAGGGCGCTTGCCCTCTCTCCGCAGGAACACACGCACTTCATCACGCTCGGACGCGGGCATCTCCCTCCTGGGATTGTCCCTCTTCCGGCGCATCCACAGCTGGTTGCAACGTCGCCGCCCCATCGATGTCATCTCCCTCTACCTCCGACACCTCTTTTGGGGCGTGAAAAAGAGCTGGAGCAGCTCATGGAGCAGTTGGGCCGCCCCGAGGTAAGGCTCCTGACGCTGGTCGGCGCTGGCGGTTGCGGCAAGACCCATTTGAGCATCGAAGTTGCTGGCATAATAGCTTCGCGCTATCCTGACGGCGTTTGGTTTGTGTCCCTGGCACCTGTACGTGATCCCACGCTGGTCCCGGCGGCAGTTGCCCATGTGTTGGATGTCACAGAACGTGCGCACGAATCGCTTTCGGAGGTACTGGCCACGTATCTGTCTACCAGGCGCCTGCTGCTGGTGCTGGACAATTTCGAGCACCTAGCTGCAGCAGCGCAGCAGGTTGCGACGTGGTTGCAATGTTGCCCGCATCTACACCTCTTGGTGACCAGCCGCAGAGCGCTTCATCTGCGTGCTGAGTATGAGTTTCCTGTCTCGCCACTGGAATTGCCTGACCCGCATAGCATACCTGCACTCGCTGATCTGACACGAGTGCCCGCCGTCGCGCTCTTCCTCGAGCGAGCTCGTGCTGCGGATCCGCGCTTTGCGCTCACCGAGCAGAACGCGGCCTCCATTGCCGCGATCTGCCGGCAACTGGATGGATTACCACTTGCATTGGAACTGGCCGCTCCACTGGTGAAGGTGTTCTCGCCAGAGGTGCTGGGCACGCATCTGGCGCATCGCCTCGATCTGTTGACCGATGGTGCCGTCGACCTACCGGAGCGCCAACGATCGCTGCGGGCGACTCTGGCGTGGAGCTATGATTTGCTCAGCCCTCCTGAGCAGGCGCTGTTCCGGCGCATGGCAGTCTTCGTCGGCGGGGCCACGCTCGAGGCTGTGGAGGCGGTCTGCACCGCCATTGACATACCTCCGAACACAGTGGTGCGGGTGCTCGCGGGACTGTGTGCGAGCAGCCTCATCCAGCAGCGCGAGACACCTGAGAGCGGAACTCGATTCAGCTTGCTCGAGACGATTCGGGAGTATGGGTGGGACTGTCTGGTCGCGCAGGGAGTGGACCGCGCCGCTCAAGCACAGCATGCGTCCTACTACCTGGCAATTGCCGAAGCGGCGCAACACCTCGTGGGGGGACCGGAGCAGGCGATCTGTCTGTCCCAGCTAGAGGAGGAGCACGACAATTTGCAGGCGGCTTTGCAGTGGTGGCTCAGCCAAGACGAGATCACGCTCGGGTTGCGTTTGGCGACTGCGTTGCGACAATTCTGGGAAAAGCGTGGCCACTTCAGTGAAGGGCGTCGTTGGTTCGAACAGTTCCTGGCGCTCGCCGCCAGCCACGAGATACAGGTGCCCGTTAGTTTGTACGCGAAGGCCCTCAATAGTGTAGGAGTTCTGGCCTATGCGCAAGGAGACTTTGAGCACGCTGTCGCCTGGTATGAACAGAGTCTCGCCGTGTGTCAGCGCGAGTTGGATCAGGACGGGACCGCCAGTGCCTACCACAACTTAGGAATCGTAGCCATGGAGCAGGGCAACCTCGTGCGGGCACGGGAACTCTATGAGCAGAGTCTGGCGATCCGGCGAGCCTTGGGCGAGCCTAGACGTGAGGCAAACAGCTTGCAAGGGTTAGGAATCGTCGCGCGCCTGCAAGGTGACCTCGTGCAGGCGCGCGCATGGTTTGAAGCAAGCCTGGCGATTCGGCGAGAGGCCGAAGACGAAAATGGCATCGCGAGTTCGCTGAACACTATGGGGACTGTGGCGGTGGATCAGGGCGATTACGACTGCGCGGCGCAGCTGTTTATGGAGGCGCTAGCTATCCGGCGCCATTTGCAGCATCGGCGAGGAGTTGCCGATACGCTGGACAATCTGGCGCACGTGGCCTGCCTCCGGGGGAACTATGCGGAGGCACAGCTCCTCGCTGAAGAGGCAGTCGCCGTGTTTCAGCACATCGAGAATAACGCCGGTCTGGCGGCGAGCCTTATCACCCTGGCTTGGATTGCCTGTGTGCAGGAGGACGTTGCCTGCGCGGCTGATCTCTCCCGGCGCAGTCTGCTGCTGTGCCGCAAGAGCAAGTCCAGGGTCCACATTGCGGAGTGCTTGGAAATGCTGGCCTATGTCGCGTGCAAGCATGGGTGCCTGGACGTAGCAGCACAGCGTCTGGGCAGCGCTGCGGCACTCCGCGAGACCATGGGTGTACCGATCGAGCGACTAGACCAGGCCATCTGTGAAACCGTAACAGGGAACCTCCACCGCCAGTTCGGCCGAGATCGCTTTATGGCGGCCTGGGCAGCTGGAGCGGAACGGCCGCTAGACGAGGTGATCGACGAAGCCCTCACCGAACACGTGCCAAAGAGCGATGGCCGGCCAGCCACATGAACCAGGCGATACTGCACTTCCGTCAGGAAGTAGCAGATACCAGCCATGCTGCCATAGAATATTGCCGTCATCCTACAACCCATCTCATAAATAGGTGATAACGGCTCTGTGAGGGCAGTTGGAGAAATGGTCTCGGCCCTCTGGACCTGGGCATGTCCAGAGCTCAGCTGTGAATTTACATCGGAGCGAAAAACTTGACTGGATCTAGCGGGCCATATCCCGTGAAAAACCATTCAGCCAGGGCGTGCAATCGCTCATACGCCCGGTCGTAATAGCTCGGATCCGCCGCAATCTTCCCTTTCCACGCTGGGTGGGACGTGTGGCCCTCGACGAAAGAGAGGACATACCAGAAGCCTTCCGCCAGCCAACGGGGAACGTATGTGGGGTCGGAGACTTGTCGGAGCACCGTGGACCGTTGCTTGCCTTCATCATAGGCTTGACAACAGGCGAGCATCGCGTCAGTGAGCCGTGTAAAAGCTGCTCGATCCCAGACCAAATCGCAACGCAACTGGAGCAGGAATGACCCTTCCTCCGCATTGAACTCGTGCCATAAGACTGTCGAGTACAAGTCATTGCGTCGTTCCTCATAGGCGGTGAGAAAAGACGCAGGCAGAGTTGGTGGTGTGGAGTGTTGAGTTGGTAACGATACCGTAACGGTCCGAGATCATATGATCTGGGTAGGGGAGTCTGTAGCGCATAAGTGTTCGAGGTCATCTCTCGTTGAAAGGGGCTATCCTTGTCAGTACAGATATTGTTCAGCCGCTCTCGAGTCGGCCATCTCCTGACGGCTCTGCTCTTGATCCTGTATGCCGCTGGTATACTTGCCCTTGTTGCTCTTCTCCTCTCCTGGACAGGCGCAGCGACTCCGGCGGTCATTGTTGGTTTGACTCTGGTGCTCGCACTCCTGCTGCACCCGGTCAGACGTGGCTTGCAGAAGCTGATCAATCGGCGCTTCAGCGTCTAGCTCAAAACGCGACACAGGTATCTCTCCGGGAACGGCGACGCCGGAATGCGTTCAGATCATAGACAGTACACAAAACGGTGCCGGAGCACGCGATGGGGCCTGGGCGGGCGTCCCCAGACCCAGCGCTTGGCGTGGCGATTGAGATGCTCAGTCGCGACCCGGGTCACATAAGCAATATCGTGATCATCGGCCAACGATTGTCCTGCGAAGGCTTTGCGCCGGAAGATCCGCCACCACCCCTCAATCAGGTTCAACCACGCCGCTCCCACCGGAATGAAGGCGTGCTGGATGCGGGGATGGACTTCGAGCCATTCCCGGATCGGACCACTGGTGTGGCTCGCCAAGTTGTCAGCAATCAGATAGAGCTCGCCGCTCGGGTAGGTCCGGTCCAGCGTCTGGAGGAACTCCAGATAACTGCTGGTATTGCGCGCGAGAGCCGTCTGGGTCAGCGCCTGCCCATCGCGGACCCGCAGGGCTCCGTAGACCCAGACCTTCGGCGGTCCTCGGTCGTAGTTGAGTGGCACCTTGATCCGGTGGCCATCGGGTGACCAGCCGGGTGCGGGCGGGAAGTTCCGCGGAGTCACAGGGCCGAGCTCGTCGACACAGAGGACGGTGGCACCGTCAGGTGGGGCCGTGTAGAGCTCGACGATGCGGGCTCTTTTGGGACGAAGTCAGGATCCTTACTGCTCGCCCACAACCGCGTGTGCCGCCAGCGGACCCGTTCTTGGCGGAAGATGCGCCGCACCTGGCTGCGGGCCACCTGGATCCCCTTTTGGCGAGCCATGGCAGTCAGCGCATCCAGCGTCCATTCCACCTCTCCCTTTGGATCATCAACGTGCAATTCGCCGGTGGGTTCATAGGTCGGTTGGCCCGGTGGGGAAACATGAATCAGATAGAGAATGGTGCTGCGCTCCTGCTCGGTCAGCCGGGGCTTGCGGCCTCCCCCCGGCTTCATCCCCAGTCCTTCAAAGCCGCGCTCATTAAATGCCTGCAACCGTTCCCGCACCGTCTGCGGATGGCAGCCCAGCGCCTCGGCAATCTGCCGGGTACGCAGCCCATCCCAGCTGTGAGCGACGATCTGGGCATGAAAGATCCAGTCGGCGGGCGCATGCACGCTATGGGTCAGTTTTCGGACCTTGCGTTCTTCAGTGGCGTCTACCGGTGGTCGAGCAGCCATGTGCTTGGGCATAAGGCACCTCCTTGCCCAGTCTCGTCCGCATATTCTGTACCATCGATGAGGAACATCGCAATAACATACCAGTTGCCCATGGCAACGTTGCCTTGGACATCTTCCATAACCTGCCACACCATTGTACACTTGCTCATGTGTCAAAGCAACGATTTATAGCGCATGGATAAGAGAAGACTAAACGCCCACGCAGTGAGGCGCGCCAAAAGAAGCAACCATACGTGTAAATCTTCAATAGTGACCTGTATCAACTCTGGCTCTAGCGTCCTAGCCTTAGGACCATTGATAGTAGTGATTGGAAATTCATTTTTTCCACGGATGGGCCTTTGTAAGGGGCGATAGTCGCTAAACCCACCGCATCACTCAGATATGACACACCCGAGTGATGCCCGGGTTAGGCAGCGTTCTTGACCGTTGTCATCGAAGTAGTGTTGCATGCATGTCTCGTTTGCTGAGGAGGCCAAAATCATGAGCTTATTCAAGCATGTTCGGGTAGCACTGGTTGTTTTAGTCGCAACAGCTGGCATTCTCGTCACTTCGACCGCTATAGCTGGAGCGGCCCCTCTCAATACTCGGCTAACTTCTCACTCTACTGCTGTACAAACAATAAATCTGGCACAAGTTGTACGGAGCAATCCATCTGCTGTCCCAAACGCTAAACCAAGCCCAGCTGCAATTGCGACAGCGGAAGCATACTTGGCGCAACATCCTATTCAAGGTTACATAATCTTCAGAGATAAGAATGGCAACGTTGTCTATCCGACTATGCCTTCCGGTGCTACGTCCGATAGTACATCAGGGGTAAAACCTGATGCTTCAATTGGGTTTGGTTTTGATTCGATAACATTATACCTGACCAACAGTGATGTAGAGAATATTTGGTATCTCGTTCTCACAACTGGCGTCTCTGCAGCCGGAGCTTTGCTCTGCGCAGAGGGCGGTCCTATCGCAATTGCTTGTGGCATTGTTGGTGCAGTGATTGGGTATGTAGTCGCTTCCGTTGTATGGAATTACATAAACTGGAACTGTGGTTTAGCGATCACCTGGTACCTTATTCCTTCAACCTGGTCGGTGCAAAACTGGGCATGCAAATAAAGCCGATTAGCAACGTTGTTGCTCAAATGTGTTGAAATGGGTAATGATACCGTGTCGCATTATACCGTTGTAGAAGGCCGGCGCTTCAGCTCGGGAATCTACGCGCCTGGCGGTTGCCCACACTACAATGGTATAGTGCGACGTAGTATGAGGAGGCGGACTACTGCAAATCGTTTTTGCTCGCGGTCCGCGCTTCTTCCTAATGAACAGCAGGGAGAACACAATGCCATCTGCACTGCTTGAGCCCAACACGAAGGGCGAGCCTGAGACCGAACGTTCCAGTGATACAAACTTCGTGGCAATACCAGTTGAACCCGGGCCAGTGCTACCCATTCGCGATACTGCGCGACACGAGAAGGCTTTCCCTAGTCGCGGGATCTTTCTCGTGAGATCTTCGCTGCGTTTAGGCCTCACTCTTGTCCTCGTCGCCGTTTTAATCGATGAACTCACGCAATCTCAAGCAGGTGTCCCTTCAATTGTGCTCCGCCGAATCGTTGTAACTATGATAGTTTTGGTTCTGTGGCTTGTCTGCTCATGGAGGGGATTTCGTAATGACTATGCGAGCAATTTTACCCGCAATTGGTAGCATCCTCGCCGGCTATTTTGTACTGATTGTCGTGCAGCTCCTTTGGGGTAGAACCGTCGATGCTGGTCTGTTTATTGTGGCTTTGGGTGGCGCATTCGGAGGCGGTTTTGGCTATTGGCTTGGTGAGCGCCGTAGACGCCAGCAGCGGCAGTGAGCCACTCCAAAATAAAGATTGGTTAAGTACAACAAAAATCCCGCATTATTAGTTGGAATTACATAGATAGATGAAGCCCAATTAAAGCATGTAATTTGCACGAGCCGAATTTGTTAGCTTGACCATCCCGCCGTTTGCTGGCATAATATGCCTGCATTACCTCATCACTTTCATATGAGTACAGATGCAGAACACCCAAATACCCCTAGATCCGGCGAAGGAACCACCAACTCGTATTTTGAAGCTGCCGAGTTTGCTAGTGAATCAACAGCCGTTCAAACCTATATCCAACTGCAAGAAACGATTGCTCCCGCACCCTGCGATCTTTCGGTGTATCGCTTCATGCTTGAAGGGCACTCATACGTTGCAGTCTTAGGCGATCAGATAGCGTCCAGAAATTGCTGGAAATTGGGACCTCCGTCTCACTGATTCGGATGCCTCCTGTTACGCTGAGTAGCTCTGGTGAGCAAACAGCGGTCCTGCCTGGTCTCGTCGCCACTGCCAGTACGTCGCCATGTCGAGATAGTGGTGCCCGGTCGTCCACTGTTCATGCTGCTCGAGGAGCAGTGCCCCCACGAGTCGAAGCACCGACGCCCGGTTGGGAAAGATCCGGATGACCCGCTCCCGCCGGCGAATCTCTTCGTTGAGCCGTTCGATCCCATTCGAGGTACGCAGCCGGCGACGATAGGGCTCGGGCAGGGCGAGCACCGCGGTGGCATCGTCAAAGCCGGCCTCCAGGATCGCCATCGCCTGTGGCGCTCGGGTGCTGTAGCGTTCCAGGATGGCCGCCAGCAGAGCCCGTGCGGTGGCCAGATCGGGCGCCGCAAACAAGGAGCGCAGATGCTCGTGCAGTTCCTGACGCAGAGCTTTGGGAGTGGCACTGCCGATATCGCGAGCGAAGTGGGTTTGGCATCGCTGCCACGTCGCCCCTTGAAAGTGCCGCTGCACGGCACCGACCAGCCCTCCATGGGCGTCGGAGACCACCAGATCGACCCCGGAGAGTCCTCGACGCTTGAGCCAGGCGAAGAAGGTGGTCCAACTGCTCTCCGATTCACTGTCTCCCAGCTGCAGCCCCAGGATCTCCCGGTGGCCCGCGGCGTTGACGCCAATGGCAATCAAGGCGCTGAGCGCGCGGACCCGGTCATCTTCGCGAACCTTGAGCACGAGTGCATCGGCGAGGACGAAGGGGAACGCCGACTCCCCCAACGGACGCTCATTCCAGGCGGTGACCAGGGGATCCAGGCGGCTGCAGAGCGCCGAGACGGTCGACTTGGAGACACTCGTCCTGCACAACTCCTCGGTAATCCGCGTCACGGATGCCGCGTCGACACGCCATTGACCACCATCTCCAGCAGGGCGAGCACGAAGGCTTGCTCACTGCGTTGGTAGCGGAGGAACAGGTCCGTGGAGAACGTGCCGTCGCGCACCTGGGGCACCCGCAGCGTGAGCGGGCCAACCCGGGTCGTCAGCTGGCGCGGCCGGGACCCATTGCGATAGCCCTGCCGCTCCTCGGTCCGCTCGTAGCGGTCCGCGCCGAGCTGCTCACTCACCTGCCCCTCCAGAATCTGGTTCAAAACCTGCTCCAGCAGCCGGGCCAGTCCACTGTCCCCAACCAAGAGCCCGTGCACCATGTCTTCGTCAATGGTAAGCTGATAATCGGCCACCTGATGTCCTCCTGTGCTGAACAGCTGTGTATTTGTCACTGTTCAGTGTACCGGAGGCACAGGGGGCCGTTCTTTTCTTCCGTGTGGTTCACTCGAGGAGTACCTCGAGCTGAACCACACGGTCTTGTTGACCTCCCCCCACCCAATTTACATCAACCTATTGGACACCACTGCTTTGGCCCACATTCCTCACCCCGATTGTGCGCTTTTTGGAATATTAGAATCGAGCACAAACTCTGGCAGTATCACGTATTTTAGCAAGCGAAGGTGAAGAGCCTGTGGCAACGAACGCTTGGTCCAGAGAGTGGGCCTCATGACGATTCTACGGCACTGAGCCGAAATGACACTCCGAAAATAGCAATCGTTCTAAGTTCATCCAGATGGACACTCGGCGCGACGAATCCAGAAATGGCCTGGCTTTGTGGGTTTCCCGAAAATTGCTCAAAATGCCATGCGACAGGTGCGGAATGTGAACTCTAGCATTAAGTATAACTGGACAAAATACGCTCGATTGGTTATAATGGGTATGTGGGAATATGGGTTTTTATGATACATTCACACCAAAAGGAGGTTCATCATGTCAGAAAAACAAGAAGAAACTAACAAAAAGACGCGAATCGGCCGTATCGACGAGCGGGGGCGCTTAACCCTTCCTGCTGGAATCCGTACCAAATATAGACTCAAGGAGGGTGATGTTGTCTCTATCACTGAAACCAGCGAGGGAATCTTGATTTCTCCCCAGGCAGTCATTGCCCAACGACTTCTTGAGCGTATGCAGGAAATAGCTGGTGATATATCGCTAGAGGAGTGGATGGAATCAGGCCAAGCTATTCGCAAGGAACTAGCCAAAGAAATGTATGGGATTGATGAGTCTGACAAGACAAACTAGGGTATTTATCGATACTAGAGCGTCGGTAGAGTAATCATACGAACTTCGAGGCGACGGTTGTAAAATGGACACGGAACGTTTGAATCACTAAACACGCAGCCAGGGGAGTCGTGCCCTATGCCCAAGGATACGCCTGATCCCAGTCGGGTTGAGGATGAGCTGGAAGTCACTGACCTCCACCCACGGCGGAGGCGTGCTCGCGGCGTCACACGCCTTCCCGGCCTCCCGATACGGGCCGGGCAGCGGCTGATCCTTGGCCTGGGTCTGGTGCTGCTGGTCGCTGTCCTCCTGGCAGGCTCGCTGTCTGGCGGCGCAGTGTGGCGAGGACTGGCTCGTGCTCCCGAAGCGCCCACCTCCACAGAGGTAGCGATCCCTACCGAGGCCGTGTCTGTCTCGCTTCCTCCACCTCCGGGCGCAACCCAGCTGGGTAGTTCCGGCGGGGCCCTTCTGAGTCCCGCACCCGCAAGTTGCAGTGGGACACCTCCAGCGCTCACCGATGTCGGTCCCTTGGGTTGGGCGGAGGCTATTGGCCGTGCTCCAGTCTTGGTGGACGGTTTCATTGGCCCCTCTGCGACCCTGACGCTGGGACCAGCCGCGAGTGCCAACGCCTACGGGTGGACAGCCCCCTACTCACTGTATGGTTGGCCTGCTCCCATCATTCTGCTCGTGCATTCGGGCGTCACTGGACCAGTGACCCTATCCGGGTGGGACGTGCGTACAGGCTATCCACTGTGGTTCGGCTTGGTGGTGGCTGGGGAGTGGGGCGCCCCGCAGCATATTGTACCCACCCTCGGCCTCGACCCGGCTCACCCAGCCATCCCGGCGGGCGGCTGGACTGGTATGGAGCAGTTCTGGTGGGGCTATGCCTTTCTCCCTGGTGCAGGTTGCTATACACTGGCCGCCTCGTGGCCGGGCGGAAGCTGGCGGATCACGGTCAGTGCTGGAGCAGTGAGCACCGGGCACTGAGCCAACTCAGTGGCCCTGTCGCCCTCGCCTAGTTGATCGTCGACAGGTGGCCAGCCTACAACGCTTTGTCTACAAACGACAACTGCCAATCCACATTCCGTATCACGCGGCCCGCTCGTTCTGGGCGTAGAGGCGGCGCAAGACATGGAGATTGTCGACGACCGCACAGCGCCGCAGGTCGAACAGGTTCTTGCGGCTCCCGCGATAGCGGGCACGCCGCCCTTGCCAGTGGCCGACATGCGCCAAGGTATGCTCGACGGCGATGCGCTCGCGCAGCTTGGCGCGGCCTGCGGGCGTGTGTTGGCGCTGGCGGAGTTCAGCCAGGAAGCGTTCATCGGGATGAAGATGGACACTGCGCCCTCGTGCACTGGTGGTACAGCGCTCCCGCAGGGCACAGACGGCACAGATGGCAGCGGGGAAGTGGACGGTGCCACCTGGCGTGAAAGGCAGTTCTACGGCGGCCGGACAGCGGATGCGCTGGCGTGGCCAATCGAGGGTAAAGGTGGTCTTGGGAAAATGCGCCCCATTGCGCACTGGCCAGGCCTTACAGTAGATGGCCAGCGTAGCGGGCCGCTCCTGGACCCAGCGGCTGCTCAGATAGCCGCGGTCCAGATGCAGCTCGCTCAGGTCGGCCAGACTGAGGCGGTTGGCCTCGAGATCGCGGTCGAGGGCCTCGGTCACGCTGGCCTCGGGAGCATTGGCCGCCGTCACCCCCACCGCGCAGACCAGCCCACTCTGCAAATCGTGCAGCACATGCCGCTTGTAGCCATCCACCCGCACGCTGCGGCTCTTGCGGCCATGCCGCATCTGCTCGTCCTCGAGGCTGATGCGCCGGTCACGGCTGACCCCGTGTCGGAGCAGGAGCATCCCGTCCGGCGCCACCTCAATGTCCTGCGTGCGCACCTGCTCAGCCGCCGCCTGATACGTCTGCACCGCGGAATCGGCACCGGCCGGGCGACCAGCGAGCCAGGCATCGAGCGCGTCGAGCGCTCCTAGCACCGCCCCCAGTGCTGCAGTTCGGGCCTCGGGGTCATCCCAGTCCAGGTCGAGCGCTGCTTTCAGACTCACCGGTCCCCCCACTACCGCCGCTCCGGCGTCGGCCGCCACGTCCGCCAGCCCCCGCCCCTGCTGACGGGCCACCACGCTCAGCGCCTTCCTCAGGGCGTGTCCCACCAAGTTATACGTGTCTTCCACTTTCCCCGCTCCCCACAAGGGGCTGCTGTCCAGCGCCACGCGCAGCGCCTTGGGGCTGAATGCGCCGCTGTCCTGGGCCACCTCCAGCGTCCGCTCAATCAGCCGCCGGTCCCCCTCGTGGGCGATGAGCCGCTGGCGAAAGGCCACCAGCGTCGCTTTGCTAAAGGGTGGCTCTGCGCAATCCAGGCAATCCAGGACCAGCTGCCAGCGCCGATCCATCGTCGTCGCCTCGATCACTTCGTCGTCGGAAACCCCCGTGTAGGCTTGCAGTATGGTCGCTAGCGCGAGCTGGGCGGGCGGCGTCGGCGGGTGCCCTTTGGGCTTGTCCTCATAGAGAAGCGCTCCCAGTTCCGCTTGGAAGTCGGGCGAGAAGAGCGTGTGGCGCTGCTCCCGCAAGAAGATGAACAGTTTGGCCCGGTGGATCCGCCGCACAATGGCGGTTTCCTCGGGACTCAAGGCGATGGATGGCTGCCAGAGCGGTGGCCGCATAAGCTGCTCCTTCCTCGCCACCCACTTGGTGGCGTGGCCTCCAGCAGACCACATCCTCCCCCTCGCTGCCAGCCCTTTCCCCACTACTCTACCGGTGCTCTAGTGTCCTGTATGCGGCGATCTCCTCGCCGCGTGGGTATGCACGAGATTTACTGATGGCAGGCATTGGGGGTCAGTGCCAAGTTTTCCTATCAAACTATGTCATAGAAGAAGCACGCCGCAATTTTACCCTGAAGCGGCCTGCCCTCATTCCCTTCTTTGAATCCTTGTACCCACTGTTTACTCATCTTGCCAATCCCGATCCAGAGCATTTTTACCTTGTAGCATCCTTTACTGCGTTAAAAGACCCTGACGATATCCCCATTATTGCTGGGGCTTTGAAAGCACATGCTGAGTACCTCGTGACATATGACAGAAAGCATTTGCTGTCGATCAAAGATGAAATCCATACTACCTATGGCTTACTTGTCGCCACGCCACAAGAGCTCTTCTAGCTCAAAAGAGGTAATCGTTCGGCGAGTACCTCAATAAGAGTACTTCATTGACACTAATCATAATGCTGTCTACAATTAGGCAATATATTATTTACTATTCTAGCATGGATAAGACGGAGTTCATCAAATACCTTTCGAAGAAGAATCGACGTTCACGAAGCCTTTATACTGACATCCTCAATGAGATAATCAATGGCATCATGGATCAGGTAGCACGCGGAAAGAGCGTTCAGCTTACTGGGTTTGGTAAGTTTCATATGACAAAGAAGAAACAAGTTACCCAAAAAAAGTATACGGACTGGTCAACCGATTACTATCCCATCCCATGCACGTCCTCAC
>JBKQTH010000075.1:0-17460 GCA_052143275.1 Ktedonobacterales bacterium | reverse complement strand
CAGCAAATCGGGGACGATCGAGAAGAAGACATGGGCTCCGGCCGCCAGGTGCGCATTGGCTATGGCTGCGGCAAGATGGGTTTTGCCGCAGCCATACCCTCCGCGTAGGACCAGCCACCCCTGTGGATCATCGGCATAGCGCCGCGCAGCATCATACGCCTCACGCACTCCCGGTATCTTCTGATTGAAGGTATCGAAGGTCTTGTCATGGAACGGATCGAGACTGGAGAAACGGCGCAGGTCAAGGCGCCGACGCTCCTCCCACTCGCGTTCACGACACTGGCAGGGCACTGGCTTGCCAAAGGACGGGTCTCCTAGCGGCAGATCCATTCTTACATATCCAGCTCCGCCACACTCGCTGCAGATGTTGGGCTCATTCTTGCGCCGCTCTCGGCTTTTCTGGCGAGAGACGCTAGGTGGAGCCTCATCTGCGGCGACATCCGGGCGAAGACGTTCACCCTGGGGGCGACGGCGCGCAAGCGGAGTCTCTACGACGTCGCCCATCGGCGTCTGCGTATCGGGACTGTCCGGCTCCTCCACTTGCAGTGGCCGCCGAACCTGGACAGGAGCTAGCCTTCGTCTCGGCAACCGGCTGCGGGTTGGCAACTCCAGCACCTGGTCGTTAGGCAGGGTTCCGGCGGATGCAGGCTGGCCGTCCGCTACTTGGCGCGCAGCGGACGGCGTCGCCGTCGCGCTATTTCGTTGTGTGGCGGGGCGTGTCACCGGTGTTACGCCGGGATTTTTCGATTTCAGCGCTCGGCTGGTCCCACGCAGACCTCCAACGCTTCGGGTGGCCGTTCGGGCAAGAATATCACCCATGCGCTCCATACGCCTGCTCTCCCTTCCCTTCAGTTTGCCAGCGCTCTAAGATGGCGCGTATATAGCTCCAGCGACGCTTGTTCTGCAAAACGGCCAGCCGGAATGCTTCTTCGATCCATTCGTAGGGGTACGCCACTTCAGCTTCCCGCAACTCCTCGGCCAGAAGGGGGGGCAATACTCCTATGTTTTGCTCATACAGCGAAAATATGTTTGGCCGCTCCAGCTCGACGGCATACACTGGCCCTCCCTCACCGGGGAGCCAGGCCGGATCCTCCAGCTCGAGCAGCAGTTCCGGCGAGTCCTCCCCTCGCTGCAATCTGGCCACCGCCATTCGGCTGCGCTCGGTGTTAAAGAAGTACCAGCTTACAATACCATCATCTACCCGAACCCGCACTCGCAGCAGCGTCCCCCGTAGCAGTGCAAGCTCCAGCGCTGCCCGTAGCTGCTCCTCGACCGGCCGTGGATCTCCTGGGCGTCTCATTGCCCGGCGAAGCAGCTGATCCGAGAGCAGCTCACGGTCGCTGACGCAACGTGGGTCGCCATACTTCTGATAGAGCAGCCGGAAGAGATGCAAGCTGACCTTGAGCTCGCCGATATCATTTATGTCGGGAAGCAGCACGGTGAAGAACTGCTCCGGCAACGGAATGTAAGGGTTCTTGCCGGGAGGAAACCCGGCGAAGCCTAGCATATGTGGGCTCCCCTCCCATCTAATAGTCACCAGGCATGCGCAGTTCTAGATCTCGATACCGAGTCTGGGCAGCCTGGAAAAACAGACTGATCTGACCTACCGGACCATTTCGGTGCTTGGCAACAATGATATCGGCGATGTTGGGGCGGTCGGTATCCTGGTTGTAGACCTCGTCGCGGTAGATAAACATGACAACGTCCGCATCCTGCTCAATACTATTGTGTGAGATCACTTCTGATGCAACAAAGCAGTGCAGATCGTCCACAGTCAGGTCGTACACATCTGCCTCGCCGTCCGGTTCTATCGCGACGACCTCGTCCCAATAGACGTCGCTCTCGGCGAGAAGACCCAGATTGTCAGAGCTCACAACCTGCGCCAGTCGGCTTGCCCGCTCACGGCTGAGATTCTGGCGATAGAGGCCGGTGCCACAATAAGCGTTACCGAGCGCCGCCTGCATCTGCCGATCTGTCAAGCCAGCCAAATGCCGAGCTGGTAGTGCGTGCAGTTGCCAGACCTCGCGCGGGACGATATCGCGATTGGTATTTTCCACTCGGCCGGCAATGTACTCGAGCATGTGCATCTGGTGAGCAGTCTTGCTCTTGCCCAGTGGACCGATGGCTGTGAGAAACCGCAAGATATCGGATCGCCCACTCACCCGCACATGATACTGGTCCCGTCCCTTGGCTAGCTGTGTATGCCGGGACAGTGTCGCATTGATACCGAGCCGGAGCAGCAGCGACTGGACATTCCGAGCGAGCTCTTCGCTGCTGGTTGCGTAATACACGTTGGCATAATGCTTCCTCCCCTGGCTCAGATGGATGCTCCCATCCGTGGCCCAGAGGTGACGAAGGAAGACGGCAATGCCTGCTGCTGGCTGCTGGAAGACTTGCTCGGGCACATGCTTCTCGTACGAGCGCAGACCAAATACACCCAACTCCTCGAGCCAGCCGGCGACCGGCGTGCGCACGCGGTGGGTGAGGTGTGCGGTAGCGGAGAGATAGACCTGATACCAGTCGCGCTGCGTCTCGATTCGCGGCCGAACGGTGTCGCCGAACACCAGTGTGGCAAGCTGGGCAACCGTCTCGGCCAAGTCGCGGTCGTTAGTGGTGTACTGGATGACGTGGCGCGGTAGGGTACAGCCGTCGCCGATCAGATGACCGAGCAGCGCCAGCTCCTCGTGGCGCACCGTGGGCGTCTCGGGACCTGGCAAAACGCGAGGAAGGGCAATACGGCTCTCGGGCGCCAGTTCGTCCAGCCGGCGCCAGCCCGCGATCGTCAAGAACCGGTGGTTAGCGGTTGCGCGGACGTTGCGTCCCAGACGTGTGGTCATGCGGAAGACGGGCTTGTGGCCGGTGGCGAAGGCACGAAGCGCTAGGCGCGATTCCAGCTTCCACGTTTGTGTGTTGAGTGCCAGGACATTGAATCCGCTCTGGCCGACCAACTGATCGATGCGGCGGTAGACGCCCTCGTCGGGCAGGTAGATCAGGGTTTCTCCGGCCAGGCAGCCGGATTCTCGCAGATCCGAGAGCTGTGGCCTCTTATCGGTACGGCTCTCGACGGCTCGCGAGAGCTGCGAAAGCGCCAGCACGGGTACGTTCAGCTCACGTGCCAGAATCTTGAGGCCCCGGCTGATCTCCGAGATCTGCTGCACGCGGTTCTCATGCCCTATGCCGCCGCCGCTACCCTGCATGAGCTGTAAGTAGTCCACGATCAAGAGGTCAAAGCCCTGCTCCATCATGAGGCGGCGGGCCTTGCTGCGCATTTCTGCCAGAGTTATGCCCGGTGTATCGTCAATATAAATATTGGCCTGAGAGAGCCGGCCCACCGACTCGCTGATGCGCTCCCACTCGTCATCATCGATGTAGCCGGTGCGCAGACTTTGCTGGTCCACCATGGCATCCATCGATAGTATACGGGCGACCAATTGTTCCTTGCTCATCTCCAAACTAAAGAGGGCTACGCTCTTCTTGTGTTTCAGCGACGTATTGTGAGCGAGGGAAAGTGCCATCGCCGTTTTGCCCAATGACGGGCGAGCCGCCAGAATGATCAGGTCAGATTTTTGCAGTCCTCCGGTGAGCTTATCGAGATCATTGAAGCCAGTGGGGACGCCGACCAGTGAGCCACGTCGCTCGTGAAGTTGGTCCAGCTTATCGATATATTCGCGGAGCGTTTCACTAATGTGCTCGAACTCTTGATGCACATAGCGTTGGCTCACATTAAAAACCAGCCGTTCAGCCTCATCCAGAGCGGTTGAAGCTTCAGGCTCATTATAGGCGATGCCGGCGATCTGCCCGGCCGCATGGATCAGCCGGCGCAGTACCGCGGCTCGCTCGACTATGTGCGCGTAGTATTCGACATTGGCGCTGGTAGGAACCTGGTTGGCGAGAGAAGAGACATAGCCGGCTCCGCCGATCTCCTCCAGCTTACCGCGGCGTGCCAGTTCGTCAGTCAGGGTAATGAGGTCGGCTGGTCCTCCAGCTTCGTAGAGGCCCAGCACCGCTTCATAGATGCTGCGGTGGGAGTCTCTATAGAAATCGTCTGGCCGCAAGAACTCGCTGACCTGGAAAATGGCGTCAGGGTCGATGAGCAGGCTGCCCAATACCCCGGCCTCCGCCTCGACATTCTGTGGAAGGAGCTTTTCCACTGCCATAGGATCAACCCTTCACATTCTTGCATTGTCGAATGTAATCTCATCTGGTCTTCTGTTTTTTCCACCCTGGCGCAGCTTGGCCACGGCCTACCTGATAGAACGTACATTCTATAGTACATTCTACGATAGCAGACCATTGCTATGACACCGTCAAGCGATGGCCGATCTTCAGTTGGGCGTACCCATGAGAGTACCTGAACAAAGGCCATTTGGCAAATGGCCACTTTATCCCCAGGTAGTGGATATGTGGATAATCATCGGTAAGCGAGGGATAACCGACAAACTTTACGCTCATTTTGTCAACTAACTCGCTTGATTATGATCGGTTTGTTCCACTTATCCACCGGAGGCGGCCGGTTCACGACAATATCCACGACTTTATCCCTGTTATCCACGACTTTATCCCGGCTTTGTCCACGGCCAATGTTTCCTAGTGACATAACAGAAGACCACCTGGTTGTACGGGTAGTCGCTTGAGTATTCAGACACAGGCGACCTGCGTGTGCGACACTTGTGCTTGAGTACCTACCGAGGTTCCCTTTCAGGACTGGATAACGAGGTAAGGCAATGCCTGTCTGAGTAACTGTTGTGCTGGCGCTGAGCCTTCCGGCCAGCGGTCTGGCGGGCGTTTGGATAAGTAAACGGCTAAGCAAGCGCTTGAGGGCCAAAGGATTCTGGCGCACGACGCAGAACGGAGAGACTGGCGCAGGCAACAGGTGGTCCCTTACATCGAAGCCGTCAAACAGCGTGTGCATTTGTGGATAGAGTTAGCTAGCAGTTGACTTAGATATTGTGGAGAGGAGTATGCTGGGCAAAAACCTGCTGGTTCAGGAGGTGCCGCATGCCCACCCTTCGCACGGTCCATCTCTCGCCGATCGACCATGAGCGTCTGTCGGTGTTTCTGCATCGGGCAAAGCCAACGTCCGCACCCTCAAGCGCGCCCGGATCCTGCTCAAGCTGGACGCCGGCTGGAGTACTGCCCAGCTCGCCAAAGCGTACGGCGTCTGCCCCAATACGGTGACCAACCTGCGCACGCGGTATCTGCAGGGCGGTCTGGACGCGGTGCTGCAGGACCGGAAGCAGCTCTGGCGCCGTGCCGCCCTCACCGGCGCGCAGCAAGCCCACCTGATCGCCATTACCTGCAGTCCTGTGCCCGAGGGCCACGACCACTGGTCCCTGCGGCTGTTGCTCGGCAAAGCGGTCGAACTAGGGTATGTCGAGCACGTCGCCATCCAGACCATCCGCGACCTGTTGAAAAGAACGAGCTCAAGCCCTGGCAGCATGAGCACTGGTGTATCCCCAGCATAGGGGCGGAGTTTGTCGCCGCCATGGAAGATGTGCTGGACTTGTATGAGGAAGAGTACGACCCGCACTACCCGACGGTGTGTCTGGATGAGAAGCCGGTGGTGCCGCACGAGCAGACCCGGCCGATGCAGCCGCTGGCTCCCGGCCGTCCTGAACGCCGGGACTACGAGTTTGTGCGTCGGGGGACGGCCAATCTCTTTGTCGTGGTCGAACCCTTGGCGGGCTGGCGGCACGTCACCCCGACCCAGCAGCGCACCAAGGTGGACTACGCCCAGCAGTTGCAGTATCTGGCCGATGAGATCTACCGAGAGGCCGAGTATATCCGCCTGGTGCAAGACAACCTCAACACCCATACCCTGGCGAGCTCGTATGAGGTGTACTCGCCCGCCGAAGCCCGCCGGATCGCCAGCCGCTTCGAGGTCCATTACACCCCCAAGCATGGCAGTCGGCGAGAGCATGGCGGAGACCCTGGATCAGTGTCTTTGAGCGCGGCTGCCTCTCACGACCTGTTGGGGACCTGACGACGCTGCACCGGCGGGTCAAGACGCTGGAGGCAAAGCGTAATGCCGCTCGGTGCACGATTCATTGGCAGTTCACCTCCCAGCAGGCGCGCACCAAGTTGGTCGATCTCCACCCGGTCAAAGAAACCTAGAGACCGTTTGGGAACTACGATGTACAAACCGACCTGTGAAGCATCAGCCAGCTCGTGGCTGGATGGATCCAGGTCTCGCTGGGAGTGCAGAGCCGTTCATCGTCTCGGCTCTCGATTGTAGCAGAGTCTGCTGCGTCACGATCCCCTATGGATCACTGGCAGGCTCGCAATCGCTTCGACTTCGAGCAAGAATCCGTCCTGTGCCAGGCTGCGTACTTCCACGAGGGTGCTCGCCGGAGGTGCCTGGGTGTTGATGTAGAGGTCACGTATCTCGCGCAGCATCGGCAGTTGGGTGCGATCGACAACGTACATATTCAACTTCACCACATGACGAAAATCGGCGCCGACGGCGTCCAGAGCAGTTTTGATGTTCTCAAAGATCTGTTGCGCCTGGAGCCGAAAATCGCCGGGCCCGACGAGGTTTCCGGCCGCATCGAGCGCAACCTGACCAGCCACATAGATCGTTTGTCCGCCAGTGACCGTGACGACGTGCGAGTAACCGGGAGTGGTGGCCAAGTTCTCAGGACGGAGAAACTGCAGGTGCTCAGGAGGTGTCACAGTACATCACCTTTCTCTTGGTATACAACGGGAATGAGAGACCGTTTGGGACCTGAGGAAAGAAGGGGAGCGGCAGGGTGAGATAGGCTGCAAGAATGAAGACACACACCTATCCCACCAACCTGACCGATGCGGCAGTGGGCCCGGCTCGAACCGCTGTTACCAGTGGCACACACTGGACACCCCCGACACCATCATTTACGCACAATCGTGAATGCATTGCTCTACGTGCTGCGCACCGGCTGTGCCTAGCGCTTGCTTCCCAGCGACTGGCCTGCTTGGCAAAGTGTCTATTACTATCCTCCAGAAAATGGCGACGCGATGGAACACTCGAACGCATCCACACGATCTTGCGAGAGGAGTTACGAGTTGCCTTGGGTCGGGATCCGCAGCCGAGTGCCGGGAGTGTGGACAGCCAATCGGTGAAGACGACCAGTGTGGGAGGAGCACGGGGCTATGACGGAGCCAAGAAACTGGTCGGACGCAAACGGCATATTCTGGTCGATACCGAAGGGTTACTCCTGGCGGTCAACGTCCATCCGGCCAACGTCATGGATCGGGATGGGAATCAAGCTCGTTCTGGACGACAAGACGCGAGCTCAACTGCCACGCATGCGCCATCTGTGGCTGGACTCCGGCTACAACGGCCGGGGCAAAGGCAGCGATTGGGTCCAGACCGTGGTGGGCTGGACCGTTGAGGTCCTGCGCGCGATTCATCGATTCAAACGCTACTCCGGTCCCCAACGACATCCCACCAGACCAGATTGATTGGTCCCAATATCTGCCGACCCCAGGTTTCCACGTGCTCGCTTGCCGCTGGGTGGTTGAACGAACATTCGCCTGGTTGCTATTCAACCGGCGGCTCTGCCGAGACTATGAGCGGCTCTGTGCCACCAGCGAGACCTGGATTTACCTCACCATGATCCGCCTGATGGTTCGAAGGTTGGCTCGTATGCACGAGTTTCCAAACGGTCTCTGATACGGTTTAGTGGTGGATTATGGTAGTATGGCGTTGTCTCACCTAGAGCGGTCCCTGCGAGCCACTGATGGAACTACTGCAGTCCGCCGAACTGGGGAGAATGAGTTGGGGAGCATGAGTCGACAAGCGCCATCTCGTGCATCGAGCCTACGGTACGCTCGTGAGCAGATCGTGCGCACTCGGTGTCGTTGTTGGGATGAGCGCTGGCGCAGAAGCAAGAGGATGACGAGGGCATGCATTCATCTTCCCACAGCCTAGAGCAGCTTGCGGCGCTGAGCTTCACGACCTCCCATGCCGCACTGCCGAACGGCGAACCAGTGGACTACATACTTCCGCCCGTGTGTGATGTGCCCACGGGCCCCTTTCTCATGGGCAGCGATCCTGAGCGTGATCCTGAGGCGGATGCCGACGAACTGCCGCAGCATTGGGTGGAGGAGGCTTGCTTCCAAATCGCCACCTATCCGGTCACGGTGGCCGAGTATGCCTGTTATGTGAACGCGGGGCATCCTACCCCGCGCACCACTGGCATGGTCTGGGATATCTCCTGGGAGGATCAAAGCAAGCCGTGGCGGCTGGTGTACCCCGTGGTCGCCGTCAGTTGGCAGGAGGCGACGCAGTACGCTGCCTGGCTCGCAGAATTGACGGGCCAGCCTTGGCGCTTGCCCACAGAGGCAGAATGGGAGAAAGCCGCCCGCTGGGATGTGCAGGCGGGCGTGAGCCGGATCTATCCCTGGGGCCAGCAGATGGAGGATGAGCGCTGCAATTGTTTCGATTGGTCCCTGTGGTATGGGACTTCACCCATCGGAGAGTTTCCTGCTGGAGCCAGTCCCTGTGGTGCCCAGGATCTAGCTGACAATGTCCATAAATGGACCAGCAGCCTCTACCAGCCCTATCCCTATGTGCCTTCCGATGGGCGAGAGGAGCAACTCACAGAAGGAGAGCGGGTAACGCGGGGTGGGAGTCACGGTAACAAACCCCCTGATGTGCGCACCGCCTGCCGCTTCTTCCACAACCTTCCCAATACCTATGATGAGTTTACCGGCTTCCGTCTTGTTCGGACGATGCCAGTTGGAGACGGCTAAGGCGTCCCGGCGCACTGCGCTCGTGAGGTGGAGCGAGCTCTGCAGCGGCTGCTCCTCGTGACCGACACTATGTCTGCCTAGGCCCTCGTCGCTTGTGGATCTGCCGGGGCCACCAGTGAAAACAGGTGGTTGAGCCGATCATCGCCGGCTGGTGTTGCAACTCCGCACAGCATGCCAGTTGTACTTCCTCCAGCTCGTCGATAGTGGCGACATGCTGGTTGATGAGCACGGTATTCGTCAGCAGCCACAGATCCTCGGCCGGTTGGAGTTCAGGCGAGTACGGCGGCAGAAACAGCAGATGCATATGCTCCGGCACCCGCAGACGCAGGCTGGTATGCCAACCTGCGAGGGTATAGCACCAGGACAACCTGCTTGGCTGGACTGGCTCCTGCTGCGCGGGCAAAGGCTGCGAGTTCCGCCTCAAAGAGCGGGATAGAGACGCTGGTCGCCAGATGAAAGAGGGTGCGACCCGAGGCGGGATGGACAAAGCCGACGAGGTAGCGCCAGGCAAAGCGATGTTGGACCCTTGCCACCGGCCGCTGGCCAATCGGCACCCCTACCCGCCTCTGCACCGGTTTGAGTCCAATACAATGCTCTTCCATAGACCATAGTTCCACCGTAGCGTGTGGAAAGCGTCGCCACAGCTCTTAGGAGCGGGCGGACGTTTTTTTAACAGTCAGGGCAATAGTCACGTACCGTCGGTCGTTTGAGACCAGCGCTGTTCCAGAAGTCGCAAGGCGCGCGTCCGCTGGTGCAGGAAGCGGAATCGGGTTTGCACCCGGTGCTCAAGCGAGCGCTGCTGACTGCGGGCATGAGTCCAACAGTCGGAGGCGAGGGGGCGGATGCGGTGCTCGACCGCGTGTCCAACGTCTGGATGCTGGACATAGTCCTCGTAGTAGGCCGTGCGCCGCCATAGCGCAGCAGATAGGCACTCCAGTTCTTGCGTCCGCTGATGCGGCGATAGCGCGTTTTGATCGCCCGAATAAAGCGTTCCAGATCATTGTTGGTCCGGGGTAAGCGGGCGTCTTTGGTCCAGCTCAAGAGATAGGGCTGTAATCGGTGCAGGACGCCCACGAAATGGTGAAGGCGCCGGTCGGAGGGATGAATCTTATTCTTCTAGTTGTCGCATCTTCGCAAGTCATTCAGGTGACCATCTCGGACCCCCGAGCCACCAATCTGCGGGCCTTCACTCTGGCGGGTTTCTGCCTCCTGCATCCGCCTTAATTATATCACGAAGTTGCCGGAATAGTGAGTATTACTTGATTATACTTGCTTTTAGGTATAAGATTCGTTTGTACTAATTCTACACGTTGTGCAAGGCATACACGATAGTGAAGAACAAGGTTGAATTGAAAGGCATAATGATGAACAACGCGGATGACAGATTGATGAAGACTTCAGAGGTGGCGAAGAGACTTGGTGTACACCGCGATACGGTGCTCACGTGGTTGAACGAGGGTAAAATGTCCGGCATCCGGTATCCAGGTCGCGCTGGCTGGCGTGTCCTAGAGTCTGAACTGGATGCCTGGCTTGCCGCTCGGACACACGAGGAAACAAAATGAGTGAATTTACCGGTCAGTTCGCAGGCATATATCCGCGCGTCTCGACGTCGGCTCAGGCGAAGAAAGGCAAGGTGAGTCAGGCCGATCAGGAGCGGGCGTGCCGCGTGTATGCGGCTGATTTGGGCATGAAGGTAGTGGAGGAATGCGTGCGGGCTGAGGCGTACACTAGCACGGTGATGCAACGCCCCGAGTTGAACCAACTGCTGGCTGAAATGAAAACGCGCCAGGTGCGCAACCTCATTATTGACCGGGCTGATCGGCTCACCCGATCTGGCATTATAGACGCCTTCACATTTCTGAAGCAGTTTATTGCGGCCAAGATCACGTTGCATGTGGTATCCATGGATTTGATTGTGAACACGGACAAAGGCGCGAAAGACTTCCTAGACGCTGCCTACCAGGCACAACAAGATAATCTGGCCCGCGTGCGCAACGTGCGGCGGGCCAAGCGCAGCCACGCCCTAGCTGGTCGGTTTATGCGCGGCAACCATGCGCCGTATGGCCACAGATATGTTCCAGCCGTCTGGAATGACGATGGCGCCGTCACCGACTGGAAATTGGAGCCAGACCAGCGCAGCTACCAGGAACGTGGGTTCCTGTCCCTATTTGCTCCAACACCTTATGACGCCCGGAAAGAGATTATCCGGTTGTATGCCACCGAGGGATGGACCTACCAGCAGATAGCCACCCACCTCAACGATGCAGACGTGCCAACCGCGAGCCGGCTCCTGCACCGCACTGGGCCACGTGGTGTGTGGTGGGAGGCTACCGTTCGACGGATTATTGACGACCCGCTGAACGAAGGCCACCTGATTAACTTTCGGACGGTGATAGAGCTAGACCCTGACGATGAGGAAAAGAAGCACCAGACGACGATTGGTGCCCTGCCGGTGTATGTGAAGCCCGCGCATGGCACGCCTGACCCCATTGTGACCGAGCAGACCGTGAACCTGATCGCCTTGCGCAAAGTCGCCAACAAAGCGCGCCACATAGCCCACGCCACCTATACGGGCAGCACCTTGCTGGGCGGTAGTGGTGCCAAGTGCAAGCTGTGCGGTGCCACCCTGCGCGTGCGGGGATGTACCATCAGGGGCCGGATTTACCGGTACTACACCTGCCACCTGCATGAACACCTGCCGAGTGCCTGCCCCGGCATCACCTTCAATGTCCAATTGGTTGACCCTGGTGCCTGGTACGAGCTGTGCTATGCCTTAGAAAACTTTGGGGGCTACGATCCCCAAACGGGACAGCAAGACCATGAGGCTTACGTTGATGACCTGGCCAACCAGCCAGCCCAACGCTACCTGGCCGACGCCCTGGCCAGCCAGCCTGGCGCCAACGACTTTTTAGCTGCCCGCATAGCCGCCCGTGATGGATTCCAGGCGGAGGTGGACAACCTGGCGATTGCCATAGGCCGTGAACCGGATGGCTTTGCCCGTGACGTATTGGTGCGGCGCCTGCGCCAGCTTGAGCCGGACATTGCCAAGGCCAACCAGCAGATCGCCGCTGCCCAGCAACAAGCCACCCGCGTGGCTGAACGGCACGCCCTGTTGACCGACTTTCTGACTCAACTGCATGTGTATGACGATTTGCTTTGGGCACTGGACCCCGATGAAGCGGAGGATATCCCCATTATGGCGCAGATACTGCGTGCTGTTGGGGCCGTATTCACCATCGGCAAAGATGAGCGCGGCGCCCCTGATATTGCCGTGGAGCTGACGCTTACGCCCCTGGCTGCCTTGCCCTGGTTTACCCAGGAGGAATTTGCCCGTCTGCTTGACGCCCGCCGCCACCGGAGATACATTTACAGTGACCAAACTACACCAACACAGGAAAACCCTGCCGCACATTTACCTACTAAAAACATTGTCCACGGGGAAGGTTGGGCTAATCTGGAGTAGGACCGCGCGCTAAACGGCGCCGTCTCAGTTTGCCGTAAAGTGGTCTATTTCACAGCACTGTGCAGTTCACGATGCTATACTGCTCTACATGCTGAAGAGGATGGGGGCAACTGGGACTGTGGTGGAAGGTTGGGCGTGTGGCCAGACAAGTGGAGCATTCAGGATTTCGAGTATGCTTTTGGGGAGTACGCGGCACGCACCCGGCAGCTCAACGGAGCGGCACCCGCTTCGGCGGCAATACTACCTGCCTGGAGATTCGTTATGGGCGCCATATTCTCATCATCGATGCTGGTTCCGGCATTATTGCATTGGGAGATAGCTTGGCCCGGGAGATGCGCCGCTGGCCATCAGCCGGCAACCGCCCGACAGTAAGCTTGCTCTTTACCCACGCACACCATGATCACCTCTGCGGCATGCCGTTTTTCGCTCCGATCTACCAGAGTGACTGCCAGCTACATATGTTTGGGCCAGATCTTTCCGGCATGCGCTTCGAGGATATCATTGCCGCCTACATGCGTTCACCATACTTTCCCGTCGACTTTCGCGACCTGCCTTCACAACGCAGCTTGACAAGCATCGGCGATGGCATGAGGTTGATCTGGATGCCTGACGCCGCCCGACCTACTCTCTGGGAACAGGCAGCCACCCCCCCACCGGAAGGCTCACTACTGGTAGACGTGCTGTATTCAAAGTTTCACCCACGCGAGGGCACATTGATTTACCGGGTGACTGCGGATAGCCGGTCACTCGTCTTTGCTACCGACGTGGAGATCGGTGCGCTCGAAGATGACTGGGGAAACCAGGCTAGGCAGCGCTATCTGCACTTTATTCAGGGAGCGGATGTGCTGGTGCATGATGCTCAGTACAGTGAAGAAGACTACACCGGCGTGGATATGGCGCCGACACGTGGATATGGGCACAGCACTCCGGTTATGGCGGCCCGCGTGGCGCGCAAAGCCGCTGTGGAACGCCTCATACTTTTTCACCACGACCCCGGCTATACCGATGCTGATATTCATCTACTTGAGCAAGCTGCTCGCCAGGTATTTCCCGCGACCACGGCTGCGCGTGAAGGGACAGAAATCTTTCTGGACGCATCCATTGTGAGCCAGATATAATGCCCCTACGGAGGGCATGCCGGTGCGGATTGTCCGCCGGGCCTCAAGACCTTCAAAACAGTAAAACCGGAGGTGTTGCAATGGGTGACAAGAGTCCTAAAAACAAAGAAAAGCGCAAGCCAAAGAAGGCCAAGGCGGTGGCGAAGTAAAGCTCTCCATACCATCTTTTTCACGTAGCCAGCTAGGCTTGCGTAGAGCGCGCCCCATAGTCCGTAACCGCCGGTACGGGTCATCCGTACCAGTCCTAGTGGACCATCGGGCGCCGCTCATATATGATAGCCTGCAATGAGGAGCCGCCAATACACCTAGCAAGGGGCGTATTGTGATCAACATTTTTCTGGTCGTCGAAACATTTGTGGCCTTTGTGCTGGCAATTACGGTGCATGAAGCGGCACACGCCAGTATGGCCAGCCTTCTGGGAGACACATCACCCAGTGGCGCCGGGCGCCTCAGTCTAGCTCCAGCACGCCAGATGGCTGCTATTGGAACCATCGTGGCCATCGTATTTTCCTTCGCGGTGGTGCCTGCCGGCTTGGGGTGGGGTCGGTCAGTGGATGTCGATGCCCGGCGAATGCGCGTCGGCCCCAATAGCGGATTGATTCTTGTAGCACTGGCTGGTCCCCTGGTGAACCTGCTGCTCGGCCTGATTATCGCTTTCCTGCTAACGGTGGTCCCAGGCTATGCGGCACTTTCGACTTTGGGATCCCATTGTATTTTTGGCGCGCTTGCGGGGCAGATACAGGGGAAGGCGGTGCAGCAGTGCCTGAGCATTGCCCAACCAGGAGTTGTGCTATGGATAGAGCAGTTTGCCTTCACCTTTGCGCTGACCAACGTCGTGCTAGCGCTCATTAATGTCATACCTCTCCACCCGCTGGATGGCTATCGAGTTCTGTATGCTCTACTACCGGGGCCACAAGCTATCGGCCTCCGCAGGCTTGAGCCATACATGGAGCTGATCCTTCTGGTCATCTTCTTTGTGGTGCCCTATGTCCTTGCTTTTGTGGGAATCTCCTTTTCTCCTGGAAATCTGCTGATCAGCTTGTCGCTGCATATCCTGTCTTCCATCTCTCCGAACGTTGGACTTTTTTACCTCTTTCTCTAGTTGCTTGATAGAACTGGCAACTCATACACCGGAGCTCTCAAGACGTGGAACCCCAGGCACTCGAAACCTCCCGGTCGACTGAGTCGACTTCAGCAGGCAAAACTTCTTTTACCGGCGACGCTCCGTCCACCGGTCCCCTGGCGGCCTCGCGTTATCGCGTCTGGCAATTCCGGCATGCGGTTACGACACACCAGCTGAGCGACGAAGACCATGCCGTTGTAGAAACAGCCCTGCCGCCCGGCGGTCAGAGACTCTTCGCCTCCATGTCGGCAAGCGATCAGCATCATAGCTTGCTAGTGTACCGCGCGCTGCAGAACCGCGGATGTACCGATCCCGAGATGCTGGCAGCGGCACTGCTGCACGACAGCGGCAAGGGTAGCGGTCGAGTGCCACTCTGGGTGCGCCCACTGGTGGTGCTAGCTCGAGCCCTTACACCCGGTCTGCTCCCTTGGCTGGCGCGTAATGACCGTGCATGGTGGCGGCGTCCCTTTTATTACGCCTGGCACCATGCAGCTGTGGGCGCAGACCTGGCTGCGAGAGCAGGTCTCTCCGAGCGAGCAGTGCTGCTGATCCAGACCCATCACCAGCCGCATGGACCCGCAGCCGAACTTCATGCGGTGGACGATGCACTCTAAGGCTCGGCTCGCCTCTGGCTTCATTCAGCCGGAACCCGGTCCTCCCTAGCCTATCGGTCCCCCCGGCGTGTCCGTCTTCAGCTGCCGGACGTAGAATGGCAGCTGAAGACGCTACAGTTATCAGGTGGGGCGCGAGTCTTTGGTCTGGTCTATTGGCTTCTGGGGACAGGGAGGTGCGGGGCATATGGCAATCAGCATGCAGGGCAAGGGGATAAGCGAAGATTCTGCTCAGGTTACACCGGCAGCCGAGCCGAGTAGTGTACCCCCACCTTATCAGGTACACCTTCCCGGTTTTGAGGGGCCGCTGGCGCTGCTACTGCACCTCATCGAGCGCAACCAGCTGGAGATCACTACCATCTCTCTGGTCACCGTAACCGATCAATTCATTCACTATCTGCGCACCTGGGACGAACCATCGTTCCTGCCCCAACTTGCCGAGTTCGTGGCCATGGCCGCGCGTCTCTTGCTCATCAAGTCTCGTAGCCTTTTGCCGGCGCCACCCCACTGGGAAGCCAGGAGCGATGAATCCGACCCGTTGGAAGATGCCGAACAACTACGCAAGCATCTGCTCGAGTACAAGATGGCGCGCGAAATTGCAGAGGCCCTCCGGAAGCGAGAATTGGCCGGCCTGCAGACTTTCGCTCGATCCAGCCGGCTGGTGGACGCTGAAGCGCTGATTGACTGGAGAGCTCCACAGATTGTGGGAGTAAATATTGCAGCCCTAGCCGCGGTTTTTCAGCGCGTACTCACCGAGAAGCGCCTTTCTCAACCCGAAGAGTTACCACTGCCGCCGGTTACCATTGCTGAGAAGATTGCCGAGGTGGAGCGCATACTCAACCAAGACAGGCATACCACGCTCGAAGCAGTACTGCAAAGAGCCAGCACACGGTTCATCGTAGTGGTAATGTTCCTGGCGGTGTTGGAGCTGTGGCACCAGGCTCGTATAATTGTGACGCAAGAAGATCTGTTTGGCTCGATAGAAATCCAGCCGGGGCCGAACTTCGCTCACCTGCGGCAGACCTCGCCGGGATCAGGAGCGGATGAGCAAGCATAGGCACGATTTAGCGGAAGCTCGCTGGAGCTACATGTACCCACACAAAAATTCTCAGTATTCTGCACTGGTGTTTATTCGACCGGGAGCTTTAGGTGATACGTTGCTCGCGCTGCCTACGCTAGCACTAGCCCGGCAAGAGTGGCCGGATGCCGATATTACCCTGGTTGGCAGAGAAGATGTCGGCCGGTTGGCGATGGCCGCTGGACTAGTAGACCATATAGGGGTCTATGGCGACGTGAGCTGGTCCAAGCTTTTCCTGGACCAATCGCCCTCAGCGCCTGGCCAAGAAGATACTACGGGCGAGCTCTACCCGGTGATCAGAGGCAGCGCGGTGATTGCCTGGCTCAGTGACGTGGACGGTGTCGTAGAGCGCAACCTGCGGGGGATGGGAGCCCAGAATATCACAATAGCGCCCAGCCATCCCGCCTCCTTGATCGTCGAGCATATGGCGGTGACGCTGGCCCGGGGCATTGGTCCCCTGGGCATGAAGCGGCGGTTAACCTACGCTGAACTGGCCACAAGCACGGCGCATCTCCTGGCCGCCTCAAGCCGTGTAACCGAGATCGACAGAACGTGGCAGGCGCTCTCTACTCTGGGCCGTCCAGTTGTGGCCTTCCATGCCGGAAGTGGCGCGAGTGTAAAGCGATGGCCGCCGCAATCGTTTGCCCGGCTAGTAGAAACCTGCGTAGCACATGGATCCGTACCTCTCTTGATAACCGGACCACAGGATACCGACATCACCCGGGCGGTCATGGACGCCTGCGGTGATGCCGTCATCCGCTCCAACCTGAGGGTTGCACGGGATCTCTCGCTTAGCCAGTTGAGCGGACTGTTACAGCGCTGCACAGCGTTCGTCGGGAATGATTCAGGGGTGACACACCTTGCTGCCCTATCTGGCGCACCCACGTTGGCCTTATTTGGACCTACCAATCCTGCCTACTGGGCGCCGCTAGGCCAACGGGTTCGCGTCATAAGGTCATCTACGAGAGATATGGCCGACATCTCTCATGGCACAGCTTGGGAAGCGCTCTCTACACTCCTGGCTAACGAGCGCGAATAGCGCTGTTTGATGTGATAGTCACCAGGAAGTACCAGCTAACCCAGCACATTTGCCGCTACGCAGCGACGCACTGTTACAATGGAGAGGCTTTCGGTTGGGACAGACCGTGCAGAAGCAAGCTCGGTCTTCCAGTAAGTGGATAGGCAGGCAAGGGTGAATCATCGCTCATGGCTGGACCAGCTCGTGCGGCGTTTTCAGGATCGATGGGAGACCAATCCTCAATACCGCGCGATGGTTTCCGGAGTGGTCGGGCTGGTGCTGGTCCTCACGCTCTGCGCCTGTACCGGTCTGTTGA
>JBKQTH010000074.1:0-31714 GCA_052143275.1 Ktedonobacterales bacterium | reverse complement strand
CGGCGTGCCGAATTGCTCGCGTAGCCTGCTACCACTGGCAATGTTGGCTCCGCTCCGCGCGTTCCCAATCCCCACGCACTACCTACCTTTCACCTTGCCAACCAAACGTACCGATTGGGTTCGCCGGCGTCCATTTTAGCTCCCTCGTTGGCTGGGTAGTATGACAAACGAACGCCACGAATGAGGACATCATCACATGAAATCACCTTGAAGGTGGAAATCATGCCGATGTGAATGGGGAATGAGTGGGCTACCCTGCGGAAATGGTGACAGGACCACCACGTTCGAATTACGCATTCCGGAACCGACGAGGTTCGGGTCGAGGTTTGTGACATGCTCCCTAACCGCTACTGGCACACGAGCTGAATTTTAAAGTACCTGCCCACAGATAAAACACTTGGTATTGGTCACTGCATCACACAGGTGGAATAGTTCCCAGGGCCCTGTGACTGTTCTGACTGAGGAAAGGAACAACTATGATGGACTGGAGGCGGCAGGTCACTGGCGAGCACCAGATTCCGCCTGGCGGCGACCAGTTCGCAGAGCTGGTGCCGCCACTGGCGCCACTCTTGCTCCGCGTGGCGGCGGCCCTCATCGGCCCGAGCGATGCCGAAGACGCGGCACAGGAGGCGATTCTTCGGGCCTGGCAGCAGCGGGCAAACCTGCGTGATACTGGTGCGGTACGCCCCTGGCTGCTCCAGATCACGGTCAACATCTGTCGCCAATGGCAGCGCGGACGCTTTGGCACCCGTCGCCGCCGCACGGTATCCCTCGCGGAGGCTGAACTCTTGTCGGCGCCACTCCTGGTGGGTGATCTGAATGCTGCTGAGTACACCGAGACGCTGGATCTGCAGCAGGCGCTCAAGGGTCTCCCGGAGCAGCTGCGGCTCATCGTGGCTTTACGCTACTTTGGAGATTTGGACGCGACTGAAATCGGCTTCGTACTGCAGGTGCCGCCGGCGACGGTACGCACCCGCTTGCGACGCGCGCTGTCCATCCTTCGCACCTCCTTACGAATGTCGGGGGATCTACGATCCGTGAAAACAGAAGAGGGAGGGAAGCCAGCATGTTGAATCCACCAGATGATGCTGGCCTGCAGGCCGCTGAAGGGTCCGAACAGGAAACCATGCCAGTGGAATTGGAATCGATCCACCAGCACCTACTCGCCATGGGCTCCGCCTGGCGGAAAAGCTTGCCAGCGGCGGATCGCCTCACTGCCTATGCCCATGCCCTTCCGACACAGCCCGTTGTCTCCGATAGCACAGCGATTACGCATGATTTATCTGAACGCGGAGCACAGGCTGCACTCGTCGGCGATATTTCACCAGGAGAAAGCTCTATGAAAGCGCGTACTAGTAGCACGATGTATACAGTGAATACCACGCCTGATGTGCGGGTACATGGGACCAACGGGCCAGCAGGCCGCCAGGGTCTGCTGGCACATCTTCATACGCTGATGGCGGTTGCGGCAGCGGTGCTCGTTGTCGGGCTGCTGGCTACCACCTTTGTGATATTCTCGCACCGATCGGCTCCTTCGACAGGTGGTGCTGCAGCAACGCCTACTCTCGCGCCTACGGTTACTCCCCAGCCCCCTAAGAGTTGGTCGACCCTAGATAGTCTCACCACGACGACCAGCTTTGTAAGCGCTGCACCAGCCATCGCGCCAAGCGATCCGCGCATCGTGTATGACGTGACGACCAGCCCTCAGCTCGCCTTGCGACGGACCGCCGACGACGGCGTAACCTGGCAATCGTTTCCGCTGCCGGTAGATAACGCGGAGGGGCTCATGCAACTGTATGTCAGCCCCCTCAATCCGAATGTGGTGGTGTTGCACACCGACGGGTGGATCTCGCAACCGTCGTCGTGCGAGTCGCGGGGTTTATCCTGGACCATTGGCGCCTCAGGCAAACCGGCACTAATTCCTCTGGCTGCTCTCTCGCCGGCCTCACCCAAATCAGGCATAGATCCTTCTTGTAGCCAATTTCTTAGCACGAATGGAGGGAGAAGCTGGACCCAAACCTCGGACTTCTTTGACGCGACCAGGATTATAAGCCAAGGGGCTGGGTCCTCAAGTATCTTCATGGTGCAGGACCAGCGACTGTATGCCTACGACGGCTACAACTCCAACTGCCCGTCACAGGCACTCGTTTGTCCGGGCCTGGTGGTCAGTGTGGATGGCGGTATGACCTGGAAGCCTGCTCCAGTCCCTTCATCTGGATCTTTCTGCGGCATTGCTATGGCGCCGACCGGCACGGTCATGTTCGCGATCACCACCTCAGTCTGCGAAGGGCAGGAACTGACTTTCGACAATACAATCTGGCGAAGCGATGATGCCGGAGCGCATTGGGCCCCAATGAGCCATCTCCAGTTTTCTAACCTTGATGACTTCCTTGTCGTCCCAAATAGTGGCGCAGCTTTCCCAACGGTGTACCTCACTACGGATACTCAAACTATGAATTTCCAGAATCCTTGGCCTACAACCAGTTTCCAGATGAGCCGGGATGGTGGCAAGACGTGGAGCAATGTGCCAACCAACGGTATTCCAGCCGGGTGGTCGGGCGGTGACGTGATTGCCCAGACGAGCGATGGCTCGGTCATCGCGCTCTTCGGTCCTGCCGACAGTGGCGGGGTTAATCTCTACGCCTGGCAACCGGGGGGTTCTAGCTGGCAGCTGGTAGCTCCTACGCCACCTCTTACCCAACCTGTGGTGTCACCTTTTTACTACCTGGTGACGCCCTCGCCGCAGGGTGGCGGTGACACCCTCTGGGCAGTGGCTATTATACCGCAAGGGTCGCAAGGGACTGGCCCATTTACCAACACAGTCTATAGTCTGCAACTCTAGTCGAGGTGGCGATTCACTTGGAGTGACCCTCGTTTCGCGGACAGTATTGCGTTAGGCGACAACCGGCAAATGCGCAGCCCACTGACGCTCATACGCCTCGGTTGAAAGACATCCGAGCGCCGAATGCCGTCGCTGGCGATTATTAACCTAAGCGAGGGAGTCACCTCCCCCGCTCGGCTTCAAAACCGGACGGGCGAGTTTCCCCGCATCCGGCTCCTCACTGATCAGGTCTTTGACACGGACACCGTTGACACGACGGGCGTGTCGTTCATCATAGCAATGGCGATGCAACAGAAACTTGTTGCTCCAGTTCTTCCCCTCCGCCCGCACTCTTCGGAGTAAAATGATCGATTTCGATCACATCCGTATCCTGAAAGAGGAGGCCGCACCACCGGCATGTGCCGTGCTGCTTGCGGAGCAAGGCGGCAAAGACCAGGATGCCCTTCGGGTTGAGCATGCTCGTGAGGATTCCTTGTTGGAGAATCCGCCGAGCGGGCAGAGGTTTCACCGCACCCTGCGTCAGAGGACCACCACGTTTGCTCAGGAGGGCGCGAATGCCCAGATACACGAGGTAGGCGGCTCCTAGGTAGCGGACGATGTCAAAGGCAATGGCTGATGATTGCAGCACCGCAGACAATCCCAATGCTGCAAGCACGGTATAGATGAGATAGCCGATGCAGATTCCCACCGTCGAGAGCAAGGCGGCCCTTCTCCCTTGCGCCATCCCGCGGGTCGTGATATAGATCACATCAGGGCCAGGCGTCAAGGCCAGGACGACGATAATGCTCGCAAAGAGAATAAGATTTGAAATAAACGCGGGAGTGATCTCTTTTCTAGAGCTTGTTGGGAATTCACGGTCGAGCGGCAGAGAGCCTGGTTTACCCAGTCCTTGCCCGCTGTGAGAGTGACTGCTCGCGCTGTTTCTAATCCGAGACAGCAGGGCGGTCGTGCACGACCATCATTGTCGCCTGCATCAGAGCTACCGTCTGCTCTGTGCCATCCATACGTTCGGCGATCACGTCGCCCGTACAAACCATGATGGTGCGCCCCGGCTTCACCACCTGCCCCCGTGCCACGAAACGCTCGCCTGTTGCTGGATTGAGCAGATTGATCTTCAATTCGATGGTCAGGACGCCCGCGTCCGGCGGCATCAAACTCAGCGCGGCATAGCCACAGGCGGAATCGACAATGGCGGTGATAAAGCCTCCATGCACAAAGCCATGCTGTTGCGTCAGCTCTTCTCGAAATGGCAGCACAATCTCCGTCATGCCGGGCTGTACCTCGGTCATCCGGGCACCGAGCAGTACCATGGCTTGTTGACGGCCAAAGCTGTTCAGTACACGCGCCACGGAGTCCGGGTCTTGTGGTATCATCGCTTTCTCATTCCTGTCTGTTTGTGTTGACGGTGTAGAGCAAAATGGTTCTTGTTGAACGAGCTATCTGCGAAGCACGATATTAACCAGTTTCCCTGGCACGAAAATCACCTTCTTAATGGGCGAACCGCCAATGACTGAGGCCACGTGCGGGTGTTCCAGAGCAATCTGCCGCGCCTCCTGCTCGCCAATGTCGCGGCGCACTTCGATGCGTTCGCGCACCCTCCCGTCGACTTGCACGACCAGCGTGAAGATATCGTCCTGAGTCAGGGCCTCGATGTAGGTTGGCCACGAGGACTGGTGGACGCTGCCACTATGGTTGGTCGCCTGCCACAGCTCCTCAGCGATATGCGGAGTCAGGGGGGCGAGCAGCTGCATCATCGTCTCCAATGCATCGCGGAAGGCTGCACTGAGCGCCACTGGCTCGCGCTGCTGTTTGACCAACACGTTGTTACACTCCATCACGGCGGCCAGAGCGGTGTTGAGGCGGAATCCGGCATACTCTTGCGTGACGCGCTTGACGGTCTTGTGGCGCAGGCGTTCGATCGCGCGGCTCGCGCTGGTCTCCTCGGTGGAGGGACGCTCGACCCAGCTATCGTGTACCAGGCTCCAGAAGCGGTTCAGGAAGCGCCACACGCCTTCCAGATTTTCGGCGATGAAGCTGCCGCCCGCGTCGAAGGGTCCCATGAACATGAGGTAGGCGCGCACGGTATCCGCACCGTACTTCTCAACTACAGAGTCGGGCGCGACGATGTTGCCGCGCGACATGGACATCTTCTGGCCGTCCGGCCCCAGCACTGTCCCCTGGTGGTACAGGCGAATGAAGGGCTCGTCGAATTTCAGATGACCCATATCGCGCAAGGCTTTGATGAAGAAGCGCGCGTACAGCAGGTGCGTGACGGCAGGTTCCGCGCCGCTAATGTATTGATCAACGGGCAGCCAGCGCTCCATCGCTTCCTGGCTCCAGGCCGCCTGGTCGTCGTGCGGGTCGGCATAACGCAGGAAGTACCAGGACGAGCACATGAATGTGTCCATAGTATCGGTTTCGCGCGTGGCGGGACCACCGCAAACAGGGCAGGTGGTAGTGACAAAATCGGGATCAGAGCGTAGCGGCGACTTGCCGGTCGGTTTGAAATGCACGTCTTCGGGCAGCCGGACCGGCAGCTGCTCATCTGGAACAGGTACGGCGCCATGCTCCGGGCAGTAGATGATCGGGATGGGCGCGCCCCAATAGCGCTGGCGACTGATCGGCCAGTCGCGAAGGCGGTACGAGACCATGAACTGGCCGACTCCTCGCTCTTCCAGGTAGCGGGTCACTTTCGAGATGGCTTCGTCGGCGTGCGTGCCATCGAACTGGCCGGAGTTGACCATTACGCCCAGGTGCGATTTGGCCTCGCTCCACGTGGAGGGCTCGCTCGGTTCTTCGCCCTCCGGACGGATCACTTCGCGGATCTCGATGCCAAACTTACGGGCGAACTCGAAGTCGCGCTGGTCGTGTGCAGGACACCCCCCGGTTGCGCCCGTGCCATAGCCCATCAGCACATAGTCGGCGATCCAAACCGGTATCTGCTCGCCGTTGACGGGGTTGGTGACATAGCCGCCGGTGAAGACGCCCGTTTTCTCCTTCTCAGCGCTCATGCGCTCGATCTCAGTCAAGTGCAGCGCCCGGTCAACGTAGGCTCCGACCTCGGCGCGATGTTGGGGCGTGGTGATCTTCTCGACCAACGGATGCTCCGGGGCCATGACGAAGAAGGTGGCACCGTAGATGGTGTCCGGGCGCGTGCTGAAGACGGGGACCTCTTCACGCTTGCCTTCGATCTCGGTATAGAAGCGGATCTCTGCGCCTTCGCTGCGCCCGATCCAGTTGCGCTGCATCGCAACCGTCTTTTCAGGCCACTCGATTTGCGAGAGGTCCAGCAGTTCTTCCGCGTAGCTGGTGATGCGAACCAGCCACTGGTCAATCTCCTTACGAATGACAAGCGTGCCGCAGCGTTCGCACGTGCCGTTGGCAAGCACCTGCTCGTTCGCCAGGGTGGTAGTGCAGCTAGGACACCAGTTGGCGGGTGCTTTGGAGCGATAGGCCAGCCCATGCTTATAGAATTGCAGGAACAGCCACTGCGTCCACTTGTAGTAATCGGGCAGGCAGGAGACCACCTCGCGGCTCCAGTCCCACTGCGCACCGATGCGCCGCAGCTGCCTGCGCATCTTGTCGATGCTGGCCAGCGTCCAGGCGCGCGGCGCCCAGCCCCGTGAGATGGCGGCATTTTCGGCGGGCAGGCCGAAGGCATCGAAGCCTATTGGCTGCATGACGTTGTAGCCCAACATCTTCTTATAGCGGCCATAGGTGTCTGTACCGGTATAGTTGTACCAGTGACCGATGTGCAGGTCTCCGGAAGGATCAGGCAGCATCACGAGGTTATAGAAACGTGGATTGGGCGAGTCGTCGGGAGCGTAGAAGAGGCCCGCAGATTCCCACTGCGCCTGCCATTTTTGCTCAATTTCCTTCGGATTGTACGCTGTGCTTGTAATCATCCGCTGCTCCTCAAAAACCCTTTGCAGGGAATGCAAAAAAGCCTTTGATCCTGGATCTTCAATCGATTTAGCGATGCCTGGTTGTATGCTAGACTAGGTGCGAAGGAGTCGCCTATGTTCCTTACTACCTCTCTCGTAAGTGGGAGCCGCACTGCCATTGGGCTTCTACCTATGGTATATTGGTGTTGTACTGAGGCCAGATTATCCTGCTAGCGACCTAGCCACCAACCACACCTCTGGCTCATCCAGGCGAGTGAACCTTTGCCCGAAGGCAATCAGGAACAGTATGAACCCCATCCCGGCGGCTACCCCACTCGGAGAGGGAAGCCCACGAAGCAACCCAACGTTGGAACCGGTCGAGAGTACGATGCGGGTGCTGGGTCCAGGCGTAATGGCGGCGACGATCGCGAAGAGCCAGAAGATAATAGCGTGACTTGCTGTCGTGGGCGTGATCCCTCCTCACTGCAGAACTCTTGAGGTCAGCGGTTATGATTGAGAAGCGTAGCAAAGCCAGCGGCAGTGGTCTTGAACGATTGTGCAGACAGGATTGGATGCAGAGTACTCAGACGCCATACGGGGTAGAATTCTTCGAAGCCTGGTTGCAAGAGCATGCCTATCAGAAGCACTACCACGTCACCTATGCGATCTGCCTGACGACCGCTGGAGTCCTGGCCTTCAATTACCGAGGCAACTCAGAGATCAGTACCCCAGGCCAGGTGGTGGTGCTGCATCCCGATGAGGCTCATGATGGGTATGCAGGCACGGCAGAGGGCTTCGGATATCGCCAGGTGTATGTAGACCCAGCGTTGATTTTTGAAGCGATCCAGACCATATATACGCGTCCTTGCTCGCTGCCATTTGTCCGCACGCCGGTGACCATGAATCGGACATTGTCTGCCGCGATCTTCAGTGCCTTTCAGGGTACCCGCGAACCGCTGGCGATTGATAGTCTCATCGTACAAGTGGCAGAAGGGTTGCTAGAGGCCGATCCGAGTTGCAAGCAAATCCCTCTTCCTCGTCACCTCGATGTGGCTGCCCTCAAACGAGCACGAGAGTTCCTTGACACCCAGAAAACGCGGGTTGTCCACTCATCGGAGTTGGAGGTGGTGACCGGACTCACCCGCTACGATCTGGCTCGGCAGTTTCGGATCATGTGTGGGACCAGCCCATACCGCTATTTGCTCAGGCGGCGTCTTGACTTTGCCCGCGAACAACTCGTCCAAAGCCGATCACTGGTCAAGGTCGCCATAGAGGCTGGTTTTGCTGACCAAGCGCATTTTAGTCGGGTGTTTAAAGCCACTTTTGGGATCACGCCGGCACGGTATCGTGCATTGAGAATGTCTGAGCGTTCGAAGTCAGGAACCGCAGAAAAAAGCAACGGCATCTCTGCCGGATGAAGAGCGCTATGTACACCTCCTAAAGGAAGCTTTCCCGATGGGCAAGTGGTCACGTTTCAAGGTCAAAGCGGCTCAAAGGTTTCGGGTCATTTACCAGATGGCCCGATGGTTAGCCACCAGCGGGAGAAACTAAGGGCTTAATACCAGGAGATGGCGAGCAAACAGCCATATCACCAGAGATTGCCGACGTGGTTTTTTTATGGCAGATTGCAGAGACTTGAGGCAAGCAAAAAGAGATTCCATTCTCAAAACTCTCATCCACCTGGTAGTCGCTGCCCACCGGGGTGCAGGTCACCTGCGACAGAAGTGCGGAAAACGGCAGGCTCATCCGCGAGACTGGTTGGTTGGTTAGCTACGGTTTCATGCCTGCACTGTACAATGTTATTGCAAGCGAGCCAAAGTCGTCGGACATGTTGAGAACAAGTACATGTGAGCCACCGTCACTTATGTCTGGAATGCTGGGTGCGGCCCCAGCTAAAGGAGCACAGCAATGGCAGAGCGTCATCACGAGCACACGTATCTCGTGAGTGTTACGTGGACTGGAAATCGTGGGCAAGGCACCAGTAGCTACACCAGCTATGACCGCAATCATGAGATCAGTGGGAGCGGTAAGCCCAGTATCTCCGCCTCGTCCGATCCGGCGTTCCGCGGCGACCGCTCCCGCTACAATCCTGAAGAGCTACTCGTAGCCGCCCTCTCGTCCTGCCACATGCTGTGGTACCTCCATCTGTGTTCCCAGGCGCATCTGGTGGTAACGGAGTATACAGACGATGCCACCGGCACAATGGTTGAGACGGATGATGGCGGTGGTCATTTCAGCTCCGTCACTCTGCGGCCTCGCGTCACGCTCGCGCCTGGGTCTGATCTCGCGCAAGCAACCAGTCTACATGAGCAGGCCCATCATCTGTGCTTTATTGCCAACTCAGTAAACTTCCCAATTGGCTGCGAGCCGGCCGTCGAAATGGGCCAAGACTGAAGTGAACCCAAGTTCGTGGACCGGTTTTCATTAGGCGACATCTGGCGTGTGGGTAGTGCGCGGTCTTTCAAGCGAATGCGCCAATCTACGGTATGCTGATAGCCACGCTGGAGACTACCATCTGCAGATAGTCATCTTGCAACACGAGCTTGATTGCAGTCTTCGAGACCTTGACAAAGTCTGCCGAATGGCACGACTGTCCATCACAGAACTGCACGTTGGAGGCGCCTACATGGACTTGGTAGGTGCTCTCGTACGGGCCAGTGTCGAAGTCTGAGACCTGCATGCCGGTGGGAAACACACCACCTTCAGTGCCGACGGTTATCTGTCCTCCACGGCAGCCCAGGCCTTGCCTGCCGACGCAGAGCAATTGCGCGAAGTACTGGGAGTTGCCGCTTGTGCCCTGCCCTGCGATGGTGATGGTGCCGCCCATGGACGCCGTGTTGACGGAATCAATCTCCATGCCCACCTCGACCGTATATCCCGTGACGGGCGGCTGATAGGGTATCGTCAGGCTGACGTCGCCAGTGCCGGTGAAGACCAGATGACCACTCTTGACCTGGACCGATGGCGGCAGAACCCAGCCTCTTGCGCCGTGCGACCAATCCGCGGTGTAGACCACGCGCGAGGCCGCTGGCGTCGGAGTGGGAGTGGGCGCATTGGTCGGGGTTAGGGACGTCTCTGGCACCGAGGCGCGCCCAGACGATCCAGACGATGGAGACCGCGTCAGCGCCCAGATCACGCCCGCGAGCACCAACGCGAGGACGACTGCGAGTGAGACCAGCCAGAGTAGACGGTGACGGGGTGGCAGTGCTGCGTTCGCACGCGGTTGATTGTCGGCCATGCCAAATTCTCTTTCCAGTTCAGGTGATCCACGCGAAGGCTGGGTACGCAAGGCATCACGGATGAGGGCTCGGTGAACTGGTCGGAACTGGGGTTACGCCCCAACCCTCGAAGGGGGCGTAGGCCTCTCGCAGCGAGGTATTATCAAACATATTCCATGCCTTGTCCGCACTCAAGCGAGTCCAGTCGAATCCAGACGCCGCTTTGGCTCCCAGATCCGCTGTACCGTACCACGAGATGACCTGGTCATCATAGTCATCATACACCGGGCCCAGAATCATAACCGTCACGTCCTGTACCGGGACGTTGCTGGTCCAGAGTGCCCGCTGTATCCGGAAACAGAGAGCCTTTACGTTTTCCTGAGAGGCGCCGATCTGCGCGGGGGTACGGGGAATATTCCCCGAGACTGTTCCAGTTACCAGCACCTTCTCTTGCGATTGCTGGTACATGATCTGCAGATCTCGCAGAACATGACCGGTGGCCTGTTCTGCCAGGCTGGTAAGCCGATCCGACATGGAAGGAGTGGCGGATGCAGTGGGTGCCGCCTGCGTCCCTATGCTCTGGGCCGTTCCATGTCCAGATCCAGCTAGCAAGTCACAGCCGCCTGCAGCGAGGAGAGCTGCAGAGATGGCGCCCAAGAGCAAGAAAGTCCTGATACAGTTGACTCGTCTGAACTGCCCGCGAACCATCATCATGCCCCCTGCTGATCTCAATTTTGCCCATGCGAATAGACTGCTGGTGGGAACGTCGCTAAAGCGCCCGCTAAGGACACCCAGCACGTGGCTGCTCACCGGGGCTCTCACATCACGTCAGGCCGATAGTAGGGCGGAGCCGGATGGGCCGGATACGCCACCCGGCAGCCTGCTGGGATCAAAACAGGTACAGCGCAACCTGCTGCAAATAGGCAGTGGGCGCGCCGGCTCCCCTCTTCACATTCACAAGGGTACCCATGAGAGTGTTACAGCCGCGTGAACAAAACGTTAACTGGAAACACCCGAGCACGCAGGGAACACTCAGAACCGGCAGACTCTGTGCATGAGAGCGTCACCTCATCCTCCTGGAGGCAAGAACAGCACGTGGACATGCTCGGGCACGCGCACCTTGGGATTGTCGTGCCAGTCAGCACCGTCCAGCACGAGCACGATCTGTTTGGTTGGCCCTGCCCCGACTGCATGGGCGAACGCGTCGAGTTCCACCGAGAAGAGCTCGATGTTCACGGTCGTCGCCAGATGCCACACGGTGCGCCTAGAGGCGGGATGCACGAAGCCCACGACATAGCGCCAGTCATACCGATGCAGGGCGGTGGGCCACCGGTCGCTGGCCGGGGAGCGTCCAGATCTTCCGCAAGATGAGCCTCCCGCCCTGTTTTCAGAAGGGTGTGGTGCGACCCGGCATTAGGCGGCGGCCGCGGGCGCTCGCCCGCTCCGACCAACGAGAGCCAGCACGACGGCAACCAGAGCCAGAGCGAGACTCGGCAGTAATCCGATGCCGACGCTGTGGACGTAGAACGTGGTGTCGTCCACAAACCACGAGGCGAGGGCGGTGGCGGCCAGAGCGAGCGCCGCTACAATCAGCAGCGCCTGACCAGTGCGCGAGCCGCGGAGGGCGTTCGATGAGGCACCGCTGGCGGCCAGGAACGCAACGAAGCCGAAGGTGAGCAACGCTGGCAGGACCCTACCCAATCCGTAGAAGGACGCGATGCTGAAGGAGCCGCCAAAGGTTGGACCGGTATACTGGATGCTCGGAAAGAAGAAGATGTAGACGAGCGTCGCGATGCCGATCATGCCCGACAAGACGCCGGAGGCGAGCTCGACAACGCGGCGCACCGGTAGATGGCTTTCAACCAGGCCCACCAGGGCACACAGCGAGGACCCGACCGCGGCGAGCATCGCTGGGGCCAGCAACACGCCGATGCTCAAGATGGCCAGCAGCGTCTCCATGGCGAGCACGACGGTGCAGAGCCACAGCACGCCGAGCGCGCCGGCACGCCTCCAGCGCCCGTGGGCCAGTGCGCCGACCAGAACGCCGAGGGAGAGCATACCGAACAGGATGAGAAACGTCAGGGTGACGGAGTTGACGCCGGCGACGCAGGTGGTGTTGGGTACTTCGCCGCACGGTGCGGCTCCCGTAGACCGGATGACCCAAGTCGTTGCGACGGTGACCGCGATGCCATAGAGGCCGCCTCCCACACCGAAAAGCGTCTCCAGTCGTTCCAGTCGTCCAATTCGCTCCATAGCTGGCTCGCCTTTCTGCCGCAGTTTCGGCACGTATTCCAAAGACGGCCACAGCACACGAACGCCACTGCCGAGTGCTCCGCTACCGATTGTAGTCCTGTCGAGTAGGTGCGCCGAGCGCAGGTCGTGCGCCGCGGTGGAGTGGGTGCACTCTACATCTGTGTCCGCACGCGTACATCACACCACTGGACGAGATGGACCGAAGACTGGCAGCGCGTACATTTCCGTTCTGTGCATGCAGCTCGTCGTTGGTCAAGTGGGGTTCGAGATGAATGCCTCGTGGCATGGCATGCCTCGGTTCTACAACAGTGGCCTAGGACGCCGTATCACTTCTGAAAGATTGAAAACCGACGCCATTGTACGGGCGATATGGCAACGCCTGGCGGGCGACAGGCCTACCCTGCGACGGCGCGTTCTCGCGCCCTCGGCTCTCGCAGCGGTCGGAAAAAAGCGCGGATGTCCTCTACCAGGAGTTCAGGCTCCTCCAGAGCTGGAAAGTGCCCTCCTCTGGGCATGTGTGTCCAGCGCTGCAGGTTGTAGACACGCTCAGCCCATCTCCGTGGGGGAAGGCCCATATTCTTCGGAAACAGCGCCACGGCGCATGGCACTTCTACACGCTCCCCTTTGCGGAAGGGATCGCGCTCGTCATCCTCTACGTAGTACGGACCAAAGGACGAATTGATCGTTTGGGTGAACCAATAGATGCTGACGTTCGTCAACAGCTCAGTTTTCGTGAAGCACCGTTCCACGTCTCCATCACAATCGCTCCAGGCACGGAACTTTTCGATGATCCAGGCCGCCAATCCCGCTGGTGAGTCGTTGAGCCCATAGGCGAGGGTCTGGGGCTTGTTGTGCTGAATGAGCATGTAGCCTACTTCGTCGGCATCCCAACGCTCTTGCCCTCTGAGAGACGACGGGCGACCTCCGAGCTCGGGGTCCTCGGCAAGAAACACCCGTTCCTGCTCGGACAGTGGAGTCACGTCTGGTCCCAAGTAGGGGCGAGGTGCCTTGCCGTTTACGTGGATGCCGATCAGCTGTTCGGGGTGAAACCGACCCAGTTGGAAGGTCACGCTTCCTCCGATATCTCCTCCGTGGGCACCGAAGCGGGGATACCCCAGGACATCGGACATGAGCCGACTCCAGACATCTGCGATCCGGGCGTCCGTCATCCCCCGATTGGGGGCCCGATCAGAGAACCCATAGCCGGGCAGAGACGGCACGACGACGTCAAACGCATCCGTAGGATCTCCTTCGTAGCGGGCGGGATCGGTCAGCAGGGGAAGAATCTTCAACATCTCAACAAATGAACTGGGCCAGCCGTGCGTGAGGATGATGGGCAACGGGTTCGGTCCCTTGCCGCGCTCGTGAACGAAGTGGATGTTCAGATCATCGATCGTGGCACGAAAGTGCAAGAACGTGTTGAGCACCCGTTCTTGGCTCCGCCAGTCAAAGGTGGTCTGCCAGTAGCGGACCAAGTCTTTCATGTAGGTCAGGTTCGCTCCATAGTCCCATCCTGAGGCGAGAATCTCGTCGGGCCAGCGGGTCAGTGCCAGACGCTGGTGAAGGTCATCAAGAGTGGTCTGTGGAATAGCAATCGTAAAGGGCTGTATGTTCATCTAGGACTGCTTCTCTCCTCTTCTGCTTCTCTCAGCTTGCCTTTTACCCGACACCAAGGGGCTGTCTGGACGGGAATGGCCAAGAAGATGCTCGTGAGCTCATCCTTCTGGCTAGCATGATCAACCTCCTATGTGTGCCGTTTTCTTGTATCTATCTCGTTTTCTGCGTCTTCGTGGTCGGAGGTCAGTGTTCATCTCCCTGATGAACATTCTTGTTGCCATCGAGTCGAAACAGGCTCATAGGTTTCTCTTTCGTTTCTGGCAATGTCTCCAGTTTACCATTCACGCCGCATAAACATCTTTATCGTGGCGAGTTATAGACAAGTCTCTTTCTTGTCTCACGCGTGTTCGGCAGAAGGGTGCTGTGCTCTTCATACCGCCTAGCGGCACCAGTTTCTGCGCTCTCTATTGGCTCTGCGCCTGAAAACTGTACTGGAGCTGGAGGCGGAATCGGAGGCGAAAAAGGGTGAGTCTCCATTTGACGACCGGCGCAATTCGGGGTGGACCAAGTCTGTTACACCTTAGGTCGTGGGTAGGTACTCCCATTAAGGCCTCCTGGTAGTTTTGCGCCGAAACGATCTCATAGCCGACAGCAGCCCAGGCGTCACTCCGTTTTGTATCGAATGTCTGTGCCAGCGCCATGAAACACAAAACGGCAAAGGTGCCAGAACTGTGGATAGAGCACAACCTGAATTGACTCACCATCCCCCATAGCTCATCCAGTAGTTATCTGGTACGTTAAATGGTTTGGACTGATAACTTAGAGAAGGCCATTACTACAACGATACCCAGAGGGGCGTTACGGCAGTGTGACAAACTCGTCAGCGGGAGTACCGGTCGGTGAAGGTAGCGCTCGCAGTCAGCGTCAGCAGGCCGATGAGTGCTGAGTGTACAGATTTCCGACCGCTGCGAGAGCCCAGGGAGTGATAATGCGCCGCAGGGTCGGCCAGTCGCCTACCACGTGATTGACCTGCTCCGCCTGCGCTTGGTAGTCTCGACTGCCGGCTAGCTAGCACAGTTGGAGACCTTCAGCCGGAGCCTGATCCCGTGTCACCAAAAATGCGCATGAGCCGCCCGGCGTGTGACACGTGGTGAGTGCATGTTTCGGAGACCTGGCTGGCTCGCGATCTCTCCGGAACCCGTCTGCGCCTGTCGGTCGATCGTGAGCGGTGGTACCGCTAGCCTCCAGAGGATGAGGAGGAGGCTTGCTAACGATTTTGTCACGCTGGTGTAACATACCAGCGGGTATCCTCTGGATACACACGGGACACACTCAACTAACTCAATGTGCGAATTTTCAGGAGGCAGCGACCCAAGCCAGTCGCAAGGGAGGGCTGCCCAAGTCAACGCTGAACAGAACAGCCAGGTATGCATCAGCACTTTATGCAGGAGCCGGTTGGACAGATGCCACAGGTCCCGTGCCCAGACCCGCTTGACCGCACAGCGATCGACCAGCTGCCTATCGGCGCCGGCATCCCTACTGGACGGTAGGCACTGGAGGGTATGAACCATGTGAGAACCTACTCCGCCTCCACTCTCCGATGAAGACGCACGACGGCAGCGCCACAAAGCTCTGAGCGCCCTTGCCCAAAGCCAGTTAGGTTCATCAGTGGGATTCTGCTTGCCCATGGACAGGACGTTACGGCTATGCATTGCCTGCATTGGCGGGTAGCTGCGTCTGAGGACAACGTCCAATAGGCGAAGAGCGTTAACCGAAGATCTGTGCTCTATCTACAGATAGATACATCCGGTGTAAAAGATCGGCCTCTAGATAGACGCGCTTCATGGACTGTGTTGGTATGCTCTACCCGGATCGAAACAATAGTGCATCTACTCAAAAACAGGGACAGATATGGGATAAAATCGGCGATTCCTAAGAAATCGCCGCAGATCTCGAACTGCATCGCCCACTTGAGGACTCTGGCTATGCTGCCCTCGTTGTCAAACGGATCGCGAGTGACCATCACGCGAGGAGATTTCTATGACTGACCATGCGCTCCCACCATATCCAACGCCGCTTCCTCTCTCCACCAGTTGGCGGAGGGTGGCTCCGATTGCGACGCTTATCTTTCTCTCGCCGGTGCTCACAGAGCTGCTCATGGGCATCGTGCATATCACCAACCTCTGGCTCCTGGTGCCGGAGATGGCTGTCTATGGGGTGGCTGCGCTCCTGATCCGTGAAGCGGTCCGGCGCCAGCATCGTGGGTGGGGCATGATCCTGCTCCTGGGCATGGCATACGCTCTGGCTGAGGAGTGTGTGATCCTGCAAACCTCGCTCACTCCACAGTTTTTCACCGCCGGCACCTCCAGTTTTGGTTGGGCATTTGGCGTGCAGTGGATCTACTTGGTTGCCATGCTTGGGTATGAAAGCGTCTATGCCATTGTCTTGCCGATTGCCCTCACCGAACTGCTGTTTCCGGACCAGCGGGCTGTCCCCTGGCTCTCTCGGCGGGGGATTGGCATTGCCATCGTCGTCTTCATCCTATCGTCGGTTGGTGTCTGGTGGCTCTGGAGCCACGTTGGCTTGCAGAGGTACGGCTCAAGTACCTACCATATTCCTCCCCTCAACGTAGGCCTGGCACTGCTCGTCATCGGTGTTGTTGTCAGCGCTACCCTGGGTTTGCGGCTGCCCACACGTTCTGTTCAGCAAGCTATACGACGAGCGTGGTCACCCTGGCTGCTGGGGTCAATTGCGTTCACTTTCGCTTTGATCTGGTGGATTCTGGTGGTGTTTGCCTATCTGCCCGCGTCGTCATTGCCTGCCTTCTCACCGCTGATTCCGATTGGGATCGGCCTGGCCTGGGCGGGTCTGGCACTACTGGTCGTGCGATATCTGTCCACCGCCCGGGGCTGGCAGGATAGGCACCAGCTGGCGCTGATTTTCGGTGCGGTACTGGCGTCGATGGTGGGAGGTGTCCTGGTCATCCTGGCCGATTCCCCGCTCGACATACTGGGAAAGCTTGTCTTTGACCTGATCGCTATTGTTCTCTTAGCCTGCCTGGCGTGGAGTCTGCGCAAGCAGCGGCCTGCTGCCGTCGCTGAGAGTGACTTGAATCGAGCGAGCGGCAAGTTAAGCAGCAACAGATCAAAATAGGTGTATAAGCAGGAGCGACTAGCGACTTACGAGGGAGTATGAACGTTGAGCCCGGTGGCAGTGGGCAGATGCCAGATCAGGGAGATCAGCACGGCTGGTCTGCCCATGCTCATGCTTGATAAGCAATCCGCGAAGTGGTCCAACCCTCCTACAGATATGCAGGAGAAGCAAAGAATAGGCTTACTGTGGACAAAGAGGTGATTATCGCTATCGAAGATCTTTACGTCTCCTATGGCGAGACAAAGGCGGTTGAGGGTCTGTCGTTAACCATCTATGCAGGTGAATGTTTCGGTCTCTTGGGACCCAATGGAGCGGGCAAAACAACGACTCTCTCTTGCCTTGAAGGACTAAAGCAGCCAGATCGTGGCACCATTACCGTGAAGGGTATCGACGCACTCAAGGAACGGACACGTGTGAAGCGTCTGCTGGGTGTACAGTTACAGGGCACGTCCTTCTTCCCCGATCTGAACTGTGCTGAATTAGTTGAATTGTTCGCTAGCTATTACTATGTCTTTCTCAGTCGCCGGCAACTCCTCGAGTATCTGAAGCAATTTGAGTTGCAAGAAAAAGCGAAGGCGAAGGCGGACGAGCTGTCCGGCGGACAACGACAGCGTTTGGCGCTGGCTCTTGCGCTGGTCCATAACCCAGATATTGTCGTGCTGGACGAGCCGACAACGGGGCAGGACCCACAGGCTCGCCGACATATCTGGGAATACATCCGCGAGATCGGCGCGCGAGGTCACACCGTCATCTTGACTACTCACTCTATGGATGAGGCTGAGACACTGTGTGGACGAGTGGGCATTATTGATCACGGGAAGCTTCTCGCGGACGATACTCCTCACAACCTCATTGCTCAGCTAGGAGAGGATGAGTTGACTGCGAACGAGGTCGCCCATCGGAGAACCCTGGAAGATGTCTTCTTGAAGTTAACAGGGAACACAATTCGTGATGAGTTCTGATTTGCTCTCAGCCGCTCCGCATATTCTACGGAGCCGAAACTTGAAACGCTTTTCCATTACGCTCAAAATGGTTATCCACACCTATCTGCGCAGTCGGAGCGCGCTCGTCTTTGGCCTGGTCTTTCCGGCTCTGCTCTATATCCTCTACGGCTATATCTTTCAAGGAACGACCAATGTGGCTGGCGGAGGAAAGGGCAACGTCGCTGCGGCACTCTGGTTGATGCCGAGCGTCATCACCTTGAGCATCGTGCTTATGGGCATCTCGGGTACCGTACAGATGGTTCTCTTGCGTTCACGAGGTGTCTTCCGCGTCATGCAAGCAACCCCTATGCCGGCTATCCAATACTTGCTGGCGCTAGTGATTACCCAGTTGATTTTGGTGGCTGTACAGGTGGTGCTGGCCGTGCTGGTGGGAGGTCTATTTTTCCATGTGTACCCGCAAGCTGGTGGCTGGTACATTGATGTCCTCGTTATTCTGGCAGGCGCGGCAGTCTTTATCACGCTTGGTCAGCTGATTGCCATCGTTGCGCCACAGATGCAGACCGCAAACATCCTTAACCAGAGCGTGAATCTAACCACCATCTTTTTCGGCAATCTGTTTTTGCCACTCTCCACAATGCCCGAGGCGATACAAGAAATTGGTCGCTTCCTCCCTGGATTTCTCATCGTTGATCTCCTGCGACCTGCCATCGTCACCGGTACAGTTGCGGCAGGCACGACGTGGAATAGTCCGCTGCTCGATCTGGCCGGACTCGGCCTGTATCTAGTGGTGTTTCTTGTACTTACTGCGCGGTTCTTCAGATGGACATAAAGAGGAGAGATCGTGGTAACATGCACATCAATGTAACGTACCCTACGTAGTAAGACTCAAGTAAGCAGAGCGAGCGGCAACATGAACCAGTATGTTCGCATTCTCTTCTCCATCATGTTGCCAGTATTTTTCCTGTTTGATGGGATACTGGCCCAGCGGTCTCTTCTGGCCTGGTGCGGCCTTGCGATCATCTTGTTGCTCTACCTGTTGATCGTCTGGACCGACCAGAGCTGGTGGACGCGCACCAAATATGCCCTCGCTGTTGGTCTGGCAATCACGCTCACCCTCATCATTCACCGCTTCAATGGCGGCAATGGCTATGACAGCAGTCTTCTGGTCCCGCTCGTGCTCCTCCTGGCCAAAGAACAGCGAAATCACCGCCGTTTCACCACTGTGCTTGCGATAGTCACTATGGGGGTGATTATCAGTATTGCGCCTACGTATGCGCTGGCCCTGTGGTGGATCGTGAGCGTCATTCCAGTCTACTTGAGTATACGATTCATCAATATCTCCAAAGAAGCGAACCGCCTTAGCCAGCTTCATCTTCAGGAACTGGCCGAGGCCCACCAGGAGTTGGAACGAACGCATGCCGCACTGCAAGAGGCGAGCGTCCATTCCATCCGCTATGCCGCATTGGCAGAGCGGACGCGCCTAGCACAGGATTTGCACGATGGCATAGGACATCAGCTCACCTCCCTTATTGTACAGCTTCAGGCACTGGAAATCATGCTGCCGGGTGATCCTCGTGCCGCAGCCGATGTGGTGCCGGCCATGCTGGCAGTAACGCGCAATGCCATGGCCGAAGTACGCCACGCCGTGAAAGCCTGGCAGGAGGACGAAGGCGGGCTCGGACTGGTCGCGTTACAAGGCCTGGTGGCGCAGTGTGCGGCGCATACCCATCTCAACTTTACATTCCAGCCGGACGACGGCCTCTCGGACTGGCCTCTTGAAGTGAGTGTAGTGCTCTATCGAGTGCTGCAGGAGGCCCTGACCAACATCATGCGTCATGCCGACGCCACTACCGTCACGGTCCAGGTGCAAGAACGAGATCAGCAGGTAATCCTGACCGTGGCTGACAATGGCTGTTACACAGCAAGCACTGAGCTTTCCTGCGGATACGGCGTCAAGGGCATCATGAAACGGAGTCAGGCCCTGGGAGGATGCTGTACGCTTTCTCAGAACCAAACGCATGGACTCAAGCTCCAAGTCATACTTCCTCTCTCTCCACTCACTGCAGACGACGGAGCACTCAAGCGAACACCGCCCGGCGGCCATGTTGAGCCCCACCTCTCCCTCGCCTTTTCAGGCGGCAGAGAGCTCCATGAATAACATGGATAAGCGCATTCGTATTGTGCTGGCCGAAGACCAGCCCATCATTCGGCAAGGACTGCGCTACATCATTGATGCCCAGCCGGATATGGCGGTCGTTGGTGAGGCCGCTGACGGCGACCAGGCGCTCCAATTAACAATGCAGACGGCTCCTGATCTCGTCTTAATGGATATTCGCATGCCCAGGCGTAATGGGATCGAGGCGACCAGGGCCATTCTCGCGGCCCTTCCAGACTCCAAAGTAGTGTTGCTCACAACTTTCGATATTCAGGAGTATGTGTTCGACGGTATCCGCGCCGGTGCGGTCGGCTATCTGCTAAAAGATGCCGAGACAAACGTGCTGCTCGAAGGCATACGTGCAGCCGCTGAGGGGGCTGTTATGTTCCGGAGCGCCACATCCAGCAAAGCTCTGACCCAGGCCATGCGGGCAGGCACAAGCAGCGCCGTCTCAGGGGACCAAGTCCATACCCCACTTGAACCTTTGACTGAACGCGAGTTGGACATCTTGCAACAGATGGCCTTCGGGCATCGCAATACGGAAATTGCTGACATCCTCAGTGTCTCGGAAGGCACGGTCAAGACCCATGTCCACCGCATTATCCAGAAATTTGGCGTGGAGGATCGTACGCAGGTGGTGGCCCTGGCCATTCGCCAGCACATTGTACTTTGAACCGCTCTCCCGGATACATCCGGGAGGTTCTAGGATGCACCACCGCCCCCGCTCTCCGGCTCTCGCGCGGTCACTTGGCGCTACACCTCCGGACCAGTGGGGTTCGCTGGCATGCCTGTCGCGAGCGACCAGCTCGGACGCACGAGCAGCACCGCGCCGCCGCACGGAGAACGACCGGCGATGACGAGTCGCCCGCCCGATGGGTTCCCAACGGGGCCACGCCGCGATGGCGCGGTCTCCCGTGGAGCAGGAAGGTGTCTGGATCAAGTAAGCGGTTTCTTCTTCACCTGGCCACACTGACACGTCTGAGACAATTTCGTCGTCCGCGTGGGTACTTGGATCACCTGCGCGCCAGCGCTTTGAGCCAGACGCCTCAGCCGAACCACAAATAACCCAGGGGTGTGACGTTGGATGCCTCGCCCAAAGCGTCGTTGCCAGGCGAAGTATGACAGCTTTTCAAGCAGGACGACGTTGCCCTGGCGGAGCAAACGGTGTGCGAGGCGCCCGTGCAGACTCTTGCGGTAGGCCGCAACGCGACGCTTCCGATCCGCGAGACATGCTTGGGTCTTTCGTTGTCGCACGGATTCCCGCCAGTGCCTGCGGCCCTTTCTCCCCGGTTTAACTTGTCGGTTGGGCAGGTAGTTGTCGGGGTTGTTTGCGCGCCGCTGCCGATCCAGGTGTCGCTCCTGCCGGCGCCCTCGCACGGCGCCTGCCGGTTCCCCTGCGCGGTAGCGTGCTCCCAGCTAACAACTTGGTCACGCGGCTGTAACACCCCAGTGGGTATCCTTGGGAGAGTTGAGTGGGGAGCACCGGCGTGCGAATCCAAGCAGCTGCCATCTGCTTAGTTTCTGACCGGTTTTTCCGCATAGTAGGCTGCTAGATGGCGCCTCTACCGAGTCTGGGTCGTTCCTGGCATCTGATGATAAAGCCACTACGATACACGCCATGGCTGTCCCTGCGAGCCCGGTGTCGAGAGGGCGACGATACAGGCTAGGTGTACAGCGGACGCCCACCCAGTTCGATCTCGGCACTATTAAGCCAACGTGCGTGCTTGGGGATGGATATAGTGGATCTCTAGATGTGCTACTCTCTATGCGTTGCCTGCTAAGGAGGACGTCCAATGACCGAAGCTGCTGCGATCTTTGTCTGCCATGCCCATGAGGATAATGCCTGGTGTCGTACCTTTGTCGAGGCCCTGCGGCGGGCTGGAGCAACCGTCTGGTATGACGAGGCCAATCTGGGCTCTGGGGTGCTGGGTGAGGAGATGGATCGAGAGATGCGGGCACGCCCGATCTTTATCGTGATCCTCTCGCCTGCCTCAGTGGACGAGCCCCGGGTCCGCCGGCAGATCGAGGCTGCGATTGGGCTGCGCGACGAGAACCCCGAACGGAATCTTTTGCTTGTGGTGGCCGAGAAGACGGAGATCCCTCCATTTTGGCAGGTATACACACGAGTGAGTGGGCCAGGTGACACAGGGGTCACGGCACCCGAAGCCGCCGAACGCGTGATCCTGCTGGGGATTGTGCCACCTCGTGCGCCAGCAGCTCCTGGCGAGGCAGGAGGAGCCGAGACCGCCGCTGCTGCCAACACCCGTGGCACGGGTTGGTATGCTCAGAAGCGCTATGAAGAGGCCCGTGAGCGACGTGAAGTGGCCCTGGCCGCGTATGAGCACATACTCGGATTGGATCCCGAGAATGGTGCTATCTGGCACAAGAAGGGAGATGTTCTGGGTATCCTCAAGCGGGAGGAGGAGGCGCTCGCTGCTTTTGACCAGGCCATCACCTTGAACCCCAAGGCAGTTCTTCTTGCCGAAGCCTTGAGTGGCAAGGGCTATGCGCTGTATCTCCTCAAGCGAGCGGAAGAGGCGCTCGCTGCTTTTGAGCAGGCCATCACCTTGAATCCGCAGGGTGGCGCCGGCTGGACGAGCAAAATACTCGTGCTCAAAGGACTTGGACGCATGACAGAAGCGCAAGAGGCGAAGCGCCAGCGAGCAGCAGCGCTATCCCCTGGGCAGGTCATGAAATTCCTCGCAGGACTAGCGAGCCACAGCGACGGCTTATAGGCGCTGAATGTCGTTGAATGGCTCATTGCGCTGGAGCAATGTCGACGTCCCAAGCGATATGCCAGTGGTTGTGTGGTGCACAACTAGATCAACAGATATTTACCACGTCTGCCGATCTGCCTGATTCTCGCTGTCTATGCTGAAGGATACACGGTCCATTGACCGGCAACTTGATGGAGCAAGCTCGACGTTTCACCAAATGCAGCCGATGAGGACGATAGCCCCTGTGTTACGTCTGTCTCAACTTGTGTCGTGCCAATGGCCCAGCAATCATCGGCGGTCGCGCACACGATTGGGTCAATTGTCCTGTTTTCGTCTCTCGTCACCCGATTTACTATGCTCGTAGCCGGCGTGTGTCGCCTTATCCTGGGGCCTACTATCGGCTCTCAGTTCAGCAACAGAGCGGAGGCTACTCATCGGTAAACAGCGTCACCAGGAGCGAAAACAGGACAGGATGGGAATCCACGCCTCATTGCTTTGATTGATGCCCTGATCCAAGGTGGCACATAGGTCAGGGTAGCACAAGAGCCTGCTTGTTATTCCGATTACTGTAGTCTCTTAGCGTTCCGGATGAGCCATCATATCGACGGCGACCGTAGACGCCAGGATGAGCACATCGTTTTGTCCCGGCGCGACTTCGACCCCATAGGTGTCGGCTACACGGAACCACTTCTTCGATACTTCGGCGACTTTATGGCCGCCGCCTTCTATGGTGTATTCGTGATCCAGTATGTTACCTTTGACCTCCAGGTCGGGACCATCTCCCACTTTGACGGTCCAGCGATCACGGATCGGAGTGATGATCGCCTTCTTAACCATAGCAGCCTTCTCGCCGTTTGGTCCCTCGATCTCCATAGAATCCTTGATCCGCATCATACGCTCCTGGATCTTGCAGAGCTCATGCCCGTGCTGATCCTCAAAGATCAAAGTCTTACGCACGCGCAGCGCCTTGCCGTCAACCTTGAACACGTGCTCGCCGCGGTCGTTGTCGATATTATAGTCGTCTCCGATCGAGACCAGGCGTTGCCGCATTTGATAGTGGGTGGCGTTGCCGCCCCGACCGAATGCCGCATGCTCCTCTCGTCGCTCGTCTCCGCCTCTTCGTAACATAGTTTTCTCCCTTGTGAGCCCTCGCAACCTCTTGCCCGCTACTTACATCGGGTTCGATCAGCACTTGCGCCTCCCGTACGTGAGAGGCGCCAAAGCCTGGCGAGGCCAACCGGGAGTGTAGGCTACACAAGCGGCAATGGCATCATGCGTTGAGAGAGACTTTCCGGTGAGTTTCCAAGCTCGCCCTAAGGAGAGCCCACAGAGAGGACGGATCGCTCTGAACTGAATCTCACAGTCGGCCGGCTTGTAGTGTGTGTGGTACAGTAGCGAAGAAATGTTCGCATTGCTGAGCCATATGTGGAACAGATTTTTCTCGATTTACTGGAGGTACAAGCAAACATGGCGCCAAATTCGCTGTCGAGTTGGACCTTCTATCAGGGCTGGGATGTTTACAATGGCCATCTGGTTAAGGCCATCGAGCCTCTCACCGCGGAGCAACTGAACCTCACCATAGCACCTAATCTCCGCTCAATTGGCCAGCTGGCCAGGCATATCGTCCGCGCACGCGCCGGGTGGCTGCACACCGTTCTGGGTGAGGGCGATTCCGAGATACAAGCCATTGCCGGGTGGGAGTACGAGGGCGCGGTGCCGCCCGCCTCCGAACTGGTTCGCACCCTGCAAGTGACCTTCGGCGCCTGGCAGGAATGCCTGCAGCGGTGGACGCCTGAAGACATGGAATACATCTTCCGGGGGCAGCGATGGGGGCGTCCCTATGAGCTCTCGCGCCAATGGGTGACCTGGCACATAATCGAACACGATCTGCATCATGGCGGCGAGCTTTCGTTCTCGCTCGGGGCACATGGCCTGGCTGCGCCCGAGCTCTAAACGCTCCGTGACGCATATCCGTAATACTCATCCACTAATCTCGCCATGCATGGCTCGCAGGCCCGCCGGCAGATGGTGAGGCCGATCAATGTGAAGGCAGACGACCATATGTCCACTGAAGTGCTGCTGCGAGATGTAACTCAAGCGGATCTCGATGTCTTCTTTACCCAGCAGCTGGACCCGGAGGCCAACTACATGGCGGCCTTCACTTCCAGCGATCCGGCTAACCGCGAAGAGTTCAACGAGCACTGGGCAGATATTCTAGGTGACGATACGATCACCAAGAAGACCATTCTCTTCAACCGTCAGGTGGCCGGGTCCATTCTGTGCTATCCGGAGTTGGACAAGCTTGAGGTCGGCTACTGGATTGGCAAGCAGTACTGGGGGAAGGGTATCGCCACCCAGGCACTGCTCGCCTTACTGAACGAGGTACAGACACGACCTCTCTATGCTCGTGCCGCTAAAGACAACGCCGCCTCGCTACGGGTACTGGATAAATGCGGCTTTGTCATCATCGGCGATGACGCCGGGTTCTCAAACGCTCGCGGCCACCGGGTAGAAGAATTTGTTCTGAGACTAGAAGCAGACTCGCCGGATTCCTCATCTGGTTGAGACTGGCGCGGGCCAGATGAATGAACCGAAATGCCGCCTAAGGTCAGACAGCCTAGCGTAGCCGTTCGGGCCGCTCAAGTTGCTGCACCAGAACGCCCATGAACTGGGCGGCGCTGGCTCCATCCACGATCCGGTGATCGCAGGAGATCGAGATCCAGGCGCCGGGGCGCACCTGAACGGTGTCGCCAACTACCGTGGGCCGCGGCTTGAGAGCTCCAAAACCCACCACACAGGCTTCCGGAGGATTGATCAGCGGAGCGCCGGTATCTACCGGCCCAGCGGCGCCCACATTGGTGATAGTTATGGTGCTGTTCATGAGGGATTTGGCCTCGATTTTACCCGAACGTGCGAGCGCAATCAGGCGGTTGGCTTCGGCGGCAATCTCCGCAAGACCCAGCGTATGTGCTTGATGAATTACCGGAACCAGCAGCCCACGCGAAGTGTCGGTGGCGATGCCTACGTGGATGCTGCGCTTGACGACGATGGCGTTACCTTCCTCATCCCACCGCGAATTCATGATAGGGTACGCTCGAACCGCTTCGACAAGAGCCCTCACAAAGAAGGGCAAATAGGTGAGCTTCAGCTCTCGGAATTCCGGTTCATTTCGGAGCCGCCCACGCAGATCGACCAGAGCGCTGGCGTCGAAGAGGCTATACTCGGTGAAGTGAGGAATGGTGGTCGCCGCCTTCATCATACGGGCGGCGATGGCTTTGCGTAGGCCCACAGTGCTAATGCGTTCCTCGGCGTCATCTCGTTGGTCGCTCATAGTCTCCGGCAGCGCCGCGCTTGCCGCGGTCTCTAAATCTTCCACCCGAATGCGACCGCCGGGGCCACTGCCCTTTATGGAGCTAAGGTCGATTCCCCGCTCCTCGGCCATTTTGCGAACCAGCGGGCTGGCTCGGCCGCCCTGGTCTTGAGTCATCAGAGTCACTTCAGTCAATGGGGCAGACGGAGGTGTAGCCGGACTGGCGACGCCACGCCGTCTCCGGCTGAAGCTCTGCGCCGGCCCCTCGGTGCCGTAGCCGACCAGCACCGGGCCATGGCCGTCGGCGGAGGCGGCTGATTCCGCTGGAGCGCCGCCAGCGTCGGCTCCATAGAAAGTAACCAACGGGCGGCCAACCAGGACAGTGTCGCCGGGCTCGACGTGTAGCTTCTCGACTGTTCCGGCAAACGGCGAAGGTACATCCACCAGCGCCTTGGCAGTCTCAACCTGGCAGAGCGGCTGATTGAGAGTAACCTGGTCACCAGCCTGTACCAGCCACTGGACCAGCTGCGCCTCTTCGAGTCCCTCTCCCAGGTCAGGTAGTAAGAATTGAGCTGACTGCGTCATGAATTAATACTCCCGCGTCCGATCCACCGCCTCCAGGATGCGGTCGGCATCCGGCAAGAACAGCTTTTCCACCCTAGCCGGTGGATACGGGACAGTGGCGTTCCCCACCCGCTCTACGGGGGCCGCCAGCACGTCAAAGAGGTCATGCATCAACTGAGCGGCAATCTCGGCGCCCAGACCCATAAACACCGGCGCTTCATGAACCACAACTGCGCGGCGGGTTTTGCGCACCGATGCCCGGATGGTCTCCATATCCAGAGGCGAGAGGCTGCGCAGATCCACCACCTCCAGAGTTCGACCTTCGCCGGCGGCAAGCTCGGCCGCCGCCAGTGCGGTCTGCACCGTAGGACCATAGGCAATGATGGTGGCGTCTTCACCCTGGCAAACCACCTGCGCTCTATCCAGCGGCAAGGACGGCGCCGGAACGTCCATGTCTTGCCTCATCCAGTAGCGAGCTTTGGGTTCCAGGAAAATCACCGGGTCGGGATCTTCGATCGCCGCTGTGAGCAACCCGTAGGCATCGGCGGGATTCGAGGGGGTAACCACCTTGAGGCCGGAGGTATGGACATAATAAGTTTCAGGACTCTCTGAGTGCTGCTCGATGGCACCGATGTTTCCCCCATAGGGAATGCGTATCACCAGCTGCATATTGCAGGCGCCGAGTGTTCTAGTGTGGTACTTGGCGATGTTACTGGTTACCTGCTGGAAGGAAGGGTAGGAGAAGGCATCAAACTGCATCTCGGCAACTGGATGGAATCCCTTTATCGACAGACCCAGTGCGGTAGCCGCGATGGCGGATTCAGCCAGCGGCGTATCAAAGACCCGTTCGGCGCCAAATTCGTCCTGCAAGCCGTCGGTGATACGGAAGACGCCGCCAAGCTTGCCGACATCTTCGCCAAAGATCAAGACGCGGCTGTCGGACTCAAGCGCATCATGCAACGCCAGGTTTAAAGCCTTACCCATGGTGAGGGTCGCCATCTTACTTCTCTTTCGTTACTCCCTATCGCGAGCGTCGCTGTACTGCTACTTGTCGCTCTCCGGCTCGAGCGCCGCCATGAACTCGGACTTCTCCTGCAAGAGCGCCGACGGCGGATTCGCGAATACCAGGTCGAAGACTCGGGCCGGGTGAGGTACCGGGGCATTCAGCAGCAGCTGGCGCATCTCCAGCGCCCACTGGTCGGCCTCGTCCGCTACCGTCTTACTGAAGGTATCATCAAAGGCTTCACGCACGGCGAGCCGCTCAGCGGCGCGCTGTACAGGCTCTTTGCCGACCCAGGGAGCGGCATCGGCCTCGCTCCGGTAGCGAGAAGGGTCATCTGAGGTGGTATGCGCCTGGGTGCGATAGGTCAGCGCTTCGATCAAGTAGGGACCACCGCCACGGCGCGCTCGCTCAGCAGCGGCACCCACCACCGCATAGACCGAAAGCACATCAGTGCCGTCAACTCTCACTCCGGGGAAACCGTATCCGGCGGCGCGGTCGACGATACGCCCGGCGACCTGCTGGCGCATGGGCACCGAGATCGCCCACTGGTTGTTCTCACAGAGGAATATCACCGGCAGGTTGAAGACTCCAGCAAAATTCATGGCTTCATGCCAGTCACCGGTAGAGGTTGCACCTTCGCCAAACCCCACAAGTACGGCGGTCTGCTCGTGGTCAAGCTTGCAGCCAAGCGCAAATCCTACCGCATGAGGGATCTGCGTTCCCACCGGGATGATAAAGGGAGCTACCCGATACTGGTAAGGATCCCAGCCGCCATGAGCCAGCCCGCGGGAGATGGTCATCCACGCCGCGGGGTCGATGCCACGGCATACCGCCATGTCGAAGTCACGGTAATAGGGAAATATCCAGTCGGTCGGCGCGAGCGCGAGAGCCGCTCCTACCTGAATCGCCTCGTGTCCGGCGTGGGGCCCCCAGAGACCAAGCTCACCCTGGCGCTGCAGGTTGACGCCTTCGCGGTCCAGCCTCTGGCAGATAACCATCATGCGGTAAAGCTCACGCAGTTGCTCATCGCTGACACTCGCGGCCCGCTCAGCTGCTGGGGTCAGCACCCCTTCCTCGTTCAGCATTGCGGCAATGGGATCGCTAACCTCGCTAAATTGCCGACTTTTCGTATTGACTGCCTTGGCCATACTCTTTTCTCCTGGCGCAGCGTTGCCAGCTGCCTCACCAACTTCGCCTCGCGGGTAGAAACCAGATCTACACGGCGCCGTCCTCTTGGTTGATTGCGACTTCGGCGCAGTGGCGCAGATCCATTTCTTCCAGAACTTTCTTTTTGCCGAGCACCGACTTGACCAGTGGAAAGGCGCGGGCAAGTTCTTCGGGTGTCAGGTTGTAACCCAGCTCGCTGAGTTGGGCACTGAGCGCCGCGCGGCCAGAGAGCTTTCCAACGTGCATGCGTAGCTCGGATGGTGGCAGGCCAATGTCCTCGGGGCGCATGATCTCATAGGTACGGCGATCTTTCAAGACCCCATCCTGGTGGATGCCGCCTCCGTGGGCAAAGGCGTTGGCGCCGACGATTGACTTCGTCCATTGGGGCTGCATGCCCGAGAGCCGGGCTATCAGCCGGCTGGTGGGAATAATCTTGGTAGTATCTACCGCCACGTCGAGATCGAGATCGCTGCGGCGGGTTCGTATGGCCATCACCACATCTTCGGTGGCGGCGTTGCCGGCACGCTCCCCCAGACCATTGAAGCAGGTGTCTACCCGCTCGGCACCGCTCTTCAGCGCACTGAGCGCATTGGCAACTGCCATACCCAGGTCATCGTGGCAGTGAGCGGAGATGCGTACGCTGGGAAACTCTCGCCGTACATCCTCCACGAGCTGACCAAATTCCCAGGGCAGTGCGAAGCCGACCGTGTCACACATCGCGACAAAACGTACACCTTCCCGCGCAGTAGCCTCTACGACTTCCAGAATGAAATCGTGCTCAGTACGGGTGGTATCCTCAAGGGCGAAATCTACATTCTCGGTATATTCCCGGCCACGAGCCACGGCAGTGCGCGCTAGCTCGAGCACTTCGGCCCGAGTCTTGCCCAGCTTGGCCTGCCGGTGGAGCGGTGAAGTGCTGATAAATGGATGGATCGAAGAGAATTCAGCATCCTTGACCGCCTCCCAGGCACGATCAATATCTTCGGGGAATGCACGGGCAATCGAGCAGATCTCGGCGTTGTGGACGTTGCGCGCGATAAGACGAATGGCCTCGAACTCTGGCTCTCCGGAGATGGCGAAGCCACAGTCCACTGTATCGAAGCCCATATCGGCGAGTGCGCGGGCAATTTCCAGCTTCTCCTCGGCAAAGTAGTTGACGCCGGGCGTCTGCTCACCATCTCGCAGTGTGGTCTCGAAAAACTTGACGATGCGCGGCATGCTGCCTACCCTCCTCTGTTGTTCTTGGGTATCACTCCAACCAGCTGTAGGGATACGAGGGATCATCTAAAGCTTCGGCATCGCTGCCAAGACGGAGTGGTCGAAACGTGTCTACCATCACTGCCAGCTCTTCAGTGCGCTCCGCTCCCAGGCTCTTCTCTACGGTACCTGGATGCGGACCATGGGGAATGCCGCGTGGATGCAAAGTAAACGAGCTTACATCGATGCCGCGCCGGCTGCTGAATTCGCCGCTGACATAGTAGATGACCTCATCTGAATCGATGTTGCTGTGATTGTAGGGTATTGGTACTGAGAGAGGATGGTAGTCTAGCTTGCGCGGGCAGAAAGAGCAGACCACGAAATTTGGACCTTCAAAGGTCTGGTGCACCGGTGGCGGCTGATGTACACGCCCGGTTATCGGTTCGAAATCGGCAATATTAAAGGCGTAGGGGTAGAGGTAGCCGTCCCAGCCGACGACATCCAGTGGGTAGAAGTCGTAGACATAGGTCATGATCTCTCCGTTGACCTTAACCCGGACCTGAAATTCTCCCCGCTCGCTACGAATAGGTAACTCGGTTGGCGGGCGCAAGTCGCGCTCGCAGTAAGGGGCATGCTCCAGTAACTGGCCGAACTCGTTGCGGTAGCGTTTGGGCGCCTGGATCGCACCACCAAATGCCTCGACCACCAGGAAGCGCTGCTTGCCCGACTCTTCCGGCTGCGCCCTCCAGGTAGTGCCGCGGGGCAGCACGAGATAGTCACCTTCCAGGTAGGGCAGCAACCCAAACGTAGTCTCCAGAGTACCCTTGCCTTCATGAACAAAGATGAGCTCGTCTCCCATGGCGTTGCGATAGAAGTACTCCATGGTTTCACTAGGGTGCGCCACAGATATCGTGCAGTCATTGTTAAAGAACATTAGCCGGCGACCGCTAACCAGGTCACCACCTGGCTCTATACTCTTGGTCTGGACATGGTGGTGCCTGTGAGTAGGTTGCTTCCACTCGTCCAGACACTGATCGCCGAAGCGCTCTACCCGGCTGACGCGTGTCGGCGGAAACTGGTGGTAGAGCAGCGACGAGACACCACTGAATCCCTCTTCACCAAAGAGTTCCTCGGAATAAAGACCGCCATCAGGGCGGCGGAACTGCGTATGCCGCTTATGGGGCACTTCGCCAAGTTTGTAATATGGCATGTATAGCGCCTTCCGCTAGGTGTGTACGAATGCATGCTGACTGGTCTCTGCAGCGCTACAGGTTGCCTCGCAGGTCCTGCTCGCGCTCGATGGCTTCAAAGAGCGCTTTGAAGTTACCCTCGCCAAAGCCGCGCGCGCCTTTGCGCTGAATGACCTCAAAGAAGACGGTTGGGCGATCCTGCACGTTCCGGCTAAATATCTGCAAGAGGTAGCCGTCGTCGTCACCATCTACCAATATGCCCAGCTTGGCCAGCTCGCCGACCGGCTCGTCAATTTTACCTACACGGCCCTCAAGCTCTTCGTAGTAGCTTGAAATTGCCGGAATGAACTGAACTCCCTGTGCCATCAGCTTCGTTACGGTGGCAACAATGTCTCCGGTGATCATGGCAATGTGCTGTACGCCTGGACCACGGTAGTACTCCAGATACTCATCGATCTGCGATTTCTTTCGTCCCACTGCCGGCTCATTGATTGGAAACTTGATCTTTCCGTGCCCACCTTCCATGACCTTAGACATCAGCGCCGAATACTCGGTGCTGA
>JBKQTH010000073.1:0-43820 GCA_052143275.1 Ktedonobacterales bacterium | reverse complement strand
GAGGCAGATGGGGTCGGCTTTTTGCGTCGGTCGCGAAGCGCCGAAAGGGGGGCCTCAGACCCTCACCCGCCAGACTGGCACCTTCGGGAACATTTCCCTTCAGCGTCCTTTACAATATACAAGGGGGCGATCGAGCAGCTCTACACGACACCGCCAGCAGGGAGCGTCGTAGTGTGTCTGGACGAGATGGGGCCACAATCGGCCAAGAGCTTCCTCGGTCAGCAGCTCATCGACGGAGCCAAACGCCCGGCTGAGCGCGCCAAGCAGGAGGTCGATTACGGCCGGCGAGGCAGTTGCTACGTCTTTGGCATGTTCCGTCCGGCGACCGGGGAGGTGTTGACCTGGACCGCCACGCGTCGGACGACCGCCAACGTCGTCGCCTTCTTGGAGCAGGCGGAAGTCTGGATCGATCCTGAGGTAGAGCGGGTCTAGGTGATCCTCGACCATCTGTTTGCGCACCGCACCACCGATGTCTTGCTCTTTGCCCTCACGCATCCCCGCTTCGAGTTCGTCTTCCAGCCCAAATATGCCGCGTATCTCAACCTGATCGAACCGTGGTGGAAGATCTTACGCTCACTCGCTCTCAAAGGTCGCCGGTTCGAGACGTGGGAAGAGATCAGTGCGGCAGTAGAGGCGGCCACGGCGTACTGGAACACCCATCGACACCCCTTCATCTGGGGCCGCAGACGCCGGCACCGCCCTGCTCGTCAGCCGGGGATTGCTCTCGTTCCTTCAGTTCTATAAACTTGCCGGATGCACCACTAAGAGGGTGTTTGGCACTAGAGTGAATGGCTGCATCCGCTAGAGAACACGCTTCTCTGGTGAGAACGTATACTGTGGGCAACCCTGTCAGGCAAAGATAGGGGCTGAAAAATCCAGGAAGTGGTCTCTTGTCGGAAAGCGAGGTACACGATCATGCCAATGTTGCACACGTCTCTCTGCGCTCTGCTCAGTATCGAGCTACCGATCGTCCAAGCTCCTATGGCGACTGCAGCCTCTCCTGCTCTGGTGGCAGCAGTATCGAATGCTGGAGGGCTAGGAATGCTTTCCGTGGGGTGGCGCCCGCTGGATCAGATCCGCAGCGTCCTGAGAGAAACCCGCCGTCTGACGAGCCAGCCGTTTGGGGTCAATCTCAGCTTACAAGACGAGCCTCAAGACGAGCGCTTGAAGGTCTGCCTGGAAGAAGGAGTTGCGGTCGTCTCGTTCTTCTGGGGCGATCCCTCTCCGTACATTGGCGCGGTCCATTCCGCTGGCTCCCTGGTGATGCAGACGGTTGGCAGTGCAGTGGAAGCTCGGCGCATGCGCGATGTTGGCATCGACATTCTCGTGGCCCAGGGATGGGAAGCGGGAGGGCATGTCTGGGGCCAAGTGGCGACTCTCCCGCTGGTACCTCGCGTCGTGGATGCGGTCGCTCCCGCACCGGTGGTGGCAGCAGGAGGGATCGCCGATGGGCGGGGTCTCGCGGCAGTCCTGGCCTTAGGCGCAGCAGGAGCGTGGATTGGCACCCGGTTTATAGCCAGTCAAGAAGCGGCTGCACATCCTGTGTACAAGGAGAAGGTACTGCAAGCGGTGGAGACCGATACCCTCTATTCAACGGTGTTCGATGGCGGTTGGCCGGATGCGCCCCATCGCACCCTGCGCAACAGTACGGTACTGAATTGGGAAGCCCACGGTTCTCCTCCCAGCGGAGACCGTCCAGGTGAGGGCGAAGTGGTTGCAGCCAGAGCTGATGGGTCACCGATCGTGCGCTACAGTAGTGGGTTTCCAGGGCCGACCACGACGGGAGACGTTGAGGCACTGGCACTCTTTGCCGGGCAAAGCGTGGGACTGGTCTCGCGGTTGCAGTCAGCACATGACATTGTCAAAGACATAGCGGACGAAGCCGTCCGCACCTTACAGCAGTGTGCGCAGTTGCTTCCCAAGGAAACTGCCTCTTGAATGAGAGCAAGACCTTACGCAAACCGAATGACTCTGTCAGCGTGATTGGCATGTTGTTAGGCCTGCCGCCCCAGGCGAGCCAACAGCAGGCGAATCATTGCCACCTCTATGAGCGTTTCGCTCACTTTGCACGTTGCGCTCATAATCCACGACCAATCGCCGGTTGCGAAGCAACCAAGCGAATGTTCGCTCGAGGACCCAGCCTTAACACCTATTGGACGATTTGGGTAGGTCATGGTGTCGCTCCTTTCTGGTGGTCATTTCAAGTGTGTGCAACTGTCCAGCGCCGGCGATGTTCGGCGGCAATATCCCGGTCCCGATACGCTCGCAAGCGCTGCAGCTCTGCTGCATCGGCCCAGACAATCCAGCGCTGCAACCCACTGCCCTCCTTGCGTGCCCGTACCAGACCACGCTCGATCCAGGAGAAGAGACGGTTGCGAGATAGCATGAGCTGCTCAGCCAACTCGCGGCCCCACCATTCATTCGGACCGAGCGCCTCAGGGGAGTGGCCATGCCGGTGGGTGGTTCCTAGCCCCAACTGGCGGCGGAGTGTCTGCACACTGACCGAACTCCAGCCCGTACTGCGTAGTGGAGGGAAGTCGTCAGCCGCGAGTTGGCGAGCAATGGCCTCCAGAGACCAGCCCGCCGCGGTCAATTCCTGGACCCGGGCACACAAACGGGCGTAATCACTCCGGTCGGTGTACCGAGCAATGGGGCGCACCAGCATGCCCGCGGTCTGACCGCCTCCCGCCCAGGTGATCTGGACCCGGACCTGTTCGCTCTTGCCCTGTGCCTCGACCTCCACCCGCTCGATTACCTGGCGAAGAATCTCTTTGCGGTCCGCGTTGGTGGTCGTCGACGCGTTCCACAGTGCCGGAATGTCGGCGGCGAGCTGGCGAATGGCGTCGCGTTCCTCTGCCGTCAGCACCCGTGGTTGCTGCTGCAGGAACCGGTGATACTCTTCCTCGAGCGTGTGCTGGGCTTGCAGCTTCTCCTCCCAGGCCCGCTCGAGTGTCCGGGTCACTAACCGGTTCTCGGGTTCCACCGCCTGGTACTGCCTAGCGGCCCGATCCGTCTCGTAGGCAGCGCGCTCGCGGCGCTGCTCCCACAGCTGGATGAGAGCCGCTCTTTCCCGTTCGACGTGCTCGGCCGCCGCGAGCGACAGTTCCAGAGAAGCAGGCGCGAGCGCCGAGAGCACCTGGGCAGTGACAAACTCGTCTAAGCACACTCCAGCCACATGCTGGCACAGCGGTTCGCCGTAGCTGTTTTTTCGCGCCACACAGTCGTAGGTGAACGGGTCCGGATGGCCATGGGAGTGCTGGTAGTGCACCCCCAGGCGATTCCTGCACCGGCCGCAGACCACCAAGCCCGCTAACAACGCTGCCCCTTTGCGCACCGCTCCCAGCGTGGTGGCCCGGTAGCGATTGGCCTCGAGTCGTGCGACATTGCGCTCATACTGCTCCCACGTGAGGTAGGCGGGACAGCGGTCGGGCAGCAGCGCATGCCAGTCGGAGCGGGACATGACCACCCGGCCACTTTGCGGATGGTCGGGCTGGGAGCGGCGCCGATCCTTCTGCCGGCGTCCGTAGACGTAGGCACCGGCGTAGAGAGGGTGTTTCAAGAGGTTCTGCAGAGTGGCTCGGTTGGGCCGACGCCACACCAGCTGTCCCTTGCCCGGACCCTCGCGCACCCGCACCCCCAGCCGGATGTCGTGCTGCGCCAGGTAGCGCAGCAGCCCACCCAGCGTCCCCAGCTCCTCGAACTGGGCGAAAATGTGCCGCACCACCGATTGCACCTGTTCGTCGGGGTCAAACTGGATGGCGCCCTCAGCATCCCAGATATAGCCAACGGGCAAGGCAAAGGTGAGCGCGCCCCGCCGGGCTTTACTCAAGCAGCCCTGGTAGAGCCGCTGTTTCAAGAGATGCAGTTCCGCCTCACTCATGGTGCCTTTTAACCCCAGAACACATAGCACCCTATATTGCATTTGAGGGAGCCCAGACCACCATTCGGGCGGAGGAGAGTGGCGCCTGTGGGCAATCCGGACGCGTCTGCCACGTGTTCTGGCGCCAGGACACCCCCTGGGTGCTGTTCCGCGCTCGCAGTGGCAAGGTGTACTCTCTCCCCTGGCACTGGACCGACCTCCCCGACCCGGTTGCGCTTCCCACTGATGCAGTGAAGCGGACAGTTCCCGTTCTGCTTGCCCCCCAGACCCTGGTGGAATTGGTGCGCTTTGTGAGCTATCGTGCAGGCCACCAGCGATCTCCTCAGAAGAGCAAGAAAGGATGGCGTCATGATTGGCGTGCTCACCCAGATCGTCCTACGCCAGGTGTGCGCCCGCACCGGGAGGATGCCGGATGCCAGTGATCCGCCTCCTCCGCGCTTTCCAGCGACCAAGGAAACTGCATCAGCCTCACGCGCTCGCCGGCGGGCCGCGGCGACAGCTCCCGATACCGCAACTGGGCAGATCAGCGAGTGGCCCGACCCGGTGGCCCGAACGCTGGTGCTCCTATTTACCGCATTGGCGCAGCGCTGCGTGCGCGCGGCACCGGCGCAGGAGGAGGAGATGCATGAGTAGAGCCCCCATCACCGCCTTGCAGCACGAGCGGCTGGCCTATGTCTACGTCCGGCAATCGACCCTGTGGCAAGTGAGCGAACATCAGGAAAGCACCGAGCGGCAGTACCGCCTCCAGGAACGAGCCCAGGAGCTCGGCTGGCCGCCCACGGCGATTGCCGTCATCGATGAGGACCAGGGACGCTCCGGCAGCAGCGCCACCGCCCGCACTGGATTTCAGCGCCTGGTCTCCGAGGTGAGCCTGGGCCAGGTGGGGATCGTGCTCATGTTGGAAGCCTCACGTCTGGCTCGCAACTCCAGCGACTGGCACCGGTTGATTGAATTGTGTGGTCTGAGCCAGACCTTGCTCGCCGACGAGGACGCGATCTACGATCCTCGTGACCCCAATGACCGGCTCTTGCTGGGGGTGAAGGGGACCCTGTCGGAGGCAGAACTCTTTACCTTGCGCACGCGCCTCTACGAAGGACGCTGGAACAAAGCCCGCAAAGGACTCTTAGCGTTCTCTGTCCCGGTGGGCTTTGTGGCCGCAACTACCGGCACATGGGAGCTCGACCCCGACCAGCAGGTCCGCGAGCGCCTGTCCTACCTGTTCGCCACCTTTCGCCGTCTGGGGGTGGCGCGGCAGGTCGTGCGGGAGTTCACACGCCAGAGACTCGACTTGCCCACCCGGGCGGTAGACAAAGGGGCGTATGGTACGCTGCAGTGGAAGGCCCCGACCTTAGGCGCCGTCGTGCGCCTGCTGGAGAATCCTGCCTATGCGGGGGTGTATGTCTATGGACGGTGGGAGTATCTCGCCCAGCAGCGCTCGCCCACGACAGGCAAAGCCCGGGTTCGTCGGCGACCCCCGGACCAGTGGCCTGTCCTGATTCAGGCGCATCATCCAGCGTACGTGAGCTGGGGGGAGTTTATGCGGACCCAGGACCAGTTGCGCCAGAACTGGCAGCACGAGGGGAATCGTGGCGTGGCCCGAGACGGCGCTGCCCTGCTGCAAGGAATCGTCTGGTGTGGCTTCTGTGGACGCAAGATGGGCGTGCAGCACCACTCCACCACGGAAAAACGCTCGTCCGCCTACCTGTGTCACCTCGGCCAGCAGCAAGAAGGGCACGAGCACCTCTGCCAAAGCATGACCGCGCGTCCGGTGGATGCGGCGGTGACCCGGGCCTTCCTTGAAGCCGTCTCTCCGCTGGGGATCGAGGTGGCGGCTGCGGTCCTCGACCAGACGGAGCAGCAGCTCCTGGCGCAGCGGCGCCAATGGGAGTTACAACTCGAGCAGGCGCGCTACGAGGCACGGCTCGCGCAAAGAAAGTATGACGCGGTTGACCCCGACAACCGCTTAGTCGCCGCCGAGCTGGAGCGGCGCTGGAATGCACAGCTCACCCGCGTCGCGGAGTTAGAGCAGGCCGCGGCCAAAGCCGAGCAGGAGGCACGCTGGACGCTGAGTGCTGAGGAGCGCGCGGCGATGCAGACGCTGGCCCAAGATCTGTCCACGATCTGGCACGCCGAGACCACCACCTCTGCCGAGCGCAAGCAACTCCTGCGTCTGGCGATAGAGGCAGTGCACCTGGATGGCGTGAGCCGTCCGCGGTGGATTGAGGTCCAGATTCGCTGGCGCTCAGGTGCGGTCACGCGCCTGGAGGTGCCGCGAGCCAAGCCGGGAGAGGGATCCTTGAAAACCCCGGCACCGGCTGTTGCACGCATTCATGAACTCGCCGCCGAGGCGAGCTATGCCGACATTGCCGACGCGCTCAATGCGGCAGGCTGGCGGACAGCCTTCGGTCGCCCGTTTACCAGCCAGCATGTGGGCTATATCTGCCGACGCGATGGGTGTGGAAGAAAACGAGCCCGTGCGCTTCCTTCGTCTCTGAGCAAGCAAAAGGGGGGCGGACAGCCGAGTGGGCCAGGCAGAATTCTCGGTGAGGAGTGAAGCGCTTCTTTGGTCACGTTGAATAAGAGGTGGTGTATGTCGCAGGTCTATTGAGTCCCAGTAATAAGCGGTCGTTGTACTGCGCCGGATCATAGAGCCCGTCCAGGTCAGCGATGAGCGTCCCAAAGAGGGCACACACTTCGAGCAAACGGTGCCAGTCGACATTGGAGCGGGCCAAACGCGACATCTCCAGCCCCAGAATGAGCCCGACATGGCCCAGGCTCACCTCGGTCACCAATCGCTCAAATCCGACACGTCCGACCGTGGTCGTGCCCGACTTGCCCAAATCGTCGTCAATGACCACAATCCGCTCGCTGGCCCAGCCGTAGGCTTCCGCGCGACTCACCAAACCGTATTGTAACCGGGTCGATTCAGCGTGCACCAGCACCTGTTGTGCAGTCGACTGTCGCACATAGACCACAGCCAACCGCTCCTGTTGCCAGGGCGAGATCTTGCTCGTCGGCCCCAGGTTGGTCAGGGAGTTCGGAAGCAGGTCCGTGCGAGCCGGTGTGGCTCTAGCGGTGGAGGTCATGCCTGGCCTCCTCTCTGTTGGCGGGGCTCAATTGCCGTTCGACGAGGCGACCGAGCAGGCCCAGGAGCCGTTGCCGGTTGGTCGGCGGCAACTGGTCCCAGCGGCTGCCGCTCACGGCCCTCGCGGGCGGGGGGGAGCGCTGGACGGGTTCTCTGATTGGGCGGGGACGCGAGACATGGCACACCAGCTTCCTGTGGAGCACACGCACAATCCTGCTGGGCGGCTTGCAATCGGGTGACCACCTCGAGTAGGTTCAGCAGCCCAGCGAGTCCTATCATGGGAGCTGGGAGTTTGGACGTCAAGAGCGGATTGTAGGTAGTATGACTGGGTCCTTTCCACAATCCAGCGTTTCGGGTGCTGACTCCATCCACGTGTACCGGACGTGCGCTTGACGACCTCGAGCTTCCAGTCGCCTGTAGCCTGGCACCAACCGGCCAGGTTCTGTCCTTGGTAGGCCTGGTCAGCCCAGATGATCTTGAGGCGGGGCACGAAGTATTTCAGTCCTGCGAGAAGGCAGCGAGCGCCAAACGTATCATGCACGTTCGCCGGCGTGACATACAAGGAGAGGGGCAAGCCCAACGTATCGACCAACAAATGGCGCTTGCGACCTTTGACACATTTATGAGCGAAATCCGCCGCGGATGCGACCCGACTCTTCGACGGTTTTCACCGATTGGGCATCCATGATGGCCGCGCTCGGGTTCGGGTCCCGGCCGACGCGCCGGCGCTCGGCTTCTCGCAACGCTCGGTAGAGAAGGGTCCAGAGGCCCGTGCGGCAAAATTGCCTCCAATGATAATATACCGTCTGCCATGGCGGGAAATTGCTGGGCACGTACCGCCACGGGCAGCCCGTACGCAACAGAGAGAGGATTGCGCCTCACGCCTGCGCAGTAAAACTGATGGTCAGGGTCAAGTTGTTGTTGACGATGGCGATGTTGGCCAGATCGGGAGGCGTAACCCCAAAGTCGGTCATGAAGATGGAGGTGCTGGCCCTTCCGGTAACCGTGTCTCCGCTGACTTTCCCCGTGACTGCGAAGGTCTCCTGATTGGTGGCGCCACGGATTGTAAGGTTGCCAATTATCTGGAAGGAGATAGTCTGGCCGGATGTGTAGGTTGCCGGCAGCCCTTTGACATTGGTTGAGATGAACTTCGCGTCGGGAAACTGGCTTGTCTCCAGATAGTCCTGCACATGCCCGTCCCGCAGCGAACTATCCGACTGTAGCGTGGTCAAATCGACGGTGATATCTACCGTAGTAAGCTCAGGGTGATTGCCGCGTAGCCCCAGATAGAAGCTTCCCGAAACATTGTTGGACGTGCCTACGGCGGTGTGGCTGCCTACTCCGCCAAAGATGAGGTCTTCATGCACCGAGTATGAGGCGCTGGACTGGCCGGTCACCAGGGTGTACTTGGTTAAGCCGTTGGTAGGTATCGGCGTACCAACTACGGTCGCTGCGCCCGCCGCCTTGTGATTCGCGGTTGCTGCTTGTCGGGGGAAGAAGATGAATATGGCCGCAGCCAATACCACTATCACGGCGACAGCCATAATAGCAAGAGTTCGACGTTGCATCTTTCTATGATTACCTTTCCGTAGGAGCGTCGTAGCAGAACTGCCCACAGGATATACCGCGGTTGGATACATCCGGTCGGCCAGCCACCAGCCCCGCGCATCCCCTGCGATGGCCCGGAACCAGTGGCCTTGGGAGATTCGGAACGAATCTCCAACACACTAGAGGCTAGTGTACTACTGGGGTCGTGTTACCCGACAATGATACTCGTCGCGGTGATGCTGCCATCACTGTTGTGGGTACCCATTACGCTTATCGTACTACCTACCGTGACCGCGCTGGCGCTAACCGATTGGCCGTTGCGACTATACTGGGTGGTTGCGGTGGTATGTACGGTTACCGTGCTGCCGTCAGCGGCTTTGCCGGTAATAGTGCTGCCGCTTACTGAAGTGACGGTCAGCCTTTCGCATTGGCCCTGTGGTCCCCCAAGAGACCCCGGTGTGCTGGCCAGCGTCTCTCCGCTGGAGTGGAAGCTGATGGGACCTCCTGGCACAAAGTTTGCGCCCTGGCTACTAGTTCCACTGGAGGCCACGCTAGCGGCCTGGGCGGTTCCGATGTGGGAGCCCAGCAGAACCCCTACTCCAAGAGTAAGCAGCAGAGCCAGGGCAACGCCGCCTAGCAGAAGCCACTTACTCCAGGAACTGCGTCTTGGCGGCGGTGGATACTGGTTCTGCCAGTTCGGCGCCGCATCTACAAAGTCATCCAACGATCGTCCTCCTTTTCTGGAGTGCTAGTGAGGCGTGCCACTACGCCACGATCTCAAGTGTAGGAGGGGAGCATGGGGACTCTGTTGGATACACATGTGAATGTTCTCATGGTGGCGCTGGTGGCTCATGCAACTGGCATACTTGGAGCCAGCTTGTCGGCGGCGCGCGTCCGGCTGGTTTGACCGGCGGCGGTGCCTGGCTTACTCTGGCCCTCGTCTGCTATACTGCCGAATGGATGGACCCTGCGCGGTAAGCCAGCATTGGCGTCTAGATACGGGAAGGCAGGGCAAGTTGATCACATTACTCCAGCTGCTGTTGTATGCTGCTGTGTTCCTGGTCGTACCCATAGCCATAGTGATAGGTCATCGACACGCTACCGGGCCAATCTTAGTCAGCGGTATCTCGTCCCTCGGAGTCTCAGCCATTTTCTGGCTTCTACTGGGCGGCCTGCCCGTTATCAATACTGGCACTCTCGCCACGCTGCTATTGTACGGTGGATCGTTGCTGCAGGTAGCCGCGTGGACGCTGGCCATTAATTCGGCAGCCGTGTCCCGTAGCTGGGGATGGGTTCTACTGCTGATGCTTACCGGTTACATTTCGTTCGCGGCTCTGCTCATCGCGGTCTCCAATGTAAGCTTCTGTCTTGCCACCGGCCAGACCGCCATCTTTGGGAGTGGACCGGTCTGCCTGGGCGTGAATCCAGTGTTGCAGCTGCTCTTCAACCTGAGCCGTCTGCTAGTGTCTATCTTTGCAGTCATCTACGGCCTTGCTGCCCCTTCCAGCCCGCGTCCGCGGAGGGCACCGGCAGGGCGTGGGGCACCGGCAGGAGGAAGGGCTCCAGTAGGGGGGAGGGCGCCGGCAGGCCTGGCTGCGCCACCAATAGACGCCAGCAGCAATGCCGACACCGAGCCCGATCCCAATGGCGGATGGATGTGGTAGCCAGCTTAAGGAGGCAGGAGAGGAAGCGATCTCCTCGCCACATCACATTCAAACCATGCTATACTTAATATAGCTACTGCACTAATGTTAGTTCTTTGACGATGAAGCACTGCTCGCGTTAACTTGAGCTTTTACAGCTCGAAAGGTAGGTAAACACATGAGTATGGTTACAATTGATCCCGAGACGCGAGTAGGGCTGCTGGCCCTTACCATTTCCGACCTCGATCGCTCGATTAGCTTCTACACTAATGAGTTTGGATTTGCCCAGCTGCAGCGCGGCGACGACCAGGCGACTCTCGGTGCCGGCGGCGTACCGCTGCTGCTGCTGAAGGAGCAACCAGGTGCCCGTCCATTCCCGCACGACCGGTATGGGTATACGGGTCTCTACCACTTTGCCATATTGGTTCCCACCCGGGCCGATTTGGGGCGCTGGCTGGCCCACTGGCTGGAGACCGGTCACCCGCTGCCTGGCCAGGGCGATCACCTCGTTAGCGAGGCGCTCTATCTCACCGACCCCGACGGCAACGGTATCGAGATCTACCGCGACCGGCCGCGAGACACCTGGACATGGGTGAACGGCCAGGTAGAGATGGCCACCGACCCGGTGGACATACGCGCAATGCTGGCTGAAGCCCAGAAGGAGGGAAAATCCTGGTCCGGCCTTCCAGCTGGTACTCGTCTCGGACATATGCACCTGCAGGTTGGAGACATTAAGCAGGCGGTACACTTCTATCATGATACACTGGGTTTCGATATCACGGCGCAGATGCCCACGGCTCTGTTTCTCTCTGCTGGTGGCTACCATCATCATCTAGGCATGAATACCTGGCATAGCAAGGGAGCTGGTCCGGCGCCTGCGGACGTGGCCGGACTTCGTTTCTTCACCATTGATTTTGGCGGCGAGCCGGCGCGCGCCGCCACGGTGAGCCGTCTCGCCGCCGCGGGCGTTCCCCATAGCGAGGTCGCCGGAGATGTAGTGCTGGAAGATCCGTGGCATAATACCTTAGTGTTGCAGGTCGGGACGGCCGCCGATGTAGAGAGCGCTGCACTGCTTGAATCGCACTCGGCTACTGCCTGATTCCCTGTTCGGTTAACTCCTTCCCAGCAGCTGAAAGAAGAGACAGACATGAGACCTTCCGGAGATCAGCCGGCTGAGAATACATCGCTCCGGGCGGCAACTATCCGAGGTCGATGGATTCTGCTGGCGACGATCCTGGGATCGGGAATGGCCTTTATCGACAGCACTGTAGTCAACGTGGCGCTACCGGTCCTGCAGGGGGATCTACACGCCACCGCGGCCGAGGTACTGTGGGTTGTGGAGGCCTACGCTCTCTTTCTGTCGGCCTTGATCCTGGTGGGTGGCGCTCTGGGTGATCGCTATGGGCGCAAGCGTATCTACGCTATCGGCATTGCGCTCTTTGCAGTGGCCTCGGCCTGTTGCGGACTTTCAGCCAACATCACCGAGCTGATCATCTTTCGGTCGGTCCAGGGTATCGGTGCGGCGCTGCTCACACCTGGTAGCCTGGCCATCATCAGCGCCAGCTTTCCCCCTGATGGTCGAGGTAAAGCCATCGGCACCTGGTCCGGCTTTACCGCTATCGCTTCCGCTATCGGGCCACTGGTAGGCGGCTTTCTGATCCCCTTCTCGTGGCGCTGGATATTCTTCATCAACGTGCCATTGGCCGCCATCACGCTGCTCCTCTTGTTCCGGCATGTGCCGGAGTCGCGCGATGAAGCCGACCAGGGACCGCCGGATATACTGGGCTCGCTGCTGGCAACGCTGGGGTTGGGCGCGCTGGTGTATGGCCTCATCAGCGCCGGCGCGGACGGATTTGGCCAGCCCCAGGTAGTGTTGACTTTGGTAATTGGTGTACTGGCACTGGCCGCGTTTTTTCTCGCGCAGATGCGTGAGCGCTATCCCATGATGCCTCTCTTTCTTTTCCGGTCGCGCGCACCTTTAGCGGTACCAATCTGCTCACCTTCTTTCTCTATGGCGCGCTGGGGGGCACACTCTACTTCCTGCCGTTCAACCTCCAGAAGGTACATGGCTATACACCACTGGAAGCGGGTCTGTCGCTGCTGCCGTTTACCATCATCTTATCCTCGCTGTCCCGTTGGGCCGGCGGGCTCATCAACCGCTATGGAGCCAAGATCCCTCTGATGGTTGGGCCAACGCTGGCCGGTTTCGGATTCCTGCTTTTTGCGCGCACCGGCTTGAACGGAAATTATTGGACACAGTTTTTCCCCGCCGTGGTCGTGCTGGCGCTGGGCATGACCATTACCGTGTCTCCGCTAACCACGGCAATGCTGGGCGCGGTCAGTCAGGATCACGCCGGAATCGCCTCCGGAATCAATAACGCGGTGGCGCGAACCGCCGGCCTAGTTGCCATCGCGGTCTTCGGTATTGTGGTCGCCCAGATCTTTTACGGCGCGTTCACTCAAAACCTGGCCGCGCTTCACCTGTCTCCAGCGCTGCTTATCGTGATGGAGGCACAGCGCAACCTACTCACCGCCATTCAGATTCCATCCGGCGTCTCCGCTGCGACCCATAACGCGCTCCAGCTGGCGGTAAATGAGGCCTTTATCTCAGGCTTTCGCGCCGCGATGCTGGTTGGGGCGGGTCTGGCCTTTGCCAGCGCCCTGGCCGCCGCCTGGCTGGTGGATGGCCCGTTTCTGCCTAAGGGACTTGAGAAATCCCTGGAGCAGCTTCCGGGCCCGCTCCACCCAACTGATGTCGGCGCAAGACACTGAGCTCGAGGATCAGTTTCATGTTCACCTTGCGACGGTACGCGCCGGCCTATCAGGTCACACCGGCAGCGCCGCGCTTGCCTCTTTGGCAAAATCGGTGCGCTTGGCGCCGGCGTCATAGCGAAATGTAGCGGTATCTCCTTCCTGAAGCTCGCCGGATAAGAGCGCCCGTGCCAGGGTAGTCTCAACTTCGGTACGGATCTGCCGCCGGAGTTCACGAGCGCCGTATTCCGGTTGGTAGCCGATCTCAGCCAAGTGTTCGATGAGGGTCTCATCAAATTGCAACGAGATCCCTTCACCCTTGGCCAGTCGCCGCACTTTCTCCAACTGTAGCTCCACAATCTGCTTGATTTCGGCGCGAGTAAGACTGTGGAACACAATGATCTCGTCGATGCGGTTCAGGAACTCCGGCCGGAAATGCTGGCGCAATACCACCATGAGATCATCTTTCAACCGATTGTAGCCTCGCTGCGAGCCCTCACGTGCGGTCAGCTCCTTCTGGATGATATCGCTTCCTAGGTTACTGGTAGCAATCAGGATGGTGTTACTGAAATCCACTACCCGACCCTTGCCGTCGGTAAGGCGGCCGTCGTCGAAGACCTGTAGAAGCACGTTATACACATCGGCATGGGCTTTCTCAATCTCATCAAGCAATATGACGCTGTAGGGGCGCCGGCGTACCCGCTCGGTAAGCTGACCACCCTCCTCATAGCCAACATAGCCTGGAGGCGCTCCAATGAGTCTGGCCACGGTATGCCGCTCCATATACTCGGTCATGTCTATACGGATCAGCGCATCTTCATCGCCAAAGACCACCTCGGCCAGAGCTTTGGCGAGCTCGGTCTTTCCAACACCAGTTGGTCCCAGGAAGAGGAACGTTGCGATAGGTCTGTGTCCTTCGCTCAGCCCGGAACGCGCCAGTCGCACCGCGTCGCTTACGGCATGAATTGCTTCGTCCTGGCTGATCACTCGTTGGTGCAGGCGTTCCTCCATTTTGAGAAGCTTCTGCCGTTCCTCGGTGGTGAGGTCGCTGACCGGTATACCGGTAAGTGCCGAGACTATCTCGGCAATGTCCGAAACCTTAACCTCCGCTGAGCCGGACCCAACGCTTTGTCGCCATTCGGCTGTCGCCTCGTTGAGCTGCTTCTCGCTCTCCGCGATTTTGGCCTCGATGTCTTTAGCCTTATCGTATTGCTTGCGCGAGGTGGCGTAGTCCTGTTCACGCTTCTGCTGCTTGATCTCCGCCTCCAGCTCCTGTATCTCAGGAGGGCGTGAAGTCGAACCAATGCGGACCCGTGCCGCTGCCTGATCAATCAAGTCAATGGCTTTGTCGGGCAAGTAGCGTCCGGTAATATATCGATCCGAGAGCTCGGCGGCTGCGACAATAGCTTCGTCGGTAATGGCCACCTTGTGATGAGCTTCGAACCGGTCACGAAGTCCACGCAGAATGGTGATGGTTTGCTCCTCCGTTGGCTCGGCTACGAACACCGGCTGGAAACGCCGTTCCAGGGCAGCATCCTTCTCAATGTATTTTTGATATTCGTTGAGCGTGGTGGCTCCGATCAGATGAAGTTCCCCACGAGCCAGCGAAGGCTTGAAGACATTGGCAACGTCCAGGCCACCTTCGCCTCCCTGGCCGGCACCAACTATGGTGTGGAGCTCGTCGATAAAGATGAGCAGGTCATCCTGATGGGCCACGATCTCATCCAGCACCTGCTTGACACGTTCCTCGAACTCGCCGCGATACTTTGACCCGGCCACTAGCGAGTTGACGTTGAGCTCGACCAAGCGCTTGTCGCGTAATACCTCGGGTATCTCCCCCTTGGCAATGCGCTGTGCCAGACCCTCGACTATAGCCGTCTTCCCTACACCGGGTTCGCCAATCAGCACGGGATTGTTCTTCTTCCGACGTGCCAGAACTTCGATGGTGGTAGCAATCTCCTTGGAGCGTCCGATGACCGGGTCCAGCTTGCCCTGCTGCGCCAGCTTGGTGAGGTCTCTGACATATTTGTCCAGGTTAGGCGTGTTACTGGGAGTCTCTACCCGCCCCTCCTCCGCGCCCTTGCCCACGACTTTCACTGTCTGCTGGCGGAGTGCCGAAGAGGTCAGACCATACTTGCGCAGGAGATCGCTTGCCATGCCGTCCCGCTCTTCGGAGAGCCCGATCAGCAGGTGCTCCGGCCCAACGTAGCTGTGTCCCAGCTCCTGCGAGGCCAGGAAGGCATGCTCAATGGCACTCTTCACCCGGGGTGAGACGCCAATTATCCCTTCGCTCTCCCCATCGGTTTGGGCCGCATCCCCATGTGGGGCGTGCTCATCGATATAGCGCTTCACCTCCTCGGGCGACACCTTGAACTGCTTGAGGATAGCCGGCACAACCTCGCTCTCCATTAACACATAAAGCAGGTGTTCGGTGTCAACCTCCCGGCGGCCAAACGACAGCGCTTTGCGCGCAGCCGACTGCAGTAGTTCTTTGGTCTGCCCGCTAAAATAGTCGGTGACGTCAATTTCCTCGCGATCCGACTGCGAGGGCTGGCCACGCCCGTTCCGAAGCGTGGGCAACCCCAGTGAGTCTAGGTCTCCTCCAAAATCGTCATCATCGAAGAAGTCCGCGAATGGTGTATCTCGAAAGAGAGATTCAAATGCCGACGGCATACGCTCCCGGCGACGCGCCCGAGTATAAGGCGTCATGCTCGCGAGTTGCTTTCGCGTCAGACGCAGACGAACGGTATGAGCATCGCTCTCCGTCACATACTCGACCGGCACGACGACCTCGACTCCGCCCTGTTGCTCAACCACGAGCTGGGTAACGTCATTGGTAGCAGGATCCACCATGAGCCGTGTCACACGCCCGCCTGGCCCATCCAGACACCGGACCGATGCATTCACCGAGACCTTCATGTTATCCAACCTCCGATCTCCGACCGGTACACTCACCTAGGTCACAGTCCCAGCAAATACCGTACCGCTACCTCTCTCGGTGCGAGAGGGTGGAAGCCGTGGGCAATGGTAACGTCGCTCTCGCCGACTTGACAAGAGCACTCATCGGGTGCTCTTGTCAAGGGAAAGTGTTACGGCAGACCGTAGGTCCAGCTGCCGCTCGCCCTGTGAAGAATGCCCAAGTACAGACGTATTGGTTACGGTTGCATCGCCGATGCAGCCCGGAAGAGATCATACTTCGAGAGGACCAGATATGGAGCGTATTCTACTTTTGCGAGACAAGGACGGTACGGTTGAAGCCTGTCTGCAAGGAGATAAGGAGTCGGAGAGCCTCTGCGTCCAGCTCACGAGCGAGTCCGAAGGATCAGCCCAGTGGCCGGTGCTGGAGGAACAGGAGATCTATCTGTCAGCCCGGGAAATGGACCGACTGGTCAGGTGGTGGCAGGAGCTGCGGCGTCCAAGCTGAGCCGCCGGCGACCCGCGACCAGCCTAGCCGCCTGGCTGCCACCAGCCGAACTGGGAAGCGAAGGTAAAGTAGAGCAGCACGATATTCAGAGTGAGAATGATCGCGCTGCACGCAATGGCTGCCCAGGTGGTGATCGACTTGTTCACGAGCGTTCCCATGATATCGCGGCGACGCGTAAAGATCACCAGGGTGATCACGGGCATTGGCAGGACGAAACTGAGGACGACCTGGCTGATGACGAGGGTGCTGGTCGGATTCAAGCCAATCGCGGCAACCAGCACGGCAGGAATCATGGTCACCAGTCGGCGGACCCAGATAGGAATGGTGAAGCCCACAAAGCCTTGCATGATGACCTGCCCGGCCATGGTGCCGACGGTGGAACTGGAGAGACCGGAGGCCAGCAGCGAGACCGCAAAGACCAGGCTGGCGGCTCCTCCCAGCAGCGGGGTGAGGGTCCGAAAGGCGCTGTTGATATCGGCCACCTGGGTCAATCCGTGAACATGAAAGGTGGCTGCGGCCATGTAGAGCATCGCCATATTGACGAGTCCTGCCAGGCCCATGGCAATCACTACGTCAGGAATACTCCAGCGAAAGATGCGCCGTGCTTCCTTTTCACTGCGGGGGATGATGCGTTGTTGGGTGAGCGAAGAGTGCAGATAAATGACATGCGGCATCACTGTGGCCCCAATGATCCCCACCGCGAAGAGGATGCTCTGCGTACCTCCCAGCCAGGGGACCACGCTATGATAGCCGACCTGCCCCCAATTCGGATGAGAGAAAAAGGTCTCGATCACGTAACACACCGCAATCACCCCGACCAGGGCGGCGATCACCGCCTCTAAAGGACGGAAGCCGCGGCGCTCCAAAGTCAGGATCACATAGGTGGCGACCCCAGTAATGAAGGTGGCATACAGCAAGGGAATGCCAAACAACAAGTTGATGGCAATACTGGCTCCCAGAAACTCGGCCAGGTCGGTGGCCATCGCCATACACTCGGAGATGATCCACATGGCGTACACTACCGGCCTGGGGAAGTGGATACGGGCCATCTCCGCCAGGTTATGCCCGGTGGCCAAGCCCAGTTTCGCCGACATCGTTTGCAGCAGCATCGCCATCAGGTTGGCCAGCACAATGACCCACAGCAGGTTGTAACCAAAGGCGCTGCCTCCCTGGATGTTGGTAGCAAAGTTGCCGGGATCGATATAGGCAACACAGGCAATGAAGGCGGGTCCCAGGAACGGCAGAAACGCCAGCAATCCCTTCCTGCGCCCGTCCAGCACGGCGCGCGCGGCCGCGCGCGTCCCGGCTTCTTCGGGGAGGTGTGAAAGCCCTTCACCTACGCCTTCAGGCAAGGTTTCCGTCGGGGGAGGGGGAGCATAGCTTCTCATACGGGTTCTCCGAGCGTTGTGGAGGATGACAACAGATCGTTCGCCCCTTCAACGGAAGCGGGTCGTACGAACAGAGCCTGGATCACCGGATTACCCAGCGTGTAGAGGTGCGTTCCAACGCGCACCGTGAACCCGCCGCCGAAGGGAGCAATGGCCTCCACCGACAGCACTGCGCCTGGAAGGAGTCCTAGTGCAGACAGATAGCGCAACAGGTCCGGGTTGTCATCGCGCACCCGCTGCACGATGACCGGCACGCCCGGCTGGACCGTCGCGAGTGGCTGGGTGGGAGGAGTCACGATCCGACCAGCCCGATCCGGAATAGGGTCTCCATGAGGATCCTGGGTAGGATGGCCGAGTACCGTCTCCATGCGGTCCACAAACCCATCTGACAGAGCATGTTGCAGCCGCTCCGCCTCGGCATCTACCGCATCGAAAGGAAACCCCATAATCTGCAGGAGGAAGAGTTCCAGGAGGCGATGACGACGCACAAGTTCCGTTGCTATGGCCTGGCCTACCTCAGTGAGCTCCACCCCATGATAGGGGGTATAGCGGACATAGCCTCGCTCAGCCAACCATTTAAAGAGCTGAGTAACCGTGCTCTCATGAACTTGTCTGGTTGCTTCCAGCGCCTGCAGGTGCTCGGTCATGAGCGACGTCGTGATGGACTCGCCGTCCCCGCGGAGCGTGTAACAGAGTTTCAAGCAGTCGATCGCGCGCATGGGTAACGTCATGGGTACTGTATGGAGTTCTGGCGACATTATGAAACCTTGCATTCATGAAGCTATATGATAATGTTTTATACCTGTCAAAACAGACATTACCATGACAAAATGATACTGTCAAGCTTTCGCAAAAAGTACCTTCCGATAGTTGAAAGGAAAGAAGAGCCTTCGCCGTTCGGGGAAAGAGTGCTCACCTTGACAGTGCTCTTTCCACGCCCTATCATATCAGTAGCTACTGATATGAAGGAGAAGCTACGATGGCGACGCAGGTGTCACACCCGACAGTCGTGAAGGCCAAGCTCTTCCGCGGATTTTCGGATCAGTCCCGCCTCTCGTTGTTAGAGGCTCTGTGTGATGGGCCGCTCACGGTCACTGCCCTCGTCGAGCGGACCGGTCTCACACAGTCCAATGTGTCGAATCATCTGGCGTGTCTGCGCGATTGTGGCTTAGTGACCACAAGGGCTCAAGGACGCTACGTTCGCTATCAACTCAGCGATGAACGAGTCGCTGCCCTGCTCGGTCTTGCTGAGGAATTGCTCGCCGAGACGGCGCACGGAGTCGATAGCTGTCCTCGCTATGAAGAGAAAGAAGCGGGCGGCTGATGGCACAAGAACTTCCGGTTTTCGACATGCCCGCCGCGGTGCAACCGGCTGCGACACGTCAAGGTGATGTAGCGCAGGGCATCTGGATCGAAGTGGCCACGATCCTCTGGATGACTGTTGAGGCCGGCATCGCACTCACGGTGGGCTTTGCCACCCGCAGCGTCTCACTGCGAGGCTTTGGCCTGGATAGCATCATCGAACTGATTGCTGGTGGCATCCTGCTCTGGCGTCTGCTGGTTGAGCAGCGAGGTAGGGCAGTTGCGCGCGTCGAGCAAGCTGAGCGGCGAGCCTCCTGGGTAACAGCCGTCAGTCTGTTGGCTCTGGCTGCCTACCTTGTTATCGCGAGTGCGACTGCATTGACTACGCAAACCCGTCCAGAAGCCTCCTGGTGGGGCGTGGGTCTGGCGATGGCCGCTGCCATCGTCATGCCGCTCCTGTGGCAAGGCAAGCTCCGCGTAGCCAAACGCATTGGCAGTGCAGCGCTCAAGGCTGACGCCGCCTGTAGCGTCACCTGTGCCTATATGTCTCTGACCCTGCTGGTGGGCCTCCTGCTGAATGGACTCTTTGGGTGGTGGTGGGCCGATCCCCTCGCAGCTCTAGCGCTGGTGTACTTTCTTGTCCAGGAGGGACGAGAGGCATGGCATGAGGCTCGTACCGGTGATATGTGTAGCTGTGCTGACGACGATTGCTGTGAGTGAGCTAAACATTGTGTTTTGCGTCAGGTGGACTGCCTACTACGTCCCTCATGACCCTCACGCATGATGGCTCCTGGTGCGAGGTATACCAGGAGCCTTTCTTGTTGAGTAGCGGCAGCCTCGGCCGGCTCTGTCTAGGGGCCAACCCCACCTGCAGCCAGTACCTGGTGCCGCGTCTGGTCGAGACCTACTGGCATGCGTATCCCGATGTCCACCTTGATGTGCGCACCGGGCTCAGCCGTGTCCTGATGGAAGGATTGCTGGACGGTGCCATTGAGCTGGCGATCTGTTCGGCGGCCCAGATCCATCCCAGCGCAAGAATTCTGTGGAGCTACAGCGATCCGCTCTCGCTGGTGGCCGCCAGTTCTCACCCTCTGGTACGGAAAAAGGAGTGTCGGCGCGCCGATCTCGTTGGCCACAGGATACTCTCCACTCAGGCCGGCCCCACTCATGTCGGCCTTCGCCATGTCGTACCGCCTGGTAGCGATGTGATCGCTGTGGAGGCCACTGCAGGAGGAGTCATGACGCAGCTGCTGCTACGCGGCATCGGGGTGACGGTACTGCCGGCCCTTGCCGTCTGGAATGAGCTGCAGCGGGGCGACCTAGTGCGGATCGCCGTTCGTGACGCGGAGTAGCCTCCTTGTGCCAATGCCGAAGGATCTGAACATCATCACTCGATTTTCAAACTCTGGCATCCGGCCCGTGCCTTCCATTTGTTCGTCCAGTGGAGCGCAGGAGTCAGTTCCTGCGGTACATGTTGGTATCGGGGTGCCAGATCGCGCTGGATGACGGTTCCCGCCCAGGCATAGAAGAGTGCCATATCTTTCAGGCGTCCTCGCTCGCGTTGATAACCGATGCGCCAAGCTAGCTCAAACATGCGCACGCCAAGCCACTGAAGAAGAGGCTTGCGAGCCCCAGGATCGACACGCAGAATAGACACGGTGCGCGCGGCATCTGCTCGTGGGTCGCCTGCATGCGCGTTGGTCCAATCCACAATCCCGGTGATCTGCTTGCCATCGGTCAGCACGTTACGCGGGTGATAGTCTAGATGCAGCAAAACCAGCTCGTGAGAAGGCAGCTGACGCAAGCGATCTTGCACGGTCTGTTCACCTTCGCATTTCCAGGCAATCCAGTCATCTCGCTGTTGACGCAGCAGATCGGGAGCAGGCACCGCATGGATCGCCGCCTGCATGCGGCCAAATACGATCCCCAGCTGCCACAGATGCCAGGGTCGCGCCCGCAGTTCTTCTTCTACTGTACGCCCGGCCAGCCAGGTGATGAGCAGCGCTGGGTAATGCTGCCAGACACCTACTCTATGTATCTCTGGCACAGGCAAGCCCGCAGCTCGCGCGGCAGCCATCACTACCCGTTCGCGCTCGTACTCCTCCTGCCTCCCTGGTCCAAACACGCGCAGAGCATACGTCTGGCCTTCGTACTCAACCTTCCACATAGCCATGTCAGATCCACCCTGCACAGGGCTGATGGTGGTCGTCCCGCTGACTCCAAGCGAAGAGAGAATTTCCAAAGGCTGCAGAGTGGTTTGGGTCATGCGAAACTCCTTCATGTAACGACTGATTCTGTGGAATTGATTGTGTCACTTCAACGTTCCTCCTCTCCGTGCGACCGAGTAACCGACCCTTGGCCATGAAAAATGCCGCTCACCGGGATCACCTGCTGCTTACCGATTCGCAAAAAGTCCGGCGGCTGGGCGTTCTCTCCGTGTCTAAAATGTGTCAGGGAGAGAGGGGGATCTGGGGCATGCTCTTCGCCGTCTGCTTGGTTTCTGTTCCGCCAAAGCTCGGCGAGGCAATGCCAAACACCTGACTATGGTCTGCCGATCGGTGCTGTTCGGTGTCCCCTGACGATAGCAGCGCTGGCGGGTCAACCGGAGCGGGTGGCAGCGCGCTTGACGCTTCAGCTTTTTGCGTTGGTTCGCGAGCACCATGACCCAGAGAATGCATACGAATTCAGGCGCTAGAGGCTATCGGTGTCCTTTCGAGGGCGCCGTGGTTTGGGTTTGAGGTGGTCTCGCCACCAGGGTTCCGGTGCAACCCACGATGGACCGATCTTGAGCACCTCGGGATCCCCCCGTTCAGCCGCCTCCTTGGCCCGACGCTCAGCCATGCGCTACGTCCTGCCCAAGAGCCTGGCTGCCTGCTGGGAGGTTAGAAAGGATAGCATACAGACACTATAACACAGTTCGCCGTAGGCGATGGGCGCAATGAGGCGAAAACGCGTGCATTCTCTGTGCTCTGTAACGATGGGGTCTGGAACCACTGGATAGACCTCCAAGACCTGAAAACCAGCGCTGAACGACAAAGCCTCGCTGGGGGCACGCGCGAACGTTGATTGGATTCGCTCGTTGATAGAGAGAGACCAACGAAATACGTCAAGCGCCTCACGTCGACTGACAACGTACTAGCATGCCTACCCGCGTGAGCACGGCAGTGGAGTTACCTTCCCAGGGAAGTACGGAGTTTGACACTCCGCCCGCTTGAAAGCGGGGGATTCTTCCTTCATCCAGGTGACGTGCTGCGTGGCCATTCCTGGTCAAGCCGTAGTGGTCCCCTGTCCAGAAGCGTGTGGCACACACGCTGGTGTACCGGTTCCCGCCTGCCCGGCGGTACCAGAGAGCGCTTGCTGCAAAATGTTGCGGGCCGCATTCTCATCCCGGTCGAGAACCAAGCCACATGACGGACACCGATGGGTCCGGATCGACAAACTCTTCTCCACCCGTTGCCCACACCCCGAACAGTCCTGAGAGGTGAACTGCGGGGCGACCGCGATCACCGGCACCCCCTGCAGCCTTCCATAGTACCGCACCCAGGCGAGAAAGCGGCCCCAGGCGGCATCACTGATACTCTTGGCCAGATGATGATTCTTCACCATATTCGGTATCTGCAAGGCTTCGTAGGCAATCAGATCGTGAGAGGTGATGAGCGTGCTTGCCTGTTTGCGGGCAAAGTCTTCACGCTGCTGGCTAACCGTGAGATACTCTTTGGCGAGCTGCTGGCGGGCTTTGGTGCGGTTGCGGGATCGTTTCTGGGTGCGAGACAGATGCCGATGCAAGCGTTTGAGCTTCTTCTCGGCTTTCCGGAGGAACCGGGGATTATCCACGCAGGTGCCCTCAGAATCGGTCAGGAAGGACGCGAGCCCTAGATCAATCCCCACCGGCAAGCCGGTCGGGATATGTGCGACCTGGCGCTCGACCTGGACGGCAAACTGGGCATAGTAGCCATCCGCCCGGCGGACCAGACGGACTCGCCGGATCTGCTGGATGGGGAAGGTGGCGAGGTCTCGGGTGCCAATGAGCCGGAGGGTGCCGATCCCAGACCCGTCAGTGACGGTGAGTTGCTTACCATCGGCTGCGAGCTTCCAGCCGGTCTGCTTGTACTCCACACTCCGGTTGTCGTGCTGGAACTGGGGATAGCCTTTCTTGCCCGGCTTCTTGCTCCGGCAGTTGTCATAGAACCGCGCAATCGCTTGCCAGGCTCGATCCGCCGAGGCTTGGCGCGCCTGGGAGTTGAGCGGAGCGACAAAGGAGTAGGTATGAGCCAGCTCCGTGCAGAGAATCTGCAAGTCATTGCGGGTGGCATGCCCATCCATCCAGGTGCGGACGCATTTGTTGCGGACAAACTGGACGGTCCGGATGGCCTCGTCAATCGCGCGCTGTTGGCTTGGGGTGACACGCAGCTTGTAGTCCAGGACGAGCATGACTCTTCTTCTTCGCGGTGGCATCTCGCATCGACAGGCCCAGAACAGCAGTGAGGGAAAGGGTACTGGCTATCACCACCACAGTCCTTGTCCGGTGAGGCGAAATCTCACCGACCGGTACCTGTCGAACAACGTAGCCTACGAGACGTCCATTGTCAAACATTTGTTCCATTTGGGTCATTCCTCCCCTGGATGAATCCGGCGGGCTTTCTGGCCCCCAATTGTAAGAATTGTGTAACCTTTCATGTCATTCACGCAACTCTGTGGGTCTATGGTAGGTCTGTGCTGAGATTAGCACGACAGAGTGTGTGAGCGCACCGGGATGGCGGGAAGGATTTGAAGGAGACATACGTATGGCATGGGAAATTGACACTGCAGACAGCATGACGACAGGCTAACAAACTATGCACTACGTGCCAGACCACGAGCAGGACGAGATCGTGGACATGACCCCAACGGGTACGCTGGACCCCAACACGAAGTCAGATGACATTGCGGACATGATGCCCGCCTACTCACTCGATCGTGAATTGGACGAGCCCGTGGACACGCCGCCCGCCTACTCACCCGTTCCCATGCCATACTCTATGTCTCCTTGGCATGTCTCGGGTAGACAAGCGTCGCGGCCCCATCCAGAGCGGCGTGCAGAGACGTCCGTCATCCACAAGCTCGTTAAGAAGAGCACCCCGACGGTGGTTGTGGTCCTGCTGGCGATTCTTGCACTGCGGTCAGGCATAGGCGCATGGGCCGCCCACGACATCGTGTCATCGCGCCAGCGAGCAGCTACCCAGGAAGGTCTTTGCGACACGCGAGACGCCGACCGCCCGATATGTGGGCCACTCCACGCCCAGCATGGTGTGCTCGTAGACGCAATGGGCCGCCCAGTGCACCTAGCAGGTGTGAACTGGTTCGGATTTGAGACGGCGGCATTTGCGCCCGAAGGCCTGAACATGCGCAATTACCAGGACATGCTAAACCAGATCGCCCAGCTCGGCTTCAACACCGTTCGCCTGCCCTACAGCAACCAGCTCTTCGATCCCACCAGCGTGCCCACCGGCATCAACTACACCCTCAACCCAGACCTGCGCGGCCTGAAGGGCCTGGCCCTCATGGACAAGATCGTGGACGGCGCCCGCAAGGCCGGCCTCTGCATGATACTCGACCAGCACCGTCCCGACGCTTATGCCCGGTCCGCTCTGTGGTACACCGCAGCGGTGCCCGAATCACGCTGGATCCATGACTGGGTCATGCTGGCCCAGCACTACCGCAACAACCCCACCGTCATCGGCGCCGACCTGCACAACGAACCACAAAACCCGGCGACCTGGGGGGACGGCAACCCGGCGACCGATTGGCGGTTGGCGGCGGAGCGGGCCGGCAACGCCATCCTGGCGGTCAATCCGAACTTGCTGATCATCGTGGAGGGTATCCAGACATATCACGGCGACAGCTACTGGCAGGGAGGCAACCTTGAGGGAGCCAAGAAGTACCCAGTTCGCCTCTCCCGTCCTTCGCAGCTCGTCTACTCACCCCACGACTACGGCCCCGACGTCTACCCGCAAGGTTGGTTCCAGTCACCAACCTTTCCCCAGAATCTGCCTGGCCTCTGGCAGAAATATTGGGGCTATCTCCAGACAGAGCAGATCGCTCCTGTCTATATCGGTGAATTCGGTGGCCGCTCGGTGGGCACGGACCCTGACGGGCAGTGGCAGCGAGCGCTGGCCGCATACATAGCGCAGCACGGCATCAGCTACACGTATTGGTCGTGGTCGCCGAACTCACAGGATACGGGCGGTCTCCTCGAAAATGACTGGAAGACGGTAGACCACAGCAAAATCGCTATTCTTCCCTATTTACGATAGATCGAGATCGTTCTGTATAACTCTTGTAACATCTGTTGTCCCGCTTGCAACCTCTGCCTCGTACGCTATGGCCAAGGGACGAGCAGTTGTGAGCGTCTGCGTCTACGCGGTATCCGCGATATTCCAGTCGCCCGTTACCACAGATCTTAGGAATGGAGACGAGGAGTAGTGTGAATATGGAGATACCTCCATGCCCCGAACTGACGCCAGGCGACGAAGGCCACATTCAGAAGGATAGCCTGGTCATCATTCCGACGTACAATGAGGCTGAGAATCTCAAGCTCCTGGTGCCGCAAGTGCTGGCCATGGGCGCATTTGATGTCCTGGTGGTGGACGATCACTCACCGGATGGAACGGGAGATGTCGCTGACGCGTTGGCAAGTGCCTTCCCAGGATGCGTGATGGTGCTGCACCGAAGTGGCAAGCAGGGGCTGGGCACCGCCTACCTGCAAGGGTTCCTCTTCGCCCTGCGCGCCGGTTATGCTCACATCTTTCAAATGGACGCCGACTTCTCTCACGATCCACACGACCTCTCAGCCTTGCGAGACGCCCTGAACCATGCCGATGTGGTACTGGGCTCGCGGTATGTGCGCGGCGGCGGCAGCCGTCAATGGCCACTACGACGCCGCATCCTCAGTCGTGCCGGCTCCGCCTATGCCGCAGTGGTGCTCGGCCTCCCGGTACGCGATGTGACGTCCGGATTCAAGGGTTTCAGCCGGCGGGCGCTTGAGGCCCTGGATTTCACCTCCATTCGATCGGCTGGCTATGGATTCCAGATCGAGGTGACCTACCGCTACCATCAACAAGGTCTCCACATCGTAGAGGTGCCCATCGTCTTCGAGGAGCGCCGGGTAGGACAGTCGAAAATGAGTGGGCGCATCATCGCGGAAGCCTTGCTGATGGTGTGGCAGGTCCGGTTCGGCGAAGTGCGGCGAGGAGGGATGCTCCCATGGCTCGACTCATCAGGCATCGCGCGCTAGCCGCACTCGTGGCTATTGTTGTGCTGATTGCGACCATTGGCGTAGTCGTCGCGGCATCCAGTGCGTCGCCCCAGTTGACGGGATGGCTCTCGAGCCCGGCGAGGACCGTGCGGCAGCCGGTGCGTCAGATGGCAGGGCACACCCGTGAGCCCGCGGCGGGCGGCCCGTCCGCGCAGCGGCCACGCGCCGTTTCAATTCAGCTAGCGGCACAGGATGTCACTCCCGATTCCCAGCTCCGCGTCATGGCCTCCGGATTCCTGAGCGGCGAGCCGCTTGTGGTCACCATTGAGGACATGCATGGACAGATCTATGCGCGCAGGACGTTACAAGCCGACGGCAGTGGCCGCCTGGGCGAGACGGTGCTGGCACTACCCGCACTACTCGGGGCTGGAGCCTATCGGCTGATCGTCGTCGGCAACAAGAGCCATCGTACCGCGAGCGCCACATTCCAGATGAACGACATACCTCCAACAGTTACGCTCGACGCCTACACGGCCACGCCTGGTCAAGTTGTCGGCTTCGCCGGCAACGGATTCGTCCCAGGAGAGGTGGTGATGGTCTATCTCGGACCGTCGTCAGCGCCACTCCTCAGCGCCACGGCAACTACTGGAGGTGCGGTCAGCGGTCACCTGCACATTCCCAAGCTCCCCGCGGGCACCTACACGCTGACGCTGCGCGGTAAAACCAGCCAGACACCGGCTTCCGTTGACTTCAATGTCCAGGGCTTCTCTCCCTGGGTCGTTCTGGATCGCTATACCGTGGCGCCCGGCGAGGGGGTGGGGTTCATTGCGCACGGCTTCGCGCCTGGCGAGCAGGTGAGCGTCTATCTGAACGCGCGCCAAGGCACGACCGGGAGAGGGACACCCGTGCTGAGGGTGACGGCCGACCCGTCCGGTCAGTTGGTCGTGCAGGATACGTGGTCACCGGGTGGCACAATAAGCGGCACGAATGTGCTTACGTTGGTCGGCCGGTGGTCGAAGGCAACGACCACAGCGGAGTTCACCGTGCAGGCGACTGGACAGCAGACCGGCCAGCCTCAGGCGACCCCCACAATACCATGACAGACAAGTATTCGCTGAACAGGTCCTGGCGTGGAGCAAGGACGACCCGCCGGCAACACGGCAGCTTTTTCTTGAACGGTGAACGGTACAGGTGACGAGCGCACGACGTACGCGATGTCCAGGAAGGGAGCTATCTATGGCAGGCCTCATCGACCATCCTCATTCTCCACACCATCAACGCCAACATCACGCCCAGCCCCGGAACCGAAGCGCCGACGGGCACGCTGGACGTCGCCGCATGCTGGTATGGGTGATTGTCGCGTTGCTGTTCGCGGCGGCGGTGCCTGCGCTCTTCTACGCGCATGCGCAAGGGTCAGCCAGAGCGTCTGAAAGACCTTCGCGCATCACGTTGGAGAGCGACCCTGGCAAACCGCTAGAGCCTGCCGATCAGTTTATGCAGTCCATCGTGACCGAAGACGGTGCGCTTGGCTGGCACCAATTGTGTCCCAGTTTGCAGGCACAGATACCACTCGACACCCTAGTCCAACAAGCGTCCGCACAGCGCAAGGCCCTGGCGCAACAGGGTGTGTGGCTCACCATGGCATTCGTGGGTACGCAGCCGCAACCGGACGGTGGGGTCTCGCACGTATACGTAGTCACCGCTCACGGGCCCGGTGGCGCCACACAGAAACGCACGTTCACCGTGCTCACGCAGCCGTCGGGCTGCGTCGAGGACGTGCAGACTTCATGAGTGCCGGCAGATCAGGACGGTGCGGGCCGTTTCGTGGCAACGACACACCTTTGCGCGTGGAAGCAGGCCGCAGTGTAACAGCCTTGTAAGCAGGTGTTCCACCTACGTAACCCACGATGGCACAGGTGCAAGGCCGCACAGCTATATTGCCGCCAGTAGGTGCCGCCGCCGTCGTGACGGAGGTGGAGCGCGCGGCTCTGCGCACACCGCTGCGTACACCGCTGCGTACACGCATCGCCGTAACGGCGTGGTGGCAACCGCACGAAGATCGGCGCACCGGCTCACGATATTGGATACAGAAGCTTGCAGAAGCACAACGTTTCCAACCGTGCTCTGGCTGCTGTGGGTGATGATGATTTGCAGCGCGTTGGCCTGTCTGACGGTGGAGTGCCGCTAGATGGAAGCAGGGGCAGTGTTCAGAAAGGAACTCGCCATGGATGTCAAGCAAGCGCACCCGCAGTCGGATGGGGCCACCGCGATCCCGCGGGTGGACGACGCGACGATGGCGGCGGCCAGAGTGACATCCTCTGGGGAGCAGCTGGGGCCGACGCAGGCCAATATGGTCATCGCCCGTCAGTACGGCCCGATCTACCGGTTGCCCGGAACGGGCCCGCGCAGATTGCAGCTCACCACCTTCGCGCTGGCGGACGAGGTCTGCAACGACCAGATGTTCGACAAGAAGATCGGGCTGGCCTTCAGCCAGGTGCGCGTCTTGCTGGGCGACGGCCTCTTCTCCGCCTACACCCAGGAGCCCAATTGGCATAAGGCGCACAACATCCTGCTTCCCAACTTCAGCTTGCAGGCCATGAAGAGCTACATGCCGGAGATGCTTGATCCGGCTGGCCAGCTCATGCTCAAGTGGAAGCGCCTCAATCCCGGCGACGAGATCGACGTCCCGGGCGATATGACACGCCTGACGGTCGAGACCATCGGGCTGTGCGGCTTCGGCTACCGCTTCAATGCCTTCTATCGCGACGATCAGCATCCCTTCATCCACGCGCTGCTCGTAGGCTTGAGTATCGTTCAGGAGAGCGCGCTCAGCGGCAAGACTCCCGACCAGACCGCCGCAGATCCCCAGATGCAGCAGGCGCTCTCGGTGATGAACTCGCTAGTGGATGAGGTCATCGCGCTGCGCAAAGCGGGCGGCGCCGCTGCGCTCGCCGCGCACAAGGATCTGCTCGACTACATGTTGACCGGGGTGGACCGGCAGACGAAAGAGGGTCTAGACGACACCACCATCCGCTACGAGATCCTCACCTTCATGGTCGCCGGGCACGAGACGACCAGCGGCACGCTCTCGTTCGCGCTCTACTACCTGTTGAAGCATCCCGATGTCATGGCCCGCGCCTACGAGGAGGTGGATCGCGTGCTCGGCAACGACCTCAGCGCCGCACCGACGTACGACCAGGTGCATCGGCTCACCTACCTTGCGCAGATCTTCAAGGAGACGCTACGCCTGTGGCCGCCCGTACCCGCGCTCTCGCGCTACGCATATCAGCCGACGACGCTGGGTGGCAAGTATCCAATCATGCCCGAAGACGAAATCGTTGTCCTGACCCCGATGTTGCATCGCGACCCAGCGATCTGGGGTAACGACGCCGAGGAGTTCAATCCCGACCACTTCAGCCCGGAGGCCGAAGAGGCCCGGCCCGCCAACGCCTGGCTGCCCTTTGGCATCGGGCAGCGAGCGTGCATCGGGCGGCAGTTCGCCCTGCAGGAGGCGACCCTGGCGCTGGGCATGATGCTGCAGCGCTTCGAACTGGTGGACCACACCCAATACCAGCTCACGATCAGGCAGGCGGGGACCATCAAGCCGCAGGATTTCCTGATCCAGGTCCGCCACCGGCCGGGGCGGACGCTGGAGATCCCGTCGCCGGTGACGACGAGCACACCTGCGGACGCTACCGCAGCCGCCCCTGAGGCTCGGCGGGCGCCGAACGGCGCGCGACCGGACCACAACACCCCGCTGCTGATCCTCTTTGGCTCGAACCTGGGCGCCTCCGAGGACGTCGCCCAGCAGGTCGCCAACGACGCCGGTAAGCACGGCTTCACCCCCACGGTCGCTCCGCTCGACGACTACACCGGCAAGCTGCCGACCGAGGGCGCGGTGGTGATCGTCACCGCATCGTACAACGGCACGCCGCCGGACAACGCGGTCACCTTCTGCACATGGCTGCGCGACGATGGCCTCTCCACAGACGCCCTACGCGGGGTGCGCTACACGGTCTTCGGCTGTGGCAACCGCGAGTGGCGGGCGACCTATCAGGCGGTGCCGAAACTGGTCGATAGCGAGCTCGCCGCGCATGGCGCACAGCGCATCTATCAGCTGGGCGAGGGCGATGTAGGCGGCGACTTCGACGATGCATTCCACGCGTGGGAGGGCCCGCTGTGGACAGCGATGGCTTCGGCGCTCTCCATCGAGTTGCAACCGCAGACGGCCGCGGAGACAGCGCTGGGCCGGCTATACACCGTCGAGCTCGTGAGCGTCCCGGCCAACCCGATCCTGGCCGCCAATGGCATCCAGCCGCTCACCATTCGCGCCAACCGCGAGCTGCAGACGTGCGATGGTGGGCATGCCTCGGACCGCTCGACGCGCCATCTCGAGTTCTTGCTGCCCGATGGGATGACCTACCAGACAGGCGACCACCTGGGCGTGATGCCGCGCAACGGCGTGACGCTCGTGACACGGGTGCTGGCGCGTTTCGGCTACGCCGGCGATGCTTTCATCCGCATCCGCCGTAACGGCGTGGGCACTCCGGTCTTCCCACTCGACCAGCCGGTGTTTATCATCGAACTGCTCACGCACTACGTCGAGCTGCAGGAGGTCGCCTCGCGCGCTCAGATCCAGGCGCTCGCCGACTATACTGAGTGCCCGCCGGACAAAGCGGCGCTGCTCATGCTCGCGGACCCGGAGCGCTACAAGCAGGAGGTGCTCGACAAGCGGATCACGCTGCTTGACCTGCTCGAGCGGTTCCCCGCCTGCGAGCTGCCCTTCCACGTCTACTTAGAGATGATGCACCCGCTCCGCCTACGCTACTACTCGATCTCTTCCTCGCCGCTGGAGGATGCGCGTAAGTGCAGCATCACCGTGGCCGTCGTGCAGGCTCCGGCGCGCTCGGGCAACGGGACCTATGAGGGCATCGCCTCGACCTATCTCGCGCGCCACCCGGAGGACAGCGTGGTTGACGGCTGCGTGCGCAGCCCGCATATCCCTTTCCGTCCCCCCAAAGACGCGACGATCCCGTTGATTATGATCGGCCCAGGGACCGGTGTGGCGCCGTTCCGCGGCTTCCTGCAGGAGCGTGCGGCGCTCAAGGAGCAGGGCAAGCCACTCGGACCGGCGCTGCTCTTCTTCGGCTGCCGCCACGCCGACCAAGATTACATCTACCGCGCCGAGATGGAGGCATACGCGGCGCAGGGCGTCGCTACGCTCTACACCGCCTTCTCGCGGATACCAGGCCATTCCAAGTCGTACGTACAGGACCTGCTCAAGCAGCAAGCGGACCAGGTCTGGCAGCTCCTGCAGGACGGGGCGATCGTCTTTGTCTCGGGCGACGCGGGCTCGATGGAGCCCGCGGTGCGGGCGACGCTGCAGGACATCTATGCGAGCAAGACCGGGGCAACCGCCGAGGCGGCGGAGACGTGGCAGAAGAAGCTGACGAGCGACCAACGCTATCTGGCCGACGTCTGGGCACATGGATAGAGGCCGCGAGGCGAGGTCGCTTGGACAGCGGTTCTTCTCCCTTACCCTCTTGCCCCGCTACCAGTCCTTTAGGTTGCCGGAATGCCGAATCCAGGCGTCCATGCCCCCTGCGGGCGCACCACGATGACGTTTACGGTGTCTCCGCCGTGACGGGATGCCGCACGAGCGAGTCGCTCAGCAGTGCTGCGGGGATCGGTATCAATGCGCGCAATCGCTTCGATTTCCATTGCGCTCAGCCTCTGCCACAGGCCGGGTGAGCAGAGCACCAGCTGGTCGTCACGTTGGACGTGTAGTGCGAACGTGTCTACATCCGATACCGCCTGATGGCCACCGACACTGCGGTAGATCTGATCGCGCCTCGGATGCTGATCGAGCGCCTCCGGAGGGAGTAAACCGGCCGCCACAAGACGGGCAATCACCGAGTGATCGATGCCAATCTGGAGGAGCCCGGCGCCGGGACGGAACAGATAGGTACGGCAATGCCCAACGTTGATGACGTAGACGTCCTGGCCGATGATCATCGTGCCAGCGACCACGGCTCCGAGATCGGCTGCCGTGCGAATGCCCTGGTAACGCAGTGCCATACTGGCACGCAGTACCGCCATCTTGAACAGTGTGGCATGGTGTTCGCTTTCCAACGCCGCGTCATTTGCCAGTGACGGGGCGACCTGCGTGGCGATGAGGTCTACGATCTGCCGGCTCGCTTCACCGCTGCCGGACGTGGCTCCCACATCCTCAGCAACGAGGAACAACCCGTAGGGAAGGAGCCGGAGCGAGGTTGACGCGACCCCGGTCAGCGCCAGCAGATGCCCGTTCTTCTGCTCTGTGCCCAAAGGACGCACCAGCCCCGGCGACTCAGCCGGGTGCTTCCCCTCTGCGTTTCTATAGTTGGCCGGGAGCTGGACCGCGATTGACCCTACCGGTGGGTTGCCGCTCCACTGGCTGACGGCCACGGTATCGGTAGAGATGTTGTCGGCAGCGGCGTCCGGGGCCTCCAGCGGCAAGAGGTGTACGGAGGGAAGAGTGGGAAAGCTCGACAGCGAGGATAGGCGAGGCACTTGCGCAGATACCGAGGATCGGTGCGGCGGTGCGTCACGTGCCGATGTGGCGTCATCCAAGGTGACTGTGCTCGAATGCTGCAGGTCATATTCGTCAGGCGGCGACTCGGCGCCCGGCAGCTCGTCTCGGCCGGAGCGGGCGAGTAACACCAGCGCCAGAACGACGAAGAACCAGGCCACCGCCACCCCCCCCACGAGCTGGGCCGGGGTTATGTGCGCCATGGCCGACCGGATCCATTGTCGGATGGCCGCCAGCATGGCGCCCGCACCAGTTGCCCGGTTGGCCAGCGGCAGCGGCCAGAGCGGCGATCCGTAGAGGAGAGCTCCAACGGCCACGAACAGGACTGCAGCGAGCATCACCGCCCGCAATGGCTTGCGTCTCATGGCACATGGCCTCCTCCCTGTGTACCGCCCGTGCAGTGCGCGGTGCGTCGTGGTGCAGAGCGCTGGCTGCAACGGGCACCTGTTGCCGTAACGGCCTTGCTCGTCCGAGAGCCCACCGCTAAGGGTCGCACTACCACATCGGGCAGCAGATGGCTCGAGTATAGAGAGTATGCCTTATCATTGCATGAGAGAAAGTTACAGGTTTCGAACAGCTTATGGCGCCAGCCTTGCGCCCCGCTAGCTTTCCGTCAGCCGGCCAAACGCCGTTAGTTGCTAGGGCATGAACTTATAGCCCACCCGCCAGACCGTACGCAAGTGACGGGGATTAGCTGGGTCCGTCTCTACCTTCTTGCGCAATCGTGCCATCTGTACGGTCACAGTACGCGTGTCACCGACATAAGCGTAAAGCCACACGCGGTTCAATAACTCCTCGCGGGTGAATACCTGGCGCGGGTGCGACGCGAGGAAATAGAGCAGGTCGAACTCGTTGGCGCTTAATGCGATCGATACGCCGTCGCGCTCGACCAGACGCAGTCGTGGCCGGATGAAGAGGCCATCGAAGCGCAAATCGCCCTGCGGCGGCTCAGCCGCTTCGCCCGTCACCTTCTCCAAGATGCGCTCCTTCCTTGCAGGAGTTCGGCGCTGCGGCTGCAGCAAGGTCATGCAGTCCGCGCTCGAACTCGCCGGTCTTCCACACTGTACCGGGTATTCCTTGCAGTGCTCTTGCAGAATCCTTCAGGCCGGTAACGCTTGTGCCTACACGGCCGGTGACGACGCGACGACTGGTGACTGTTACCTCCACATTGCAGAATCTGCGCGAAATCTGTAACACGGTGCGGCTCGCGAGCAAGGATTGCCTCATACTCTGTAGTCATCGCGGTCCCGCGCCGGCTATGAACACATGGTCCGGAAGGAAGCGATGCTACTGAGGTCGCCTGAACGATTCAGCTCGGCATTCTCAGTGCGTACATGGCGGACAACGTCAACGTGGTAGGTGAACATGATCATTGAATACGCCATCTTCGTGAGCGTCGTGGGTGCGCGCAGCGTTACCAACATCGCTGGTGATGCGCTTACTAGTCTTGTTACCGTTTTCTCGCTCGGGCTCGCTATTCCCTTAACAATCCAAGGTGCCTACACCCTGTATCTTATGATGTATACATGGGACCGGCCAGATGCCTATCTTACTGCTCAGGCACCCTCCCGTTTTCTCCCTCCACAGAAGGCCTTCACCGTCCTCTTACCGTGCAGACATGAAGAGGACGTCATTCAATCGACCATCGAGCGGGTCATCAGAGCGCGCTACCCTCTGTCGCTGTTGGAAGTGGTGGTCATCTGTTCGCCCGACGACACCGGGACCATTTCCGGGGCGCAAGAGAAGATCGCGCAGCTGCGCGCGCGGGGTGTCGTGTCTGTACGCGTGATTGCGTACCGCGGTGAGCCAATTAACAAGCCACATGGTCTCAATGCCGGCGTGCGCGCCACGCGCAACGAGGTGGTCACGATATTCGACGCCGAAGACGATATTCATCCGGACATTTTCAACGTCGTCAACACCCTGATGGTGTCGGAGCGCGTGAACGTTGTCCAGTGCGGCGTGCAGCTTATGAACTATCAGTCCAACTGGTATTCGGTGCTCAACGTCTTGGAGTACTTTTTCTGGTTCAAGAGCCGTCTGCATTATCACGCCAAGGTAGGAGCCATCCCTCTTGGTGGCAACACCATCTTCTTCTCCCGGAAAGTGCTTGAGCAGGTCGGCGGGTGGGACGAACATAACCTCACCGAGGACGCCGACATCGGCATCCGCATCAGCTGTCTGGGGGAACCTATCCGCGTAGTCTACGGCGATCGCTACGTCACGCGCGAGGAAACACCGCCTACGATTGGGCACTTCATCAAGCAGCGCTCACGTTGGAGCCAGGGATTCTTGCAGACCCTGATGAAGGGGGAGTGGCGGCGTTTCCCCACGCTCAAGCAGCGGCTACTCGCCGTGTACACACTGAGCTTTCCGAGCATCCAGGCTCTGTTGGGGATCTATTTCGTGGTGGCGATTGTCACCATGCTGACGATCAAGACGCCGGTGCAGGTAGCGATCATCCTGTTTTTGCCGCTCTATCTCCTGGGCGCCCACTTTTGCCTAGCAGCTTTGGGCTTATATGAATTCACTGATGCGCATGGCCTTAAACCGCGCTGGACAACGGTGGTGGTCATGGCGCTCGGCTACGTGCCCTACCAGTTGGTACTGTCCTACGCGGCATTGCGCGCCACGTTGCGCCAGATTCGGGGCATCAACAGCTGGGAGAAGACAAAACACGTCGGCGCGCATCGTGAGCGCCTGCGCGTAGTGGGCAGGAGCGAATCCGCCGACGATCCGGCAGCTTAAGAGTCTCACTGGGTGTACGTGGATCTCAACGAGGGAGTCGCACATGGATGAATCGGATGGACATGGTCGCCTGGGTATCATCGCGCCACATGACCGTGGAGCCGAATCCTCTACTAGGGAAGAAGCACCTGGCACCCAGGTCCGCGACACGCGGCTGCTGGCACATCGAGTGCTGCTGTGGCTCGCGATGCTGACGGGGGCACTGACACATGGTATCCACCTGTTCATGTATCCCCTGTACATCACCGACGAAGGCATCTACATGGAGCGGGCCTGGTCCGTGATGCGCGAGGGTGTCCTCTCCCCCTATACGTACTACTATGACCACGCACCCGCAGGCTGGCTGACTATCGCGGCATGGGTCGCCATCCTTCCGCATCAGTTCGAGACCTTCGGCAATGCGATCAATACCGGGCGCGTGCTGATGCTCATCGTCCATGTGGCAAGTGTGTTCTTGCTGTTTCAGATAACCTACCGTCTTTCTCACAGTACGGTAGCAGCTGTCATCGCCACGTTCCTGTTCAACTTCTCACCGCTGGCCGTGTTTTACCAGCGCATGGTGTTGCTGGACAATCTCATGGTGTTCTGGGTCTTGCTGAGCCTGTACCTCGCCACGAGCAGCAAACGGCACGTGCTCATGCCACTCTTGAGTGGGCTGGCGCTTGGCATTGGGATCCTGACGAAGGAAAATGCCTTCTTCTTCATCCCAGGCATCGCGTACCTGTTGTACCGCAACGTGCGACCGCGGCGCAGCTACCGATTCGCGATCGGTTTCTGGATTTATTCCGTTGTTGCGGTCGTGAGCATGTACCTGCTATTAGCGACGCTCAAGAACGAGCTACTGCCCACAAACTTCGACTTTAATCTCAACAATCCCCCTCAAGGCCACGTGTCACTGCTCTACGAGGTGTGGTATCAACTGCACCGCAACCAGGGTTCCATCTTGAATACCCAGAGCACGGTCTACCAGTTCTCGCTGGGCACGTGGCTACCCAAAGATCCCTTCATTCTGGTGTTTGGCAGTATCGCTACTATTGTCACTCTCTACCTCGGCTTCCGCAATCGCTCTCGCGATCCGGGGATGTTTGTGGCGGCGTTACTTGCGGCCGGCTACGCGTTCTACTTGGTCCGCGGCAGCGTCATGCTCGTGTTCTACGTGGTGCCACTGGTGCCGTTCTATGCCATGTGTATTGGCATGCTTGGCAGTCGCCTCCTCGACCAATTCGTTGGGTCGAGCAGCCAGAGACTCCGTTCCGCCGTCGCACAGGCGGCGATTGTCGCCACCTGCTTCGCCGTTCTGCTGCTCCCATTGGGCGGATACGTCTTTGTCCATGACTCGACTGGCAAGGTCGTGCTGCACGACCTCTACAAGCTGCCACAAAACTTCATGGAGGAGGAGCAGGTCGCGTTCATTCGCAAGAACATACCGCCGAATGCGTGCATCATAATGGACGACGACATATGGGTGGATCTGCATGACGTCAAACCCTACTACACCTGCGCGGTCTCCCACTGGAATGCCTCAGGCGACCCCGCGATCTACAATAAGGTGTTCCACCAGAACTGGCAGAACATCGATTATATCGTGATGTCGAACCAAATGCTGCAAGCCATGCAGCAGAACGGTCCGGGCGAGGATTACATCCTGGAGGCGCTCAGCCACGCGACGCGCATTTGGGACATCAAGCGTGGCAATGTCGAGCTTTCCGTATATCAGGTGCAGAAGTAACCAGCTAGTAATCAACCAGATGACAAGGAGGAAGAATGCAATGACTTCACCTCACATACCAGGCCACGAGTCAGACGATATTGTGGACATGACCCCGACGGGTACGCCGGAGCCCAATACGGAGTCAGACGATATTGTGGACATGACCCCGACGGGTACGCCGGAACCCAATACGGAGTCAGACGATATTGTGGACATGACGCCCACCTACTCACCCCCTGGTGAATTCGACGAGCCCGTGGACATGACGCCGACCGACGCGCCAAAGGGTGGTGAGCCAGAGGAAACTGTCAGGAAGACATCTGCGCCCGTGCCAGACCGCGGGAAAAAGGAGCATCGTGCGGCGGCTCCTCCACGGGCACCTGAGCAGACAGGGGAGGAGCGGGACGACACGGGGTCGAAACCCCCAGAGCGTCACTGGAAGCGTGTTGTCTCGGCCCTGTTGGCGGTCGCCCTGCTGCTGTTCGTGGGAACCAGGGTTCTTGGACACGGGCTTGACATCGGCCCACTCCACCTGACGGGCGGGAGCACAGGAGCATCGCAGCCCTCCTCCGCGGCGGTAACCAACACCCCCACGCCGGTAACAATCGGGAACCAGAAGTTCACTACGGCGACAGGGCCGCTCATTCTGCTGAACCCAGGAGTCGTGCGGCAAGGCACGAGCGTCGGCGTAACGGGCGACGGGTTTGACCCCGGCGCGGTCGTGGACCTCACGATCAGACGCCAGGGCTCGACCGCGTCCTTGGCAAGCGCGGCCGTGAAGGCCGACAAGGGCGGCACCTTCAGTGACGCGAACCTCACGGTTCCCATGTCCCTCAGCTCCGGCAATTTCGTCGTGGTCGCCAGCGAGCAAAATAGCAGCCTTAGCACACAGGCAGTCGGTACGGTCGCCGGCGGCTCACCGCAGGTGAAGCTGGGGCTGCAAGTGGGCCAGCCCGGTACCGTTGTCACGGTGGGGCTGCATGGGTTCGCCCCCGAGGAGACCATCAACGTGTACTGGAACACGTTGAGTGGTCAGCCGCTCACGACGTTCCAGGCGGACGGCGGCGGCGGTGTCGGCCAAGGCCAGCTGCGGGTGCCTATCGGCGCGGTCGGCGACAACACCTTCCTCTTCGTGGGTGCCAAGAGCCAATCGGTGGTCGCAGCAAGCTTCCTCGTGCTCCAGTTATATCCCACGGTCAAGCTTTCCAGCTATGCTCTGAAAGCGGACAATCTCCTGTCGTTTTCGGCAAAAGGATTCGGCCCCGGCGAGCGCGTGTTTGTCTTTCTGAATAGCATGAACGGTCAACCGCTCGGGGTCGTGTCCGCCGACAGCAACGGCACCGTCAACAGTGTCCCTGCCTTCGTAGTGCCGTACTTGCTCAAAGGCAAGCAGACGCTGGTCTTCGTGGGCGAACAGAGTCGCGCCGAGGATGCGGTCACCTTCACGGTGCTGCCCTATTCACCTATTGTCGAGCCCAGCACGTATGGCGGCCTCCCTGGAACCACCATCACGTTCTACGTATCAGGCTTCGCACGCAACGAAGTCGTCCACGTCTACGCGGACCACACGAAGAGCACCATGGGTACGATGGTGGGCTGTTTCCAGACGAACGCTCGTGGTCAAGCAGGAGCTGTCGGCGCGTATCTCATCCCTGGGACCGCTCAGGGTGCCCTGGGATTCGCCCTCGTGGGCGAGAAGAGCGGTGGCGTTGGCGTCGCATCGGTCAACGTGAGTGCCCCGCCAGACCCCGTACAGACCGCGCCGCAGCCGGCGTTCACCTGCCCGCTGGACCACCAGAACCAGCCGACGCAGACACCAGGATCCGGCACGTCCACGACGCAGCCGAACCAGGCGCAGCCGGCAGCTACACAACCCTAAGCATGTCCAACGGGCCGTAGGGGCACCTGGTGCCGGTGAGTGGGGTTTGAAGTTACCCATTTTGGTGGACATGTGTCGAGCCTCGGGTAAAGGCCCCGAGGAGTTCGACAGAGTCGTGGTCCCCAGCCATGTGGGCTGGGGACCCACACACGGATCTCGGGCTGGCGTGTGGTCGGCCAAAGGAAACCTAACTAGACTGAGTCCTAGACTTCCCACAGGCACCAACGCGACTGGTCGAACTGATGGTGATGTCACCGCTCGAGACGGTAGGGAGCTGAGGCGACATTCCCATCCCGCGCAGGAAGGTGCCTGAACGGCTGAGAGTGGGCAGTTGGCAAACCGGATTGCTACCTTCCTTCTCATTAGGATATGGAGAGGATCAGAGAAAAGTGGATCTCACGACGAACTGGAAGATTCCCGGACTTGACGTGCAGTTAGTGAGGGCGACCCAGCACTGTGACATCTGTACGAAGCGCAGCTCTGATCGTATGTTCGCTCTCTCTGAACGCCTTGTGCCTCCTGAATCACCGAGTCCGTGCCAGGCATGGCATCTCTGTGAGGAGTGTGCCGCCGCCGTCGTGACGGAGGTGGAGCGTGCGGCGCTGCGCACACCGCTGCGTATACGCATCGCCGTAGGCATGGTGGCAGCCGCACCAAGACCGGTGCACCGGCCCACGATATTGGATACAGACTTCTGGGAGCAGATTCGTGACGAGCAGTTGGATAGGTTGGCCGCAGGGTTCGTTCTCTGCATGTTTGCTCTGCCACCGCTTGTGTTCCTGCTTGTTGCCGTGCTCCTCCTTCTCAACGGTGCGGGGCGCTGAGATTCGTGGTGGCGCCAGGCCGTCTCCCACTTTGGCCTTTGGGCATCCTGTTCGGTGTAGGTTACGGCGCGTACATGAGCGTGGATTTTGCGCTCGCGGCTGATGCGCTGCCTTCCCGCAACGACGCCGGTAAAGATCTGGCGCTTGGATATCACTCCATCTTTGGCCTGGTAACCGTCGTCTTGACACCAGGAGCGGTCTTTATCCTAAAGGTGCGTGAGACTCGCCGGATGGGCTCAAGCCCTGCGGCATGCGGCGGGCTGTCCATTGGTCAAATTACTAGGTCATGGTCCACCGCGGGCGGCACGATGACCACCAAGAATGTACGTCTATGGGGGGTTGGCGGCCTCCAGGACGAGTATCCTGGTGGCATGGATCAATCTTGCTTGCGCTACGAAAGGCTGGCATCGACATGTTACCCTCCAGCAAGGCTATTCCGGCGTACACGTCCGAAGAGTGGCACAGCTTGCGGCGGCTCCGTGACCGCTGTCAGGAGAACCGCGATCTGTGGACCGAGCGCGAGCTGGCACATCTCCGCTTTGTGCGCTGGCTCGCGCAGACCGGACGCTTGTAGGGTAGGAAGGACTCGTAACCGCGATGAGCACACGGATCACGCCGCTCCGTCCAGGAACAGTCGCCCCTGATATCAGGCTGCCGCGTACTCCTCAGGAACACCTGAATCTGCGTAGCCTGCTCGGTGATCCCATCGTCCTCGTGTTCTACCCGATGGACTGGGAACCCGTGTCGCGTGAGCAACTCGTACTGTACCAGAGCTACTGCCGCGAGTTTGCGCACTTTAGGGCGCACCTGGTCGGCATCTCTGTCGACCACGCCGCCAGCCACGCGGCTTTCGCACGGGACGCCCAGATCCGCTTTCCCCTGCTGGCAGATTTCCAACCCCGAGGCGCCGTCGCAGATCGGTACGGTGTCTATCGAATGCAGCAAGGCGTCAGCGCGCGTGCCCTCTTCGTCGTGGGGCCTCCGGGCATCATTGGCTTCAGCGCAGTGTATCCCGATGCGCTGAACCCGGGGGTCAACAACATTCTGACGACGCTGGAGGCAATGGCCGCGGCCAATACGCATGGCCGATAGAGCTAAGGCACAATGCCGCCGCGCAGCGCGGCCTCCTTGCCACGCAGCGCGGCCTACTGTGAACCGGCCTCACGCTGTGAACCGGCCTCACACTTCTCGTGCCACCGCCTGGGGCATCGCTCCGCCGTCGCCGCTGTCACTGGTGGCAGGGATGGCAGGGATGGCAGGGATGGCAGGAGTGGCGGCCACACTCCGTGCCTGGCTTTCCACGTCGCGAGCATGCCGCTGGTTTTGCCTTCGCATCGTGCCATCTCCTTTCGCACAGCTTGGGCTTGCCCATCTCGTTGTCCTAACCGAGCTACGGCTCGAACTTGTAGCCGATATTCCAGACCGTACGGAGGTGCCGTGGATGGGCTGGGTCCACCTCCACTTTCTTACGCAGTCGTGACATATGCACCGTCACCGTATTGGAGTCACCGAGATAGTCATAGTGCCAGACGCGATCGAGCAATTGCTGGCGGGTGAACACCTGGCGCGGCTGCGACGCGAGGAAGTAGAGTAAGTCGAACTCGTTGGCGCTTAACTCGATTGAGACGCCGTTACGCTCGACCACGTGCAGCCGCGGGCGGATGATCAGATCGTCGAAGCGCAAGTCCCCCTCAAGCACCGGCGGAGCTGCTTCGGTCGCCGCGGCACGTCGCAGCAGTGCCTGGATGCGCAGCAGCAGCTCACGCGGCCGGACGGGTTTGGTCACATAATCGTCGGAGCCGGCGCTCAGGCCGGCGATCCGATCGATATCTTCGGTGAGCCCGCTCAAAATGATGATCGGCACGTTACTCCGGGCATGCACGCGCCGCACGATCTCCAGCCCATCGACTTCGGGCATCCTCACGTCCAAGACGACGAGATCCGGCAAGAAGTCCGCGATTGCAGCCAGCGCCTGCCGGCCGTCGGCTGCCTGTTCAACTAGATACCCCTCCCCTTCCAGGTACTCGACGAGCATGCGGCGTACCTGATCGTCATCGTCTGCGATGAAGATGCGCCGCTTTAAATCCGGATGTACCGCGTGATCTGCTGAGAATGAAGTGTTCTCAGCTGGGAATGCGGTGTTCTCATAGGCTGCCATCGACCAAATCCTTCGCTTGCTAGTGGTAGCGTTCCAACGCCATCCATCGGGTCGCGCGACTGCTGACTAGGAGTCGACGACGAGTGGGAGCGTAAACCAGAACGTGCTACCTTGTGCAGGTTTGCTGGTGACCCCTACCCTGCCGCCATGCCTGCGAACAATTTCACGCACGATGTAGAGGCCAAGTCCGAGACCGGCCCCGATCGCGCTATGAGCGGCAAGGCGCGGTACACGATAGAACCGCTCCCATACACGCTTGAGCTCTGCTTTCTCCAATCCTGGTCCGTAATCGCGCACGGAGACCCCTGCAGAGGCACCGTGGACTGCGACCCGGACAGTTACGGGTTGGTCCGCCGGCGAGTACTTCAGTGCATTCGTGAGGAGGTTGGCGACGACTTGCGCGATCCTTGTAGAATCGGCAAAGACTGGAACCTCTTGGTCCGGCATGTCCAGACGGATGATGCGTCTTGGGAACGCGACGCGGTGGCCAGCCACGGCTTCCTCAACAACCTGTCCAAGTTCGCAGAGCTGCGGCAGGAGTGTGAGCTGCGCAGCATGGATACGAGATGCATCAACCAGATCGTTGGCGAGTCGATCCTCGAGGTCGACTTGCCGACCCGCCAATGCCAGCAGTTCCTGACTCTTCGCGAGCATCTTCCCTACATCAGGAGCGTCTGGAGGCAAAGATGCCAGGCGCTCCACCCTCGACTCAATGAGCTGCAAACAAGCCAGGATCGTCATCAGCGGTGACTTGAGCTCGTGGCTGGCCAGACACAGCGCATCATCCATTTCGTCCAAGGCTTCACTGAGCGCTCTCATGGTCCGCTTCCGCTCACTCGGCTTAGCCTGCACGGGCTGCAGAGGCTGCGTGGACGGCGCGCTTTGCGATGGTAGGCGCATGCGATCTCGTGGTGTGGAACGTCTTTCGATGTTCGCGATGGACGAGCTATAGGTGGCGTTGGTCAACTCAGTGGCTTGCATACTTTCCTCCGCTTCCGCTCGTTGCCGGATCACGCTGTTGCCGGATCCGGTCGAGGACCGGCGATACAGCAGTTACTCCAAACGTGCCCTCACCAGAACCCACTGGCCTGGTGACTCGACTACCGGCTTGAGACCGGCCACCACATCGTGACCTGAGCAACCACCACTGCGTCGTCACCGCTCCCTCGTGGCGGTGTCCATGGCAGGAGCATACGCCAGTGGAGGGGCATCCACCCCCCGAAGATGTATAACCTTGTCAACTTCGGGAGTGTGGTGCCCACCCGGAAAGATGTCCAACAGGGAGACGGCGTAAGCGGCATATCACAACCCGCACGCAATTGATATCCTAGTAATATTTACAAATGGGCTCGAAAGTAATTCACTGGACAGCTCTGGATCGCTTGAGACGTGTAAGCGTTGTCACAGGACGGTCAGGAGCACGCGATGACTTTGCACTATGAGCCAGCTATCGGCTCATCGCCCGCCCGACCATTTGCGGGCGCACGGTCCGACACCCCTGCCGCTGGCGCACCACGCGAGGCGGCGATAACGCCTGACGGCGACCTGGCGCCGACAGCGCGAAACAGTATTCACAGCCACGACCGATGGTGTTAACTTCTCCGATCGAGATAGTCACATCCTCGCAACGAACGCCACCGGCCGAGCGCCTCCTGCAAGTGCACTTGCAGGAGG
>JBKQTH010000072.1:0-9998 GCA_052143275.1 Ktedonobacterales bacterium | reverse complement strand
TGTTTGGTCAACGGACCCTGGCGCCGGTATGTATCTCCAATAACTTTGCCCTGGAGGCGTACTGCTGGTATACTCCCGAATTCAGCGCGCTGTGGCGACCGTTTGTTGTTTATGAGCCACTTACGCCGGGCCAGATCGCCTATGTGGCCATCAGCGGGGTTGTCTGTGCCTACCTGGCTTTGCCGCTTCTGCGGAGGATGGCTCGACAAGTGGGTGCGCACCTCTCGCGTCTGCGCATGATCTACGCGCGGCAGGCATGGTATTTCTAGTGGCTACCCATTGTTCCCATTCTAGCCGCACGTAGGCATGGAGCGAAGCTTGTATGTTGGTTTTAGCCGTGCCAGGCACCGCGCTTGCACTACTGGTGCTTACGCTACCTGGTCTGGTTTGGGCATGGTGGTGCTACCCGGCACCTGACGGAGCTACACGTCTCAGCGTTGGGCTAGCCTTGGGACTGGCGCTCCAGATGTTTCTCCTTAGCCTGCTGGGCTTAGGCCCCGGCATCACGCGAGCCAGCGTAGCCATCTCAACCTTGACGCTCACCTTGGCGGCTGTGTTACTTGCCTGGCGCACACATCGGCCGCGAAATGGACGCCTCCAGCATTGGAGACGCTATACTGTCCAACTGGCCCTCGTTCTTGGTGCGATGCTCGTACCGCGAGTGATCCCACTCTTCATCGATACGGTCCCGCAGGGTTGGGATTCGAGTTTTCACTCATTGCTGGCGAGTACAACCGTTGCCACCGGCCGCTTGCCAACCTGGGCGCCCTACGAGCCGATTCCGCTAAACTATCCCTATGGCACACATCTGGTGATCGCGGCCCTTGCTCTGCTCTCCGGTATCGCTCCTGACGCAGTCTTTTCGGCCTTACTCAGTGTGGTAGTGCCGCTGCTCACCGGTCTCGCGCTCTACACCCTGACGAGACGAGCTCTGCGCCGCCATGACATCGCAATTGGCGCCGTCATCGCCTATGGACTGCTCGGAAACTGGGGCAGCCTGGACTATACCCGGTGGGGAGGACTTCCCAATGCACTGGGCTTCGCCTTGCTATTGGTCTTCCTTTTGATTTTCTTCGCACCTAGTTTTGCTGCCTACCGCATCATCGTCGGCGGCATTGTGCTAGGCTCGATTCCTCTAGCCCACAATCATGTCATGCTCACCGCTGGCCTGGTGCTCGGCACCTACGCAGGATTCCTCATTCTATGTAGCCTGGGCGCCGGCAGACAGGGCAGCGCGGACGGGCAGATCGGAGAAGTAGCCGCCAGGCAGACGCTCCAGCGACTTGTGCTGACCAGCCTGGTCGCGCTGGCGGCATCCGGATTCTACGTCGTTCCTCTAGTCCTGCGAGCCGGAGAGCTTCAGGATACGAGCGTTCTGCGACTCATTGAAACGGTCGAGGGATTTCCCTTTGCAGACAATGGCTGGGTCCTCTGGGGTCTGGCGCTACTGGGGGTCCTCATGCTGTATGCCTCCTCATTTGGCTACACTCAAGTTCGCCGGGTAGGCCGGGGCGGTGCGAGAGAGGCGCGCGCATTTGTCGCCATTGCTCTCGGCACACTGGCGGTAGCTTTCTGTCTCGGATACTATGGCTATCGCACATATGCTCTACACGTCTATCACCAGCCATATACAGCGTTTACTCCCTCGCGCTTCCTCACTGATATGACCTACTTCCTTGCCATCTTCGCCGGAATACCGCTAGCCGCACTGTGGCAGATAGGAGCGCGCCACGCCGCCAAGCTGGCGGGACGGGTAACGTTAACAGCGCAGGAGCAAGCCCGAAACTGGCGATTGATTATATCCTGGACTCTCTTGGTACGGGCAATGCTGGTGGTGGTCGTACTGGTGACCGCCACGGTCACTGTCTGGCCACAGGTCTTTGTCGGAAACCGCGTGCTGCCGGGCATGCTGGCGCCGGGTGAGCTGGAGGCATTTACCTGGATTCGAGAACATACTCCTAAGAACACTTTGGTCATTAATTTGGACCCCAATGCGCCCTGGGCGCCTTATTTCACCAAGCGTGAAGTTGCCTATACTCCCATCCCGACCGACGAATTTACCAACGGCTATGTAGATGAAAAGCAATTTCTGGTGAGTACGCTGCTTGGGGTCGTCAAGGATCCGGGAGCCGACGTAGTTGCTGTGGCTTACACCGATACCGCCCTTAGATCGCTGCTCGGTCGGCCCGTGGTTATCCTTACCACAGAGGTGATGACGAGCTTGGTGGGACCGCCGGCCTCTAGCAGCGGTCCCGAGCAGGTGTATCTTCTGCCCGACGGCTTTTCGCGGCTGCAATCCGCTGCCTTGCCACTTGGCTACACCATAACGACACAATGGTGGAGGGATACCAGGCAAGCGCCACCGGGACAGTGGAGTAACCAAGCTGGTGTCACGCTGCCATGGAGCGAGAGTGAATCAGGAAACGCACCGGCGCCGGGCGTCCGCTATGGGCGTATCGTCATCAATGGGACGCTGCCGGCGCATTCAATGATGGCGTGCAAGGCTGAAGACGGCGCAACGATCTACTTGGATGGCAAAGTTGTGCCCAACGGATGTACTGGCACATGGGTTGCGCTTCCGGCAATCTCTGCTCACACCCGGAATGTCATCGCCTTCCAGATCGTCCAGGGTCAGGACTCGCAACCCTGGGGGGATTTTTTTCTACGTGCCGGCTGAAACATTGAGCTATAGTCTACTCCCCCATCGGCGACGGCGCTGCAATGACCTTCGCTACCGCTTCAGCCAGCTTGTCGCAGGTAGAATAGCGCTCACCAGCCAGGCGATTTGTCCAGAATCTGCCGCCCATGTCCCTCTCTAGCCGCGCTTTATCGTCGGCGGTGAGGGTGGTCAGCGAGCTATAGAGTTCGGTGATACTTCGCAGCGTTCGATTCATCTGGTCGATGCCGGCCAGTTCTTTCTCCCGGAAGGCGGCAAAGGTCTCCGCTTCCAGACGTTCCCACCGGACAAAGCTCCAGTGCGGAAGCTCATAGCCAAGCAGACCGCCATACAGCATCGCTGCCAGGTGCTCAGTGGAGTCCTGGTGCTGCTCGGCGTCGAGGGCGTTAATGGTACGCCAGAACGTGTCGAGCGAGGAGCGGTTGTTCCCTACTTCCAGGGCCTGCAACCTACGGGCGCTAAGGTAGAGACGGCGTAGATTCTGGTTTTCATGGCGCACCTGAAGATATTGGCCTACCAGAGCTACGATTACTCCGGACAGGGAAGCTAGAAAGACTCCTGCTATGCCCCCAAATTCGTCGCTGTTCACCTTGGACCTCCTCTTAATGAATGGGTATCGATCAGCGTCAGTTGGTGTCAGGTGCCGCTGTAGGGGGCGGTGTGCCTATGGCACTGCTGGAGCCGTCTGGCGCCCGCGGAAGGGTGAAGAAGAAAGTCGAGCCCTCGCCAGGCACACCGGTACTCTCTACCCAGATGGTGCCACCCATGGCTTCGATGTAGGATCTGCAAATGGCAAGTCCCAGTCCGGTGCCGCTAACCGAGGAAGCCAGGTCACGTTCGAGCCGGACAAAGCGCTGGAAGAGCAGCGGAATCTGGTCCGGGGGAATACCGAGGCCGTGGTCGCGGACTGCGATCTCTACCATCTCAGCTGCGGTGTTTTTGCCTGATCGACCTTTGGCGGACCTGGGTGGTAGAACATGCGCTGAGATTTCGATAGCAGTTCCGGCAGCCGAGTACTTGCTAGCATTAGAGAGCAAGTTGAGAATCACCTGTCGCACATGATCCAGATCGGCAAAGACTGCCAGCTCCTCGGGTATATCGATATGTAGCTCGCGCTCGCGATCGCCAGCTTCGCGTGGATCGAGCAGCTCGGTTGTGGCCACAACCGTTAGGAGCAATGAGAAGATCTTCGGGTTGGCGCGTGCCGCTCAACAGGAAATAGAGATTGGCGTAGAATATCATAGCTCCACTGATGAGTCCTACGGGGTAGACCCATTTACTCAAATTCAGCAAGCCGATACCGGTAGTCAAGTAGAGAGGCCCCAACATAAAGGCGTCCTCGATGGCGCCCGCCAGTGTTCCGGGGTCGACGTGGAGATAGCCACCTTGCTGGCCATTCAGAATGTAGTTATACCAAATCGCTCCCAGAGGATTGGCATTTGGGCCAATGGGAAATACATGGGGGTTAATAGCATAGAGTACATAGTAAAGCTGGGGAATGATGGTAATGACAGCCAGAATCAGTGAATAGATGGCGAGGATGGTAATGGCGAGCGGGCGCTGCCCGGCAGCAGGTGCCGTACTGCTTTCCTTGGGCATTTCCGGCTGGCTAACGCTGTTGGCGCCAGAGTTAGCTAAACTGTTTTCGCTGGCCTCCACTAGACACCTCCTCATAAACGGACGGCGGAACAATGTATGGGGATACAATCACCAGACTACCAGTGGGTGCAATTGCCGTCAAGTCTACATCTTCGCCGGCCACGTTCTAGAGACCGCCTGCTGAGCCGTCGTCATCTCGCTGGAATGGGCCGGATGACAAGGAGTAGCTTGTGCTGCTATGATGGCCACGACGCAGATGAGCGAAGGGAAGAGTGGTGAATACTGAATTCCCAGGAAAGGGCGTGCAGCTAGTGCCGGAACTTTCGACTGTAACAGAGACCGTCCTGGTTATTGATGATAATGATGACCTGCTCTCCTTAATCGCTGATTCGCTGCGGAAACTGGGGTCATTTGCGGTGGTGACTGCCAGGAATGGCAGTCAGGGGCTGGAGCGCTATTTCGAAGTACGCCCAGCCTGCGTAGTCGTCGATGTTAAGATGCCGGGACTGGACGGCTATCAACTGGTAAAAGCGTTGCGAGGTGATCCTGATTCGAGTTCGACTCCCATAGTCATCCTTTCAGCAATGGCCCAGCCCAAGGATCAGCTGGCTGGCTTCCTCTCTGGAGCTGATGAATATCTGTTGAAACCAGTGGGGCCACTTGATCTGGTCAATGTGATCTCCGCAGTCATTGGAAGAAGCCAGACCGAACGTAGCCGGCGCCAGCAAGCTTTGCTCGAAGAGTCAAAATCGCTGGAGGACGCGGAAGAGAATCAGCATTCAGACAATATTCGGTAATACATCTGGAACATGGACGAGCGTAGACGGGCTATAATACAGGATGAAGGAGTACGTTTGTCCGGCCTCAATTGGCTACCGAAATGAGTTTTGGTCTTTGCCTAGCTTTGCTGTGATTGCTGATATTCATGGGAATGTTCCCGCTCTGGAAGCGGTGCTGGCCGATCTGGAGCGCGTGAAGCCTGACCGCATTGTAGTTGCCGGCGACTTTGTAAACCGTGGGCCACAAAGCCGTGCTGTACTTGAGCGAGTGGTCCACTACGGATTTTCTTCGATAAGCGGCAATCATGATACCTGGCTGTCGGCCCTCTCCAAAGGAATGGGTAGGCCGAAAGAGTGGGATAGCTCTTGGTGGACACCAGTTCGACTGGCAATGGAAGAATTGACTCCGGTGTGGGTAGCCTGGTTGGAAGCATTGCCGACCACGATACGGCTGGATCTTCCAGGGACCGCGCCAGTGCGTATCGTACATGGCAGCCCACGTCACTCGCGCGAAGGTATGGGTCGGATGTCTCCAGATGAGAGAATTGCCGAGGCGCTAGCGGGCATCGATGAACCTTTGGTGATTGGTGCTCATATCCACTACCCTTTCGAGCGCAGCATTGGAGAACAGCAGGTGGTGGTGATTGGTGCGGTAGGCTGCCCCTTTAACGGAGATACTAATGCGCAGTACGGGCTGTTCCATTGGGATGGAGAAGGCTGGCGCTTCGAGCATCGTTCGGTGCCCTATGATCACCAACCGCTGTATGCCGCCTGGGAAGACGGCGGTTACCTCGACGATGGTAGCCTGGCCTCGGAACTCATGATGCGCGAGCATCAGACGGCCCGCACTCACTACGTGCCTTTCTGGGAGTGGTGCCTGGCCCATAATTTGGAGCTGTCACGCGAGAACTTGGCATGTTTCCTTGCGGAGCGTGAACCCTTTAATCCAGCTCCACTGCGCCCTGGATCCTAAAAAGCCTGCATCTATCTGGGGTGGGCGATGAGGAGCTCGAATCCCCGACCTCCACGATGTCAACGTGGCGCTCTAACCAACTGAGCTAATCGCCCGAGTAGCCACAGTGTAGCACCCTGTTCCTGACCCAGTCAAGTTAACGCTGGTTCATTCTCGTTCATACTCGCGGCGAAAAGACCAGGACTGGCTTACTCCGGGCCTAGCTCCTCGAAGAGACCAGAGCGGATGCCGCGGGCAACCGCTTCAATGTCCGGTGATGGTGGTCGATCTATGGTCAGTGTCGGCACCAACGATCGGAGCAGATCATACGCCAGAGCAACCCCCTTGCCTGGGCGTAGTGGCTTGCGGAAGTCTAACCCTTGGGCAGCGCAGAGCAGCTCGATTGCCACGACAAGATGAGCAAGATCGATAACTTTCTTGAGCTTGATAGCCGACGTTACGCCCATGCTGACGAAGTCTTCCATTCCGGCTGAGGTAGGAATCGAGTCGATGCTGGCAGGATGCGCAAGTATCTTGATCTCGTTCACCAGTGCCGCTGCCGTGTACTGGGCAATCATGTAGCCGGAGTTCAGCCCAGGCTCAGGGGCGAGAAAGAGCGGGAGTCCGTTGCTCCCTTTATCCCAGTCATGAGGGCCTATCAGGCTGTAGACACGCCTCTCCGAGAAACCCGCTACCTGTGCCAGGGCAATCGCCAGGAAGTCCAGTGCCAGCGCCAGGGGCTCACCATGAAAGTTGCCTCCACTGAGCACTTCGCCGTCATCGCAAAAAACCAGCGGGTTATCAGTTACCGCCCCGAGTTCGGCGTCGAAGATTGCTTCACAGTAAGTGACCGTATCACGAGCGGCTCCGAGTACCTGAGGCGCACATCGCAGTGTATAGGGATCCTGCACACGTCCACAATTGGCATGGCTAGGATTGATGTCGCTCCCTTCAAGCAAATTGCGAATTCTGGCAGCCGTGCGCGACTGGCCGGCCTGCGGACGAAGGGCATGAATTCTCTCGTCTAGCGGCACATAGCTGCCGAGCAGCGCCTCGATGCTCATTGCGGTTGCCACCTCGGCGGCGCGCAGCAGGCGCCAGGAATCCGAGACAGCAAGAGCGCCACATGCTTCCATGACATGAGTGCCATTAATGAGCGCCAGTCCTTCTTTTGCGCCAAGGGTCAGACGCTGCAGTCCAGCGCATCTCAGCGCTTCACCGCCCGGTAGCCGTGTGCCATCATACCAAGCCTCGCCTTCGCCTATGAGGACGAGACTGAGGTGAGCAAGAGGCGCCAGATCGCCACTCGCACCGACCGAGCCTCGCATTGGAATCACCGGAGTTACGCCCTGGTTTAACATCGAGATGAGCAGGTGAAGTACCTCTCGCCTGACGCCCGAGTGTCCGCGTGCTAAGCTGTTGGCTAGTAAGGTCATAATGGCTCGTGCTGTAGGGACGTCAAATGGCTCACCCACACCGCTGGCATGGCTGCGGATGAGATTGCGCTGCAGCTCGGCCAGCTGAAATGACGGTATCTTGACCGAGCTGAGGTGGCCAAAGCCGGTAGTCACGCCGTAGACGGTGCGATTCTCGCTGCAGATGCGATCAATCAGGTCGCGCGCTGCCTGAATGCGTTGTTCGGCGGCGCGTGAAAGTGAGACCGGTATCCCTTCGAGTGCTACCGCGTTGACCTCTGCCAGTCGGATACGCGCTCTGCCGCCAATGGTGATGACCTGGGGATGGCGAGAATAGCTATCGCGCTTGGTATAGTCTAGCTTTGCCGCATTGGGCATCGTTGCCTCCTGTCGCTTCAGCGCGTAGAGATGCATCTAGAACAGGTGCGTATAGATATGAACACAATGGAAGTGCCTTTCATTCTATCATGATGGATTAGTCTGGCTATGGATTTATTTATTGATCTATCGCCTATCTTAAAGTGTGACGCGGATCATACCTACGGCATGCTGACCTGTCGTCTTATTTGAAGTTAGAAGTGTCTGCCGTTCCAGGCGGCCACCTGTCCTGGCCTGCCTGCTGCGCGAAAGGCATCAGTGGTCTCCTAATGAGTTAGCTATTCGCCTGGTTCGTTGCGAGCGTGCCGGAGCCGTGGTAGTATAGCGGGCGAGACGGAGAATTAGAGGATTATGCGTGTCAACTATTTGTCAGGGACCGTACCGCCGCTTGGCCCTGCTGTGCTTACTGTCGGATTCTTTGACGGCGTTCATCTTGGCCACCGAAAGTTAATCGCCCGTACTGCCGAATTAGCCGGTGAGCATAGTGCTCAGGCGGTTGCGGTAACATTCTGGCCATCACCGGCATCCGTGGTTCATCCCGATATACCGGTCCAGTTACTTTCGACATTCGAGGAGAAACTCGCTTTATTGGATGGGCTTGGACAGCTGGATGCGCTGCTAGTGGTGCCATTTGGCCAGGAGACATCCAAAGAGAGTCCTGAAGTGTTTCTGGATCAAATTGCTGGTGTCTGCCAGCCACTGGCGCTGGTGGAGGGCACAGATTTTGCCCTTGGTTATCGACGGGTCGGTGATGTTACCTACCTGCGTGCTCTGGGTGAAGAGCGCGGATTTGCGGTAGAGAGTTACGAAGTGCAGGCAGGGGGTGAGCGGGTCAGCAGCACGCGAATCCGTAAACTGGTGGAGTCTGGAACTCTTACTGCCGCAACCCTCCTGTTGGGCAGAGAGTATACTCTTCTAGGGGAGGTAGTGGCTGGCGAGCAGCGTGGCCGGCTGCTGGGTTTTCCCACGGCTAATTTGTGTTATGACGCCCGCAAGATATTGCCGGCCAATGGCGTTTATGCTGTTCGGGTACGCCTACCAGGTGAGGCGGATGTTCGACATCAAGCGGTCTGTAACATTGGCGTGCGGCCAACCTTTGCCGGGCAGTCCCGTCTGGTAGTTGAGGTGTACTTGCTGGATAGTGGTATGGATTTGTATGGGCTACACCTGGAAGTAGCATTTGTTGCGCGTCTTCGTGAGGAGCGACGCTTCAGCGGGGTTGATGAGTTGCGGGCGCAGATCGCAACTGACGTAGAACGGTCGCGCGAATTGCTCTCGGCCGGCGGTGGCCCTAAGGCATAGAGGCAAGCTAACGGTAGTGTCTCTCGCTATCCGGCGAGAGCGTTCGGCACGGATGCGTGAAGCGGGGCTAGCTAGCATTGGAGCAGGAACATGAGTGTGTTCAATAAATTTGAAAATATAATGCAGGGAGCGGTGGAGGCCCCATTCAGCCGGCTCTTTCGTACCCATCTAGAGCCGGTCGAGCTGGCTAACAAGTTGACTCGCACTATGGAAGCTCATCTCCACATTGGTCATGAGAAGAAGCTGGCGCCGAATGTCTATGAGGTTCAGCTGAGCCGAAGGGACTATAATCGCTTCAATGCATATGCGCAGGCCCTCCAGCAGCAGCTGTCGCAGGTGCTCATCGACGTGGCTCGCGAGCGCGGTTATACTCTGACCTCCAAACCGATGATTCAGTTTATCGAGAGCCCTAGCATTGGGACCGGGCAGGCACGTATCGAGTGCCAGACCGTGGACCCGCATGCTCTGCCTGCGAATGCGGGCCTGGCGGCAGTAGTTGGCTTGGACGAGACGGTGTCGATGTCTCCTGAGCAAGCGGCTGCTCAAGGCCAGGGAGGGGCGTCACCCGTTCATGCGCCTCAGGCGGTACCGATACCGCCAGCGTGGCTCACACTATATCGCCCAGTCAGGGGCAATCCAATGCCGTTCCCTGGCGCGGTGCTCCATATTGGCCGCCACCAGAGTAATGATGTGGTAGTTAATGACAAGAAAGTCTCGCGGCAGCATGCGGTGATCCGCTATGAGAATGGCCAGTTCATTCTTTATGACCTGCACAGCACCAATGGTGTTGGAGTTAACGGTGTGATGACACACAACCCGGTGCCACTCAAGAATAATGATCTGGTCACTGTGGGAAGCCACGAGTTTATCACGGCGTTAAATTTGCAAGGGAGAAA
>JBKQTH010000071.1:0-22837 GCA_052143275.1 Ktedonobacterales bacterium | reverse complement strand
ATATCAACGTTGCCACCGCCGCGGCTGGCCACTGGACGTACCCGAGCGGTTGGAGTCGCCAGAGTCTCGCGAGCACGTTCGAGGTCAATGCTGTAGCTGACGTCATAGAGCTGATAGAGATGAAGTGCGGCCCGCTGGAGCTGGGGTGGAATCGTCTCGGCTGCCACTATACTGTTCTTTCTGTCCCTGCCCATAATACATATGCACGAGTATAGCACGCTGGCTTTGCCAGATTACCCTCACGGTTCTCTCGACGCCGCATCGGCCACGTGCTAGAATGCGCTCTAGCTCTCTAGTTCGATGTGGCGTTGTGTTCCCGTTCTCACGATGGTTGACGTCTATCAGGTGGAGAAAGGTCCTGTTCCGTGGATGAGCAGCATTTCCTCCTGCTAGCAACCGGCAATCCGCATAAGATAGAAGAATTCCGTGCCATTTTGACCTCCATTCCCTATAAATTGGTCAGTCCTGTGGAGCTGGGGCTGCAGGTGAGAATACAAGAGACAGGCACGACCTTTACCGAGAATGCTGTTCTCAAGGCCCTCGCTTATGCCGAAGCCGCTAACCTTCCGGCGTTGGCCGATGACTCAGGCCTGGAGATAGATGCCTTGAATGGTGAGCCTGGCGTCTGGTCAGCTCGCTTCGGCGGTGAGGCAATGCCCTACACCGAGCGTTTTCGTATGCTCTTCGCACGGTTGAACGGCGTCCCTCTAGAACTCCGCTCTGCCAGGTATCGCAGTGTGCTTGCCATCGCGGAGCCGGCACCACTGGGCCTGTACGATGTGGTCGAAGGCACTCTTGAGGGAAAGATCGCCTTTACGCCCAGCGGGGATGGAGGGTTTGGTTACGATCCAATCTTCTATCTGCCGCAGCTAGGCCGTACCGTAGCTGAGATGTCTCGGGAGGACAAAAATAGCATCAGTCATCGTAGCCAAGCCGGCGTGGCTGCCTCTGCTTCACTGGCTCGGCTCAGTGCCCGTAGCGCGAAGCAATGAATCGCCTCGCCGAAGAGCGGGGCCCGACAATGATGGGAGCTTCCTTTGCCAGGGCAGACACCACCGGTCCGTGTCGCTATCGACCTTGAAACCACTGGATTGCATCCCGAACAGGACGCGATCATTGAGATTGGCGCGGTGAGATTCGTCGGAGCAGACGTACTGGACACATTCGAGTCGTTCGTCTCGCCCGGCCTCCCTATTCCGTATCGCGTTCAGCGGCTTACTGGTATAACCTCTACCCAGCTGCGGGATGCGCCTTCCCTGGCAACTTTGCTGCCGCGGTTGCGCGCATTTATAGATGAAGTACCTCTGGTTGGGCACAGTGTACCCTTTGATGCCGCCTTTCTGCGTCGTGCCGGTCTGGCGCGGCGCAATCCCCTCGTCGATACTTTTGAACTGGCCTCAGCTCTCTTGCCTGACCTACCCAGCTACAGTCTGGGCGCCGTCGGCCAGTCGCTGGGTGTGAAGAGCCCTACTTATCATCGAGCTCTTGCCGATGCCCAGCTCTCCATGGAAGTCTTCCTGGCGCTCTTGAAACGATTGGAAGAACTGGATGCCAGCACCATTGAGGGACTGGGACGACTTGCCGCTCCGCCGGATTGGACTCCATCCTACTTTGTGCGGGCGGCAGTGCGTGAGCAACGTATGAACTTCAGAAATCTCAGCAACGGTAGCTTGCTTACAGGGCTGGCATCCTCTTCGCTTGGTGACCAGCTGGCCGCCAAGTTGGGTATGGATCCTGCTGTGCTTTCGCTAGCAATTACACCGCAAGGTCCAGTGGCTCGGATGCGTCTGGTGCCCGCATCCATGGAGAGCACTGCTCAAACGGAGAATGGTTCCGTCACTCTACTCCCCGATCACATTGCCGCTAAACCATCAGTGTCAGCAGAGATACAGTCGCAAGCACAAACAGCGCTGGAGCGCACCATTTCCTACAATGTCAGCGAGACGCTTTCCAATGGAGGCGGCCCACTACTGGTAGAGCTGCAACATGACGGCATCGGAACCGTAGCTTGCCTCGCCAGCGCGCTAACCTGGGCAAGAGAACAGCCTCCCGGCGCACTCTTGATAAGCGTCGCTGATCAAGAGAATCTCAGCCGGCTGGTCCAGCACAACCTTCCTCGTGCTTTCGAGATTGCCGGCCTTGCACCCGACGCGGTCGGGGTGGCAGAGCTAACCGAGCGCGAGACTTACCTATGTCTGCATCGCTGGTTTGGCATCGCACGTACCTCTCACAACATTTCGCTCTCCCAGGAAATGGCACGTGGCCTGGCCAAGCTGACCGTCTGGGCTGGACGGACAGAGACCGGAGCGCGCGGCGAAGTCGCTCTTGCCGGACCTGAGCTGGTCGCCTGGGAACGAGTACGTTCAGGGAAGGATTTCGCCGACTCAATTACCGGCTGCACCTATCGCCGCGACGGCTATTGTTTTGTGGCACGTGCTCAGCAGGCAGCCAGAGATACGCAAGTTATCCTTACGACTCATACAGCTCTCGCTGCCCACCTGATTGGCTCGGACGACCTGCTTCCGGCGACGAGCCGGGTACTGGTGCTGGACGCTCATCTTCTCGAGGAAGAGTTGCGCCGCGTCCGCAGCAAGGTGGTAGAGCAGTCTACACTCAGTTCTTTACTCCACGAATTGGCGGAACTCCAGCCGAATGGAAAGCGCGCGGGACTGCTCCATCTGGCGGCGGAACGCTTGGAAGACCAGACCACTAAAGCACCCAGTCCTCACCGCGAGAAAGCCTGGTTTGCACAGGTGGACCGCGCACAGCGAAGCATCTCTCCATTGTTCCAAGCATTGTATCGCTTGCTTGGTGAGGCTCAGAGCGAGAATGGTAGAGGAAGCCAGTCAGGTGAAGGCATGGAACAGCGTATGCTCCGCCTCGACACCTCAGTCTCGCGGCTCTCTGCCTGGGAGGAGGTAGTGCGGGACTGGACGAGCCTGGATTCCCAGATTAGTAGCGTAACCAAGCTTCTGCATGAGGTTGCATTACAACTGGTGGCACAGCTTGGCAAAAAAGTAAGCGTAGCTAGCGACGGCCTGGCCACCGATCTTTTTGGGAGTGCCCGTCTCCTCGAGCAGGTGCGGAGCCAAGTGAAGGCTGTCCTTACTCTCGAGGGCAACGAGACGGATATCGCCTGGCTACGGCTCCCCTACCCCGGAGCGAACGGCGCCGCTGAAGGCTGGTACGGCCGGCGGTCAACTCAGCAAAACCGCAAGCCGACGCACGTGCAATTGTCACGGTCCTCTCATGAGACACGCGAAATCACACCTTCGGCAATAATGCCGATGACTTCGCCGGAATCCACCGAGGTGGGCGGTAGCGCAGCCAGTCTGACGATGGATAGCGCCCTCCTCGATCAAACCACTGAAGTGCCTGTGCTTCACAGTGCCCCTGTGCAGGTTGGGCAGTCGCTGGAGGCTCTCTGGGCGCCAGATCGTGGGCTGATACTGGCTGCTCCAGCGCTAGCGGTAGCCGGCGACTTCACCTATACCACCGGTTCTTTGGCTCTGCCGCCCTCCACTCAGACACTGAGTCCGGCAATGGATCGCAGCGAGCAAACGATATTGTGTCTGCCGACTGACGTGCCAGAACCCAACGCCCCCCAGTACCAGCGTCACCTGGACGATATGTTAATTCGCCTTGCTACCGTCCTGCATGGTGACCTGGTAGTAGTCTTCCCTTCTCATGCCGCGCTACGGGCCAGTGCGTCGAGCATCCGCCGGGCCCTGGAGAAGCAGCTCATTTTGCTCATGGCACAGGGGCAGGATGGATCGGTACGCCAGCTCTGGCAAACCTTTCGCTCGGAGCCGAGGGTAGTTCTGCTGGGAGCAGGCGCCTTCTGGGATGGAGCCATACCAATAGATCACCCACCAGCGTGCGTTGTCATCCCACGCACCCCTTTCCCGGCACTCAGCGATCCCTTGCTTGCGGCGCGTGCCGACACCTGGAACGATCAGCAGAATCAATTCCTGGTACCGCACGCTGCGCTCAAGCTACGCCAGGCGCTGGGTGGTCTGGCCTGGAGCCACTGGCGGCGCAACGCCGTAGTTCTCTTTGACCACCGCCTGCAAACGCGAGGTTACGGTTCGACCGTCTTAGGTACGCTTCCACGGTGCAGACAGTTTCAGGAGCCAGTGGCACGGGTCATCGAGCGTATCGAAGAGTGGATATAGTCGTGACCACCAGAGCCACTTCTCCGCTGGTCTTTAGCTTGCGTGGCCTCCAGCGGGAGTCGGCCTGTAGATTCTATACTAGGCCCATGCGGGTGTGAAAGGCTAACCACTTGATGATCGGCGAGTTACACGATACCGACCTGTCACAGAAGCGGTGACGAAGTGTCATGCACTAGTGTCCCATTTTTACCTACGTGATTTTACAGCGCCTGGAATCGCCTTGCCGATGCCTCGTGAAATCATTCATACTCTAATAGGAACGGCAACTGTGCCTGCTCCTTGTTGAGCATCATCCCATCTGATTTCTGACTGTGACACAGCTTCAACAGGTACCCACTACCAGACTTCGGCGAATTATCGCTGGTTGGCGACGATGGATACTGCGTGCCAGGCAGCTGGGCTATCGCCTGCTTACTCGCTGGCAAGCCACGCGCTCACCCACACGAAGTGTTGTCCTGCAAGCGGCAGGTATGTGGCTGGCCACACGCATACTGCTCATGCTGGTTACTTACTTTGCCCTCACTCTTAGTAGCTTTAGCAGTAAGCAGCTGTCGCCTCATGCGCTCCTCTGGTCCTGGAATAAGTTCGATACAGTCTGGTATCTCAATATCTCAAAGTATGGCTACTGGTATCCGACGGTGGCCACGTTTGCCCGAGATCACGGCCAGTTGTCTACCGCCTTTTTTCCGCTCTATCCCCTGCTCATTGCTATGCTCACCGCACTCGTTGGAACTTCACATCGGCTAGCTAGCGCTATGCTCATCAGCAACCTGGGCACGCTGGCGGGCTTCATTGGAGTAGGGCTCTTTGCTGCGCAGGAAGATGGTTACGAGGCTAGCACACGCACCGTACGCCTGCTCGCTGCCTACCCTCTGGCTTTCTTTCTCGCTGCCGCCTACCCTGAGGGAATTTTCCTGGCTCTGACCGCGTTCTGCCTGTACTTCATGCGCCGTGGTTCCTGGTATGGAGCTGCCATTTGCGCGTTTTTCGCTGCACTGACTCGTTTCACCGGCATAATCCTCCTGTTGCCCATGCTGTGGGAATTTGGAAGCAGACACGGCTGGTGGCAACATGCGTTCTGGGAGGATGGGCGTTGGCGCCGTTGGCGCCGCTGGCTATGTACACCTTCGACGGTCGAGGCGGCCGCGGTAGCGCTCGCAGTTCCAATCGGTCTGGGTATCTATATGCTCTACTTGGCGCTACGGTTCAACGACCCGCTGAGCTTTGTTCACGCCGAAGAAACCAGCTGGCTACACATCAGCATGCCGCCCTGGCAGTCACTGACTCTAGCCTTGTACCGACTCTTTACCACACCGGGCTGGACCTACCAGGAGGCGCTCATACTAGTTGACTTGGTACCTCTGGTAGCCTTCAGTATTATCACTCTCGTCATGGTACGCCGGCAGCCCCTAACCTTCACTCTTTATCTTTTAGGTCTGCTCCTACTGATCACAATTTCGCCAGTCAGCTGGAGTCCTGATATTTTTGTCTCTGCTGGGCGGTACCTCCTACCGGCAGCACCCATTTTCTTGTTGCTGGCGCGGTGGAGCTCGCGCCGTCCCGGACTTGATCTCTTTCTTGTCGGCTGCTTTATGCTGCAGGGGGCGCTGCTCGCAATTTGGCTTACAACCCCAGCTTATATAACTTAAGTGACGACGCTAGTGGACAGAACGAAGCTGGACACGTACAATGCCGCATAACGCTACCCCTAGCAACCGGGGCAACATCACAGCCATAGCGCGAGGAGTTAGTAGAATGGGGGATACCGGGCAGATCCGCCCCGATAATCTGGAGAAAAGAGAAACCACGTCGAGCGATAGCGTGATCGGACAGCGGGACCACCGCCATGCAATCGCCGTCTATCCTGGCACCTTCGACCCAGTACACCGAGGACACTTAGATATCGCCAAGCGTGCAGCTCGCTTGGTAGATGAGCTGGTCGTGGCGGTTTACCAGACACCGAGCAAGAACCTACTCTTCTCTACCGACGAACGCGCGAGCCTCTGGAAGGAGGCTATCGTTGAAGAGGGATTATCGAATGTGCGAGTAGAGGGTTATGAGGGATTGACTGTAGATTTTGCCCGAATCGTCGGTGCTCAAGCGATCGTACGCGGGTTGCGTGCCGTAACCGACTTCGAGTACGAGTTTCAGCAGGCACTCATGAATCGGAACTTAGCACCCGAGATCGAGACACTCATGATCATTACAGCCCTGCCACATCTTTTCATCAGTTCAAGTTTACTCAAAGAAGTGGCCCGGCTGCATGGGGATCTGAACGGCATGGTGACCCAAGGAGTCGCGCGGGCATTACGGGAACGGCTGGGATGATCGTGAGCGAAGATAGGACCTTCCCAATTACCGCGGATTGGGTCTTGGCAGGCTCAAGCCGGCTCATTACCTGCGCTCCTGGTGTCTGTCAAGCAGCCGTCGGCCGGCTCGGCGTCATTGAGCATGGGGCATTGGCCGCACGGGCCGGACGCATCGTATGGGTTGGGCCTGAAAAAGCGCTTGCCCAAGCAGTAAATCTGCCCCAGATACCTCATCATTTGCGCCTGGATGCCGGCGGATGCGCGGTGCTACCAGGTTTTGTAGACTCGCACACCCATTTTATCTTTGCCGGGAATCGGGCGGAAGAGTTTCAGCTGCGCCACTCCGGAGTATCCTACGAAGAGATTGCGAGAAGCGGCGGAGGTATTTTGAACACTGTTCGCGCGACCCGTGCCGCCGACACCGAGACCTTGCGCGCACTCGGGCGCCGCCGCCTGCAGAGCTTTGCGGCTCACGGTACCACCACCGTTGAAGGCAAGACTGGCTACGGGCTGGACACGGTCACCGAGGAGCGCTGTCTTGACATCATGCATGACCTGGCCGGCGAACCGGGGATGCCCGACATTATTCCAAGTTTTCTTGGGGCACACACTTTTCCTCCAGAATACCTGGGTAATAGGGCAGGGCGCGAGCGCTACGTTGCCAGCATCTGCGAGGAGATGCTACCGGCCTTCGTAGGAAAAGCACGCTTCTGCGATGTCTTCTGCGAGCAGACCGCCTTTAGTGTGCCAGAGGCCCGGCGTATCCTGGCACGGGCGCGAGACCTCGGCTACTGGCTAAAACTGCATGCCAACCAGTTGGGTGCAACTGGTGGTGCACACCTCGCTGCCGAGTTTGGTGCCGTATCGGCGGATCACCTCGACTTTGCCAGTGCTCATGATCTACAGGAGCTGGCAGACGCAGGTGTTACAGCAACACTTCTGCCAGGCTGTGCATTTACTCTCGGAACACCTTACCCACAGTGGGCTCGCTTCCGCGAGGCCGGCCTGCATGTCGCGTTGGCAACCGACTTCAATCCTGGTACTAGTTACTGCGAGAATATGCAGACTATTCTTGCTTTTGCCGTCAACGCTATGCATGCGACACTCGAAGAGGCGCTTCTTGCTGCCACTATCGGGGGCGCGCGAGCATTAGGCCTCCAAGGGGAGATAGGCAGCCTGGAGCCGGGCAAGCGCTGTGACCTGATTGTTCTGACAAGTGCGGATGAGCGGGAGCTAGCCTACCACTTCGGCGTGAATATGGTGGCCCAGACCGTGCTGTCCGGATCATTTTCTTACCGCCGTGCCTGAGTCCGCAGAGTATCTTTCCCGTGGGCTAGAGACCGGAGCCGCCGGCCCCAAGCCCACCGTCGCTGCCGCTCTAGCGGCCGCACAGCACCCTATCCAGTGAATTCTTTGCGCCGGCCGCTAAGCTTAGCGAGCGTGTCAAGAGCAGCGGCCAGCGCATCCTGCTCTTTCTGAACCACTTCTGGACGAGCACGCGCAACAAAGTTTTGATTCCCCAGCATGCTTTCTGAACGCCGAATGGCGGCGCGCGTCGCTTCGATCCGGGTATCAAGTCGGGCCAGTTCCTTTTCGACATCGAGCATACCGACCAACGGCAGAAAAACTTCTACACCTCCCGCCACCAGGGCCATTGCCTGCTCTGGCTTGACTGCCAACTTTCGCTCGATCTGTGGCGCCTCGGTACGGGCCAGTTGCTCGATTAGAGTCGCCTGTTGCTTGAGCAGAGTAGTCTTGGTGCCGCCAACTAGAATCACTTTGATAAACCGGCCCGGCTCAACTTCCGCCTGCTTGCGCGCATCCCGTATCCGGGTGATGATCTCTTGTAGCAACGCAAATTGCTCCTCGGTAGTGCCGTCGATCCGACGCTCCACGGCAGCAGACGGCTCCGGCCAGGCAGCAACGATCAACGCCGGGGCCTCACGCCGCTCCTCCGGCAAGTCTGCATAGAGATGTTGCCAGATCTCTTCAGTGACAAACGGCATGAAGGGATGCAGCAGCCGTAGCACTCGGTCCAGCAATACACGCAGTATGTCTGCCGTGCTCTCCCTCTGGTCGGATGTCCGCAACTGAATCTTGGCGATCTCTATGTACCAATCACAGTATTCCGACCAGAAGAACTCAAAGATCTGCCGTCCGGCTTCGCCAAACTGGTAATCATCCATCAAGCGCTTGACCTCGCCCGTTAGTCGCGCTGCCCGGCTGATGATCCAGCGGTCGGCCAGCGTCCGCGCCTTTAGCGACTCTAAGACAGGTAGAGCAAGGGCTAAATCCTCGGTCTGGCCAATGACAAAGCGCGACGCGTTCCAGAGCTTGTTGGCAAAGTTACGATTGCCTACGATGCGGTTCATCGATAGATTGGTGTTATTCCCCGGCGTACTGCTGGTCATCAGGGTAAACCGCAGGGCATCGGTACCATATTGGTCGATAACATCGATCGGATCGATGCCGTTGCCAAACGATTTGCTCATCCTTCGGCCCTGCTCATCACGTACCAGGCCATGCAGGTAGATGGTATTGAACGGTATGACCCCTAGAAAATGGATACCGGACATAACCATACGCGCTACCCAGAAGAAGATGATATCGTACCCTGTCTCCAAGACGCTATTCGGGTAGTAACGGCGGAGATCCGGCGTATCCTCCGGCCAACCGAGAGTGCTGAAGGGCCAGAGCCAGGAACTGAACCAGGTATCCAATACATCAGGGTCCTGATGAATTGCGGCGCTGCCGCAATGCGAACAGACCTCTGGATCCTCGCGCGCGACCGTGATCTGGCCGCAGGTATCGCAGTACCAGGCAGGGATGCGATGCCCCCACCATAGCTGGCGGGAAATATTCCAGTCGTGAATATTCTCCAACCATTCGCTATAGATCCGGGAAAAGCGCTCCGGAACTATCTGTAACTGGCCATACGTAAGGGCGCCAAGCGCACCGGTAGCCAGCGGGGTCATCTTAACAAACCACTGGGTGGAAATCAAAGGCTCTACGATGGTGTGGCAGCGCTGGCAATATCCCAGCGGAACCTCATACTCTTCGGTTCTTTCCAGCAGGCCGAGCCTCTCGAACTCAGCAATAATGTCCCGACGCGCTTCAAAACGGTCCTCTCCAGCAAACCTACCAGCAGCCGGAGTCATCTTGGCATCGAAGCCGATGACCTGGATTCGTTCCAGATTATGACGATTGCCGATCTCGAAATCAGTTGGATCATGAGCGGGTGTGATCTTGACGGCACCAGTGCCAAATCCGATTTCGACCGCAGCATCGGCGATGATTGGAATGCGCCGTTCCATTATCGGCAAGATGGCGAAACGCCCAACCAGATCTCGATAACGCTCATCCTCTGGATTGACGGCCACACCGGTATCCCCCAGGATGGTCTCAGGGCGGGTGGTTGCAACAGTGATATAGGTCGTCTGCTTCTCGCCCTCAAGGGGTTCGAGTGGATAGCGAATGTAATATAGCTTGCCGGGTGTATTCTCGACTTCGACCTCCAGATCCGAGATCGAGCTCATGCAGCGCGGACACCAGTTGATGATGCGCTCGCCACGGTACGCCAGCCCTTCCTCATACAGGCGAACGAAAACTTCGCGAACTGCCCGAACCAATCCCGCATCCAGGGTAAAGCGCTCGCGGTCCCAGTCACAAGAGACGCCGAGACGGCGGTGTTGGTCCTGAATCCGATGCTTGTAGGCGTTAACCCAGTCCCAGACGCGCTGCACAAAAGCCTCACGCCCCATCTGGAGACGATCGATGCCTTCCTTTGCTAGTTCGCGTTCAACTACTGCCTGGGTGGCAATGCCGGCATGATCCTCCCCAGGCACCCAAAGCGTCTCATCACCAAGCATGCGATGGTAACGGATCATGATGTCTTCAATGGTTGCTACCAGCGCATGCCCGATATGTAGTGCGCCGGTAACATTAGGGGGCGGCATGCTGATTACGAATGGTCTCCGGGAAGGATTGGGGCGCGGCTTGAAGTAGCCGCTCCTCTCCCACCAGGCATAGATGCGCTGCTCTGTCGCCTGGGGATCATAGACCTTCGGAATCTCAACCCGATCACGTCGCTCAATCACTGCCTCTTGCTCGGTTGCCATAAACACTCCCGATCTGCTGGAAAAACCATGAAAAGAAGCCTTCCTCGCCAAGGACGAGGAAGGCTTCTCGTGGTGCCACCTTGTTTTGCGGGTGCCTGTAACTGCGCAGCCGCCTCAAGTAAGCGAGTTAACGGTCGCCAATCGCGTAACACTACAAATTACCAGCTAGCCGATTCCACAAAAAGAGTCGCCGGTGCTCGCGTTACGGGCGATCGGGTCACTTCAGCAAAATTGTGCAGGGGGGAGCTTCCAGCCGCCGACTCCCCGTCTCTGTCCGCCGATTCCTGCCTACTCGTCCCGATCATTGCTTGAAGTCTAATTAGAGTGTATTGGCAAGTGTACACCATGCAACCATGAGTGTCAAGCAAGCGAAGTCGTGAGAGTCGCAGCTGGCAGCACCAAAAGCGCTACTGGCGTTGTGATCCTGCTGCCAATTCCTGAGGTTGCGCTCTAGCCGCCGACTGGTCCCCTACTCTCGCTGGCTGCGGTACCATTACCGGTCCCTTGGCCCGCGTCACCCACGTGGGTAATTTACCTTTGGTGGTGAGCCCCGCCAGCCTTCGGAAACTAACGAGAACTATCAGCAGCAAACCCCAGTTGGCCGCCGCCGAGATCGCCACACGCACCGGCAGAGAAACCGGTATCAGCAGCAGTCCACCGGTAACCAGGATATTGGCGAGAGTTAAAGGAATCAAAAAGAGCCAGGCATACCGCATCAATTGGTCGGCGCGCAGCCGTGGCAGTGTGGCGCGTATCCATAGGAAGACGAAGAGCAGCGCTAACATCTTGGAGAGGAAAATGGCGACACAGATAATGTTGAAAATTACCGCTCCGGCAATGGCTCCGAAGTGGCCGGTCCAGAAGCCGATCGCCGCTCCGGGGAAGGACCAGCCCCCCAGGAACACGGCAGTCGCAACCGCGGAAACAATCGTCATGTTGCCGTATTCGCCAAGGAAAAACATTGCCCAGCGCAGACCGCTGTACTCGGTGAGATAGCCAGCTACCAGCTCTGACTCGGCCTCAGGTAGATCGAAGGGCGCCCGATTGGTCTCAGCCAGGCCGCAGATAAAGTAGACTACCAGACCCAGCGGCTGGAGCAACACAAACCAGAGCCAAGGAGCCTCCGGACGCATCTGCGCCGCCACCATCTGGGTAAACGAGATAGAGCCGACTCCACAGGTCGCAAGATCAGGATGAGCCCCGGTACAGGCAGGCGCAAACACGCTGGTCAACATAATGGCACCCACCAGAGACAAGATCAGCGGTAGCTCGTAGGAGATCATCTGTGCGGTAGACCGGAGACCTCCAATCAAGGCGTATTTGTTATTTGAGCCCCAGCCTGCCATGAATACACCAATGACATCAATCGAGCTGAGTGCCACGTAATAGATGATTCCAGTACCTAGCGCTGCAGCTGTCATGTACGGCGAGAAAGGAATCACCACAAGGGCGGCAAGGACCGGTGCAAAGAACACCATCGGCGCGACGCGAAAGACAATGTTATCGGTCGACCCTGGTTTGACGTCTTCCTTCAACAACAGCTTCGCCACATCCATGATGGTTTGAAGTGTGCCGTGTGGTCCTACATGCAGTGGACCATACCGGTCTTGCATCCACGCCTGCACCTTGCGCTCAAGATACACCAGCACGGTAGCAGCGCCCATCAGGAACAGCAGCGAGAAAAGGAAGGTTACCAGGAAGTGGATGATATTTTGGGCTAAATCACTCATATCAGGCCTCCAATCTACCGATCCACGTCGCCAAGCACAATATCGATGCTTCCCAGTATGGCAATCACATCACCGATCTTGTGTCCCCGCAGCAGCTCCGGCAGAACCTGGAGATTGACGAACGACGGCCCACGCAGTTTCACACGATACGGATACTCTGACCCATCACTAATCATATAGATGCTTTCCTCGCCGCGCGCGCTCTCAACCGAGAAGTAGGTTTCGCCGCGTGGTGGGCGCAACGCAATAGGTGAACGCACCGAGATCGGCCCGCCAGGAAGCTTGTCGAGTACGACCCGGCAGATCCGCACACTCTCCGCCATCTCGGTCATACGAATGCGATAGCGCGCAAAACAGTCGCCATCCTGCCGCACCTGGATATTTACCGGTATCTCACGATAGGCGCCGTAAGGCCGGTTTACCCGTACATCAAACGGCACACCGGACGCACGAGCGACCGGTCCAGTTAGCGCATAAGCCAGCGCCTGCTGCGGATCGATGTAGCCAACGCCTTGAGTACGAGCCTCAAAGATCTCATTACCGGTTAACAGCTCGTCTAGTTCCGGCAGGCTCAGCTTCTCGAATTTGTCGAGGAAGCGCTCACAGGTCTCGAGCCAGCCTTTGGGAAAGTCATAGAGTACGCCACCGACTCGCATATAATTGTGGGTAAAACGGTGGCCGCTGAGCGATTCGAATAAATCGAGGATTTGCTCTCGGTCGCGAAAGCACCATAGTACCGGCGTGAAGGCTCCCAGATCCAATCCATAGGTTCCAATGGCTACCAAATGACTGGCAATGCGTTCGAGCTCACCCACCAGTACCTCAATGTACTGAGCACGCCGTGGAGGCTCGATGCCCATCAACTGCTCGACCGCACCGGAGTAACAGGTCTCATTCAGCATCGGACTAAGATAATCGGCATTATCTATATAGCGGGGACCAGCCATATACGGCCGGTTCTCAAATATCTTCTCCATACCTCGGTGCAAGTAACCAATCACCGGCGTACACTGGACCACGGTTTCGCCATCCAGAACCAGAACCAGACGCAAGACCCCATGAGTCGAAGGATGCTGGGGACCCATGTTGAGGATCATTTCCTCGCTGCGGAAGCCGGCGGGGTTGATTTCATACTCCGACTGTACGTTAGTTGCCATCGCCCACCCCTCTATCCTTTTCGGATCAAGAACTCGCCGGACCGGCTTTGTCGTCTTTGTCAGAGGTCTCGGGCAGAGCGTTGAGAGCATCCTCCGCCACTGGCACTACGCCCTGACCTGTCTGCTTAAAGACAGCGGCACTACCAAAAGTCAGTTTGCCTGGATGGAGGCGCTCCTGCGCTCCCTGCCCTAGATGTTTATAGGTGATCGTTTCGACGTTGCGCTCTGGTTCTTCAGTTACCGCCCGGACCGCATCGGTCTGAGTCGTCGCCCGGTCATGCACCGTAAGCGGCGTCGGCCGGAAGCTCTTGCGCAGCGGATAGCCAAAGAAATCATCGTCTAGCAGGATACGGCGCAGATCCGGATGCCCTTCGAAGAAGATGCCAAAGAGGTCGTAGGTTTCGCGTTCGAGCCAATTAGCCGATGGATAGAGACTCACTAGAGAGGGCACTCGTGGATTCTCGAACGGCAGGATGACTCGTATCTGGAGTAACCAGTTATTGCGAAGCGACCGAAAATGGTAGATGGACTCGAGATGATCCGCCATGTCTACACCTGAGACACAGGTCATCATCTCAAAACCCAGAGTATCGCGCAAGACCCCGGCAACCTCGAGCAGATGCTCCGCAGGTACGTCGATCCCGATAGCATCTCCAGTCAACCGACGCTTAGGTAAAGTTAGACCACTGGAGCTATCCAGTTGTGACAGCTGTTGGAGGAGAGTAGTGGACGTTCTTCGATCAGATGCTGAAACCGCTCGGTTGGTCGATGAGGTTGGGACTAAATCCAACGGATAACTCCTTTCCGCCAGGCATAAACCAGACCTAGTGCCAGCGTGGCGATAAAGAAGACGATCTCGACAAAGCCAAAGAGTCCAAGCTGCTGAAATATCACCGCCCAGGAGATGATGAAGACGATATCTACATCAAAGGCAACGAAGAGCAATGCAAAGATATAGAAGGCTAGCGGGTACTGTACCCAGGCAGAGCCGATAGGCGTTTCGCCGGACTCGTAGGTAGTGAGCTTGTCTTTCGCCGGCCTGCGCTGTAGCAGCAGCGTATTGAGTACGTCGGCAAATGCCAGACCACCCAGAACAAAAGCACAGCCTCCGAGGAAGAAGATTGCGGCAATCAGATAGCCGGTTGCGATCACGTGCACCTCCCAGGCCCTGCGGCGCAGATATCGTCTTGATGCCCGAGAACCGCAGCTATCAACTGGAGATCCTCAAGCTATCAACATTCTACTTGCCATTTAACGACGATTACCGGCCATGGCTACATTACACGTGCGTGTGGAGACGTTATGCGGTATGCTGTCGTCACCGGCCAACAGCGAATACGCGGTTAATCGTTCCCAGATGTCTTGGCTCTCTATCACGCGCATGAGGTAATGTAGCAACACATGTTGAAACGCGCCATCACCGATTATACCATAGCTCTATCCACTGGACAACGCACAATAGGCTTATTTCTGGCCGCAGCGCGGTCGAAGGTGGGCCAGCGGATGCTCATCACAACCAACGAAATGCCTCGGAGACTGTGAAAAACATCTGGTATAGTTTCATGTAGCACTAGTGAGGATGAGTCTATGGCACACGCGGACCCGGAAACGCTGGAAACTCTCAATGCCTTATTACAAGATGTAAGAGCCAGTGTCGAAGTGGAAGTTGCCCTCTCCAATGGAGCAACGGAGCGCGCCGAGCGCGAGACGCTTGTGAGCATGGGAATCGAGGAAGTCGGCCTCTGCTGTTCACTGCGCGACTATCTGGCCGAAGCTGGAGCGTTCGTCACCCGCCATGTCAACGGAATCGTTCTCACAATCATAAGCACTGAACATTACGATGACCGGCTGCGTGAGTTTGCCCTCCATCAGATGGACAGCGGTCAGCGCGCTCACCAACTCAGCGCAATGGCCGGTAGTCCTGAGCTGATGCAACTGCTTGCCGATATTCACGACGCGCATGTTCGAAGTGCGCTCTGGAGCGAGCATCGCGCCACCCAGTTTGCGAGTAGCCGTACCCTCGAATTTCGGAGCGGCGCCGAAGCCCATTCGAGCGCCGGCGAAGGCGGCGAATCGGCCGCAGTAGATGATCCATCCGGCGCAACCACGATACCAAGCACAAAGCCCTATACCGGTGGTGAAGACACCGGAAATTGGTCAGGCGACTCCTACCGGTCTCCCGCTGCACGAGAGAACTATCCCATGGATGAGGAGTGAGCCGAGGGCATCTATGCATCTACACTACATACTGCCCCCTACAATGTACTGGCGAGTCAGTCCTACTGGCGAGTCAGTCGCATCATGCCGATTATTCCAGGTCATACCAAAATTCTAGCTTTTCTCACCCATGGCCTTCGCGCTCCAGCGTAGTGCCCAGCGAGGATCCGGTTGTAGTATGGGTCACCCGGCGCAAGTCCGGTGAGAATGACCTGGCTCGACGGACTGCCTTTGGCATGTATATAGCGCCGTGTATCTATCATCAGTCCTGTATGGGTAATCCTGCCCTGGATGGCAAAGTAAATGAGGTCACCTGCATGCAGGTCGGCGCGTTCCACGATATATGGGATGCCCTGGTACTGCTGATCAGCGTCACGGGGAATGATCGTGCCTGCTGCACGGCAACAAAGTTGAGTCAGGCCGCTACAGTCGATGCCATCCACTGTGGTGCCACCCCAGAGGTAGGGAGTGCCGAGCAGCTGCTTGGCCAGCGAGATAGCCGCCTCCGGCCCGTACGCTGGCGGTGGACTGCCGGCTTGGCGAAGCTCTATCGCCGAAGCATCTATCCATCCACTTGCTCCCCCAGGCAACTGCACGTGCACCCGTCCAGCCAAAATGTCTGTCGCCGGCAAGATAGTCGTTGCATAGGTCCAGCCAACAACAGCATCATCTTGCAGATCAGCGTAGATAGCAGCACGCAATGGCACGACGGTTGCCAGCCGATCCTTGGCACTGGCCAGCTTTGCCAGCTTGGATGCCTCTACCCATCCCTCGTAGTCGCTGAGGCGAATTCGCACCCATCCCGCAGGCACACCGACCTCGCCGGGGGCGCTAAGATTTGCCGACTCTCCACGGTCAACCACCTCCGCTGGAGTATTGAGCAGAGCTTGAGTCACGACTTCGGAAGAACTGTCCGGATCGTGGCGCACATCGGCAACGGCGACGGCAATTGCCACAACCGAAGTAGGCGACGGCATTATGGCTCACCCCTTTTGGCAGTAGACAGAATAGAATACCAACCCTTTAGCATCATGATAGCGTTTTAGATGACATTTGACATCCGCTGCCCGGGTTTAGTTGCCCACTGTGTCTTGCCATGCTACACTATAAAAGGGCAAACTGGCCGATTGCGCCTGGCCACTTCACTTCCGACGTCGCGACGAGGCAGCCGGAGACACGCCAGCTCGCAGCCTCCTTAAAGAGGGAATCAACCAGACAATGACCAAAGAGGATAAATCGAGCATGCAGACAGAAGTAACTGAGTTCGCGGATGTGTTCAAGTTTCGCTTCGACTCCAAGGTCGAAGCCAGCGACGGCGAAGCCGGTAAACTGGTTCGGGTCTTCGTAAATAGCCAGCAGGGTACCGTCACCCATGTTGGCATACGGGTCGGACTACTCTTTGGCAAGACCTGCTATTTGCCGCTTGACCGGGTTTCCGATGCTACCGCGGATGTGGTTACCATTTCCGTTCCACTGGAAGAAATCGAGAAACTGGTAAGCAAGCCGGAGGAAGCTGAGTTGAGCCGTTCGACTGGTGTGATGGCTTCAGGCAAGCGTATGGGCCAACTCACCCAGCTGACGATTAACCGCGAGAGCGGCAAACTGCGGCATCTGGTGGTCAAACGTGGCTCCCGAGAGCTACTGGTGCCGGCAACCGCGGTGGCTAACGTGAATGCTCGCCAGATCAGCGTGGATCTGGAGGGCACGGCGGTGTCGCGCCTCACCGTGTATCGTCCTGATGAAGAGTTGCGCCAGGCGGTCTACAATGCCATTTTTGATTATCCACGATTACGCGTCGAACTGAGTGGTATTATCATCCATGCCATAGACGGGGTCGTCTGGCTGCGCGGCTACGTGTCCAGCGATCTGAATCGCCGTATCGTGCAAGATCAGCTACAGAATATTCCCGGTCTAGCCGAGCTTCACAATGAGCTGATCGCTGATAGCGATCTGGCTGCCGATGTCTCGATGGCGCTGGCCCATGATCCGCGTACCGCCAAAGAGCACATAGGGGTCTACCCCAAGTTTGGCCAGGTCCATCTGCGTGGCAAAGTAACCACCAGCGAGGCTCGTCAGGCAGCGGGAACGGTTGCCGCCAAAGTCCCTGGTAGCAAGGAAGTCATCAATGAGTTGGCGATCGACCCCAACGCCGAGGTCGTGCCCGTGCTCGCCGGCGTCACCAATGAGGACGACATGGTTCCCGGCGGCTAACTGCAGTCTTGATCGCCCGTCGAAGGCATCTTGGACACAGCCGGGCCGGCGAGTGTAGGGCGAAGAACGGCTAGGCTTGCGGTGGGTTTAGGTATCTGTTACCCTGATGGTGGGTAACATCGGCCAATGTAACTGTTTTATCTCGACTGGCACTTGAGGGGGACATATGGCCACACAGCAGGAGAGGGAAGCTTTTCTCCGTGGATGGCGTGCCGCGATGGCTGAGGTGCTCGCGGTTTTGGAAACTGAAGCACGTGAGTGGGCAGAAGAAGAACAAGAAGCTACCGCCTCCGGGGAGTATAAATTGCCGGGTAGCTTTGCCCTAGAAGAGGTGAGTGGCAGCTTCAAGGGCCGCCATGATCTTCTGGCTTGGATTGCCCAGAATGGTCCGGCCGCTACCCACAAAGACGACCCAGCTCTGGCGACCGCGCTGGACGCGCTCGTCGAGAACCGCGCCAGCGACGATGACCGCGCCCTGCTGGGACTTGCTCGCCAGAGCAGTGAGTAGCACGGCACTACTGGTTATGGATGAAATGCTAGGGATGAATAAAGATAGCGGCGACTGCGACCAGCGCCCAGAGGGAACAGAGCTGCACTCCTTCCAGCCAGGTAGATTCACCGTCGCGGCTCAGCAACATGAAAATAAATGTCGAGGCGCCGAAGATAATCACCTCAAAAGGCGTGAAGACCAGGTTCAGCGGATGGCCGGTAAAGAGGCCAACCACCACCAACACTGGGACGACTAACAAAATCATCTGAATTGAAGCCCCGGCGGTTACGGCCATCGTAATTTCTATCCGGTTCTCTCGCGCGGCGCCGACCGATCCATAGAGTTCGACTACACCAGCCAGGACCGGGATGAGAATCAACCCAAGGAAGACGTCATATGATTTAAGCGTGGCATTGAGTTTGACCAGTCTCTCCACCGACTGCGCAAACTCTTCGGACATCGACGCAACCCCAGCCGTGGCGACCGCCAGCACCAGTATTGCCACCAGCCCGCGTAACACCGGCTGGCGGTGAAAAAGTCCCCGCGAACCACTCTCGGCACGTTTACGCCGCTTCTCTGCTATCAATCCCGCTCGTGCATATTTGGCCTGAAAGCGCTCACTAGGCTCCCCTGGTACCAACGTGGAGCTAGGCTCCTCACGTAGACGCAGCTCGGCAGAAAACCGCTCTTCAGCAAATAAAGCCTGAGTATCAGGCTGCGCAGCAATTGGGAAAGCTGACTCCAGCGCTTCCAGTTGCGGCCGCAAGCCCGCCTTCTTCATCTGCCGGCGTTTTTGACGTGCAACGCGCCGCTGTCTTCTCTTCTCGACCAGGTTGCGGCCTTCACCCAATCGAAACACCGCGAAGCCGATGTAGGCTAGATAACTCACCACCAGGACCACTGCTAAAAATGCCGGCAGTGGAATGTTGCCCGGTAGAACGAGCGTACCATTAAAGGAAGCGAGCGCTGGAGTCAATAGCGTCACGAAAGTCGGGATACTAAGACCCACTACCGCAAGCGCAAAGACTGTCGAATACTCGCTGGCATTATCGGCATCGAATTTCATGTGACCATTGCGAAAGCAGCCGAGCAGAGTCGACACTCCAAGAAACAGGAGCGAATTGCGGATAATAACGCCGGCTATCGAACCTTCGACGATCCCTTGTCCACCGTTGCTGGCAAATGAAAGCAGCACTGCCAGTCCGATCGTGAGTTCGGCGACGTTGCCAAAAGTTGTGTGTAACAGGCCACCCACAAAAGGGCCAAGTAGCTCGGCCAGTTCCTCGACTGAGCTCTCAACAAAACCGGCGAGAGGTATAAGCGCCAGTGCGGCAAGCGCGAAGATAATGCCATCGAAGATGCCATTGCTTATGACCAGACCGGCATGGAATTCTACCAGCGCTCGTAACTGCCCACTAAGTAAGACCAGCGGGATCGCCAGTAACAGGATATTGATCTTGCGTGTGACGACTGCCCCTTCCAAAGTCCCCTCCCCCTGATAGCTGTGGCAATGCCACCTGCAAGCCATCTACAGCGCCAGTGTACACCAAAGAGCCGACATAGCCAACCCCAACGCTAGGTAGTTTCTCGGGATGAACCGACCAGGCATCAGCTATCTCAGTCAACGCCGCGCATGCTGAGCTGTATACGGCCGCGCGCGACATCCACGCTGAGAACCCGCACCACCACCACCTGTCCCACCGCTACCACTCCCAGTGGGTCTTTGACGAAACCGTCGGAGAATTCAGAGACGTGCACCAAACCATCCTGCTTGACACCTATGTCCACAAATGCCCCAAAGTCGACGACGTTACGCACGGTTCCTTGCAGCACCATACCTTCGCGCAGATCCTCCAGCTTGAGTACGTCGTGACGCAAGATAGGCGCAGGTAGAGAGTCGCGTGGGTCGATCCCCGGCTTCTCCAGATTTTCGATGATATCGGTCAGGGTGGGTATCCCCACTTCGAGTTCTCCGGCCAGCGCGGCCACAGTGGCGCTTCCCTCGGCAGAATGCCCAGTTATGTTGGTCAGCATCCGCCAGGCGCGCACGCGCTCAACCATGCTGTCGTGGCCAGAATCGCCTGGAAGTCGCGCCAGCAGCTGGCGCGCAACATCGTAGCTCTCGGGGTGGATGAAAGTATTGTCCAGCGGCTCACCTCCGTTGGCGACTTTTAGAAAGCCCGCAGCCTGTACAAACGTAGTGGATCCCAGGCCAGGCACCTTTTTGAGCTGCTCTCGCGAAACAAAAGGGCCGTGTTGCTGCCGGTAGACAACTATGTTCTCCGCTACGCGCCGGGTGATTCCGGAGACAGAACGCAACAGCTGTGCCGACGCCACATTGAGGTCTACGCCAGCGAAATTGACACACGAGGTCACCACACGGTCGAGCGCCTCGGCCAGCGCAGTCTGGTCTACATCGTGCTGGTAGAGGCCGACCCCTACCGCTCTTGGGTCAATCTTGACCAGCTCGGCCAGAGGATCTTGCAGCCGGCGCGCAATCGAGATGGTACCACGCTCCGTGGCATCTAAGTTGGGGAACTCCCGCCGCGCCGCCTCCGAGGCCGAATAGACCGATGCCCCGGCCTCGTTTACCATCACATAACCAAGCGAGCTTTCTCCCTCTTGCTTCAGCTCGCCGACAATCTCGGCGGCCAGTTGCTCGGTCTCACGTGAGGCAGTGCCGTTACCTATAGCCAGTACCTGGATATGATGGCGAGAGATCAGCGCCTTTAGGACCTCTTTGGACTGCTGCCAGCGATTGCTGGGCGCGTGCGGATAAATGGTAGTGGATTCAATATACTCTCCCATCTCATCCACGATGGTCACTTTACAGCCGGTTCGATATCCTGGATCGAGACCAAGAACCTTTACACCTCGCAGCGGTGGCTGAAGCAACAGGTTGCGCAGGTTGGCGGCAAAGATGCCAATGGCATGTTGCTCAGCCTGGCGCGTCAGCTCGGTGCGCACTTCTCGTTCCAGGGCAGGAGCAAGCAGGCGTTTATAGCCGTCGCTGATAGCGCTACTTAGCTCGGCGGCAAAAGGCGAGCCTGGATCAGGCCGGAAGAAGTTCTGGATCAATGGCTCAGCACGCGTAGTAGGAACATCTACCGTGATACGCACCACATCCTCGCGTTCGGCACGGTTCAGCGCCAGTGTACGGTGCGGCACTATCCGTGTCACCGGCTCGGTAAAGTCATAGTAGAGGCGGTACACTCCCTTTGGATCCTTCTCGGCTATCAACTCCGGGTTTACCGCCAGCTTGGCCCGAAAAGCGCCCTCTTTGAAGAAGAGCTTGCGTGTATCGCCTCGGACTTGCGCATCTTCCATGATGGTCTCGGCACAAATATCGCGAGCGCCTGCAAGCGCTGACGATGCCGACGCCACCCCTAGAGAAGGATTGACGAAGGCCTCGGCGACAGCAAGCGCTGAAGCGGAATGGCGCTCCTGTCTCAGGATCAGCTCGGCCAGCGGCTGGAGACCTCGCTCGCGGGCAACACTCGCGCGAGTCTTCCGCTTGGGACGGTAAGGCGCATAGAGATCTTCGACAGCCTGGAGCGTACTCGCTTCGGTGATTGAGCTGGCCAGTTCCGTAGTGAGCCTACCCTGTTCGCCGATGAGGCGCAAGACATCATGCTTGCGAGTATGCAGCGCGCGCAGGGCCTCCGCACGATCGGCAATCGCCTGAATTCGTACTTCGTCCAGGTTGCCGGTCATCTCTTTGCGGTAGCGAGCAATGAAAGGTACGGTATTGCCGCCGTCGAGCAGGGTGAGCGTGCGCACCACGATCTCTGGCTTAATCTGAAGCTCGCCGGCCAGTGCCCGTCCTATGGTTTCTGCTGCTAGTTTCTCCGAAAAATCCAGATCCGCCAGAGTAATTGTGACCGCAGTCGAGTCGTCGCTAGGAGGCACGTTCTCTTTCCTCTCTTATGATAGCTTGGCTAGTATACTACTACTCTACACTCTCGGCACCGCTTCTCAGGAGGATGCTATGAGCCGTCAAATGTGGATACGAACATGTGTGCTACCATATAGCGTACGCATGTCCCATGATGCTTGCAAACACGCATACCATAGCCCATACTTGGGACAACTGCGCGGCACTGTGCTACCGGAAGCTGTGCTATGAACTTGAGGTTGCGCCGGCTGTCGCGTGAGGTAAATGCAACATGCCACAGATACGGGAAGCCCATAATGAGCCGGTCGAGCAGCCTAGCCTGTTTTTCCCAGAGGCCGGTGAGGCAAGGTCAGGAGCAGGATCCGCGCCGGTAGTCGCGATACCTGCGCTGACACCTGATGCCACACTGGATGCCTGTGCTCTAGCATATGCAGAGTATCTGCGGCGCACCGATCATTCCGCCTACACTATCACCTGCTTTCTCTCAGACCTGCGCATGTTCACCGAGTTCACCGGAAGCGCCACCAGGCTGCGG
>JBKQTH010000070.1:0-10632 GCA_052143275.1 Ktedonobacterales bacterium | reverse complement strand
TGGGCGAGGTCGAATTCGACCGGCCCACGGCAACACGTCTCGAGGTCTATGAAGAGCAGCCCGTTCTTCGTGGTGAGCACGTTGCCCGGGTGCGGCTCACCGTGCAGTAGCTGCTCAGCGGCGCCACGGTCGCCGATCACTCGTCTCAGGCTTCGTAGCGTGTCGCCGAGGAGCTCTCGGTCCGCGTCGGCGAGCGCCGGCGTGTGGTCGCGGCTCGCAACGAGTTGTTGAGCATGCTCAACTCGATCCGTGAAGTGCGGCGTAGGGATATCGAGCTTGCGCATGCCGGCATGCAACCGCTCGAGCGCACTGGCGTAGTCGGCTGGTGAGACCTCTCGAGGTGTCGCAGGTTCGTAGTAGGTCCACAGCGTGACCACGAAGCCATCACGCTCATAGACACGTGGGTCCACTCGACGCTCAAGAGCAGCCACGGGGCACCCGGATTCGGTGAGCCGCTGAGCAAGCTCGACTTCGAACTGTGAAACCTGAAGCGCTACAGTGCCACCCGGGCAAGCACGTCACAAGGCAGCAGACGCAGAGTGAGCTTGTTCGAGTCATGAAGAACGATCGCGTCGTCGACTGTCAGGTCAAGTGATGAGGCGGTCGACATGGCCGCAGCCACCGCACGCGGGACCTCTGACGCCTGCATTGTCGCCTAGCCCCTCTCCCTTGAGCGCTGCCGTACTCTCCAAGCGGTGCCTCCTTTGGCAGCATACCACGTTGTCGATAGAGAACCGCGGTAGCGCGACGGCCCGGTCGCGACTGAATCGGCGATCTGCCCCCACCCTGGCTGCTCAGCCGATAACCGTCAAACAACGCAGACAATTCCGGTCGCGGCACTAGTAACCGATATTGTTGTCTAGTAACCGATATTGTTGTCGCTGTACACCGATATCTACCGCGGCACGGGCAAGGGGCATCGTGGCATCCAAAGAGTGTCGCATTTAGGCAAACTCGCGCACATGACGATGGCCAAGGAGGAGGTCATTTCCTGGCTCCTTGGCCACGCTGCGAGCAGTGGTGTCGACTGGGTAAACAAGTTCGATCCTGGTGAAGCTGCCACTAGGTTCAGTGACCAACTTAATTTTTACGCTACACCACTGTACCGTGACAATAAAGTCCGTCACTAACAGGTTGTAAAGAGCCTAGAAAAATTGGTGATTGCTACTGCTGAGTTCACAATGGGCAGCGTTCTTAAAGTTGGGTACTGATGCTGTTTTCGAAAGCTTCCCACAGACTGATTTGGACAATTATTGGGTACTGGTCCATGCTGCCTAGTAGTGAGCGAGGTGCGATATTCGCGTCTAGCACAACTGTAAGGATCTCCCAGAAGTCGACGTTAGCTTGGGCTAAGCGACAGATTCTGGCTGAAGCGTAGAGTAACTCGGGCGAGAGAGCATCAGATTCTTCATCCGCGTTGCGGATCCAAATGTTGTGTGCTCTGCCACTTGCTCTTACCTGTCAACATCAAAGATTGCAGCAAGAGGGCATTCTAGACTAATGGCGCTATGTCCAGTCTGTCCATTGCACTCACACATGTACCCGTTGCTCTCAGCGTTTTTAGTCGCCGTCTCCTGGTGCACAGAACCCGTCGTCTTCTGGCCGTAGCTATCAAGCTCCACTAGCAGCCGGGCTTCGTTACGCCATTCAATCCCCGTTTGGCACCGGTTGACCCCCGTTTTACTCCACGCAGCCGTTTATTGTCGCGCACGGCCAATCCTCATACTACATTCTCCTCAGGAAGTCCGCCAGGCACCAGGCACCACTACGGAGGAGCGCTGGTTGTTGCGAGTCGCCGCTCTTGGATGTCCGGTGATGTCAGCTTTCTCAAGTCACCGAGCGCGCCGGAGTGTTCTCCCGGAGTGTTCCCACCGAAAGGGCACAGGCAACGAAGACGACCGCTGAACCAATCCTGACTGCCGGCCAATCGGACCAGCCCGCGACTGGCTATGTGCTTACCTCGATGAGTTCCACGCCGCTGTGGGAGACCCGGCGACCGGTGGAGAAGGAGTTGGCGATGTACATCCTGCGCATCCTGAACCGACACGGCACACGGGGAGGCATTATGGCCGCTCTGACCGCATTGGCACTCGCCTCTGTGCTTGCCGCGTGCGGCGGCGCGCCGTCAGCGCAACGCACCCCTACGCTGCCGCCATGCAACATAACGACCGCCCCTGCTGCTACGTCTGTACCGCCCGGTGCCCCAGCGGAGGATGTCTGCTACGCGACCGAGTGGCCTGCCCCGAATGGGAACCTCTACAACACGCGGGTCGCGCACTCGACCATTTCGTCGGCGAACGTGGCGAAACTGAAAGTTGCCTGGACGGTCCCGCTGCGGGGCAAGGGCCTCAGTGGTGCGGACGTCGCCAATCCCGTGATCGCCAACGGCATCGCCTACTTGCAAGACGGTGCCTCGGACGTCATGGCCGTACGCTACACGACTGGCCAGGTACTCTGGAGGCATCAGTATAACTCCCCCGATTACGGCCCCAACGGCGTGACGATCGCCAATGGCCGCATCTACGGAGTCACCGCTACCGGCGTGTTCGCCCTCGACGCGCAGACGGGTCAGCAGGTGTGGTACGACACGCAACTCGCGGCGCACAGGGCCAACTTCGACATCGCCCCACAGGTGGCCAATGGCAAGGTCTTCGTCGCGTCGGCGCTCACGGCTGGTGGCGGCATCATCTATGCCCTTGATGCCGGCACCGGCGCCACGCTCTGGAGCTTTCAGACCGTCGTGGACCCGGTGGGCCAGCATCTGGCGGCTACTGCGGGTGGCGCCTGGGATCCTGTGCTGATTGGCCCGGACAACTCCATCTACGTCGGCACTGGCAACCCGTATCTTTCGCTACAGGAGGCGCAGACAACCCCCAGCCGCGAGTTGTATACCGATAGCATCGTCAAGTTGAGTCAAGCTACCGGCAAGCTGGAGTGGTATTATCAGGCCTTTCCCGACGACTTCCATGACTGGGACTTGCAGATCTCGCCCATCTATACCACCACCGCAGGCGGGCGCCCAGTGGTGCTTGCCGCTGGCAAAGGTGGGTTCGTGTTCGCTTTCGACGCCGCGAGTGGCCAGCTGCTGTGGAAGACAGCCGTCGGCATCCATAACGGGCACGACAACGATGATCAACAAGCTCTGGAGGGCACCCTGCAGTTGACGACGCCGTACACACTGTATCCAGGAGAAGCTGGCGGGGTAGAGACCAACATGGCAGCTGCGGACGGCGTGGTGTACGTGCCGGTCGTCAACGTGCCGACCACGTACACGTCTGCGACGTCTCCCACAGGCACGCCGGACTTCACGAAGGGCAGCGGTGAGCTGGTCGCCATCGACCTCACCACCGGAAAGCCGCTGTGGACCACAGCACTCCCAGCGCCATCTCTGGGTGGGGCGACGGTCTCGACTGACCTCGTGTTCACGGCCACGCTCACTGGCGAGGTCGTAGCGCTCTCGCGCCAGAACGGATCGATCGCCTGGTCGGCGCAGCTCCCGTCCTACTCGAATGCGCCGTTGGCCATCGTGGGGAATACGCTGCTCGCAGGGGTGACGAACGCGCAGCCAGAGGTGGTCGCCTATCGATTAGCGTCTGTATGATGAAATCAGGAAAGCCAGATGGGATAAGATGTGATGACCAATTGTCCGGTAGACAGCCGCGCTGTCTTGTTCAGAACCTCGACCTGATGACGGTGCTTCGTGGATGTGGCGCGTTTATCACACCTGTGTGACTGACCATCAAGACTTGTGATCCCTGAGCCACCTTGACCGCAACCACTACAATGCTGTATTGACCGTGATAGCGATCACCCCGGCGTGATCCCACGGGAAAGCGACAAACGAGAAAGAGCATGCGCATATGCCGCTGACCGGAGACTACAAACCAAGTGCCGCCGAGTGGGCGCGGACACAGGCCGAGACCTATGAGGCAACCAACGGCCAGGCAGCGAATCTGTTGCGTGGGCGTCCCGTTATCGTGCTCACCAGTGTGGGCGCTAAGACGGGGAAACTGCGCAAGACTCCGCTCATGCGCGTCGAACACGATGGTCGCTATGCGGTCGTCGCCTCCCAGGGTGGCGCCCCGAAGCATCCCGTGTGGTACTGGAATCTGGTGGCGCACCCACACGTCGAGTTGCAGGACGGGGCGGTGAAGAAAGATTACCGCGCACACCTCGCCGAAGGTGCCGAGTATGCCGAATGGTGGGCGCGGGCGAACGAGACTTGGCCAGACTACGCAACTTACCAGGCAAAGACGACACGGAAAATCCCTGTGTTTGTCCTTGAGCCAATGGAGAACTGAAGAGAACTGAAAGGGAGCACTGGCTAGGCGGCGCTCAACTGGTTGATGTGCACAATTAAGTTCGCCACTGACAGTATCGATCCAGAGCAATTTGCTCACATCGATTGGTCGCTATCTCGGGCGCAGGTCATGACCTCAGACCGGAATAAGAAGACGCCTTTCAGCAATGGCGACTGCATCCAGCAGATCATTCCTGGTAAATGGCTCGGCGATAATGGGAATCGAGAGGCGATGTATCAGACGTCCCAAGGCTATCTTGAGTTGCTCTGATGTTGGCGTGATGATCACGAAACCGTGGTTTGCAGCAAGATGCCTGTCACTGGCAGCCGCACCCAAGAAAGCAATATCATCTGTTCCCGTCATGACGTAATTGAACAGCACGAGGTTGAAGATGACTACCATACTCTGTTCACTCATCTGTAGGGCTGCCAGGCCACTCTCGGTGTCTCCAGCTTCCATTACCTCATAGCCCGCATCCTCTAGCGCTTGCCGCATATATTTTCGCGCGATTGGATCGTTATTCACGACTAAGACTGGCACGCCCATAACTTGACATCCCTTCTCGTGGCACATCTAGCGACACGTTCATTGTGCCAGTGCCTTCTTCTTCATTTGTTTAGGGTGTACCTGATGTTCCTCACAGTCTGAACACAGAGCAGCAGGAAAATCGCACAAAGGTGTCACGGGAGTTTCTCACCTTAACACGCGGCCGAAGGCGAGCGCAGAGTCTGCCGAAAAGCGCTTATCACAACCGAGCTATGCCTCTACAGTGGTATATTCTTCGTTCCTTTCTTTGAGCTAGGAGTCATCGGCACGGCGGTTACGAATAGTGGCTTGCTGCTCATCCCCTTCGCGCTCACCTCCGTTATTGGAGCTGTCGGGTCTGGCCTGTTGATGAGTCTGTTGGGCAAATACAAATGGTTGGCCATCCTGGGGAGTGTCATCGCCGTAGCCGGCTGACTCGTGTTACTACATCTGGACGTCAGCTCGACCAATACAGCGGTGCTGCTGGTTCTCCTAGTGCTAGGCCTGGGTTTGGGTTCCGGGGTGGCGAACTTTATCACCATTACGCAGAATGCGCTGCCCGACAAACTGCGCCAGATGAGCGCGGCGGTAACCTTTTTCCGCCAGTTTGGTGGTGCGATTGGTGTAATCAGCCTAGGAAAATTCAGGCTTGGTACTGCTGAGTTGCAAGTTTACATAACGTGGAAAGTTGGACACTCACGTTCACAGCAGTCCGATCACAATACTTGAATCGGACAATTGTTGGACACTGAACAGGCCATAGGACTGTGCTGGCTACTTACTCAATCTACTCATAAAAAGAGGAGGTTGGGCACGATGAACCCGTCAATTTGTGGTCAGATGCCGAAAGTAGTCAGAACAGGGTCGGGTGGGTTCGATCTCCCACTTTCACCCAGGCCACATAGCCGTCAGGCCGAATCAACACATCAGTGGGGCAGTGACCGCGCAGCTCCCACCGCGAAGCGGCCGTCAGGATGACGCTAGACGCTACGGCCACGCACGCGGGGTCACGCCCTCTACCAGGCCGCCAACGGCGTCTGGCTGACCGACCACGTGCCGCCCGGCTACCTGTCGGGCTGACTCGCTACGCCAAGACCTCGACGTACCCGTCCGTCCCATGCACGCGGATCCGCTGCCCATCCTGGATCAGCTGGGTGGCATGCTCCACTCCCACGACGGCCGGCAAGCCGTACTCCCGTGCGATCACCGCGCCATGAGTCATCAGGCCCCCCACCTCCGTCACCAGGCCCTTGATCGTGACGAACAGGGGCGTCCAGCTGGGGTCCGTGTGGGCAGTGACCAGGATGTCGCCCGGTTCGAGATCAGCCTCCGCCATGTCTAAGATGACGCGGGCCCGCCCCTCGACGGTCCCAGACGAAACCGGTAAGCCGACTAGTACGCCAGCAGGAAGATCTTTGCGTCGGTACGACCCTGCCACGACCTCGCCATCCGACGTGAGCACCCGAGGCGGCGTGAGCGCTTGATACGATCTGAATGCGTCCTTGCGCTGGTTGATGAGCTGGTCATCCACCTGATTTGTGCGCACGACATCCTGGAGTTCCTGGAACGTGAGGTAGAAGATGTCTTCCTTCTCACGAAGCACGTGGGCCTGCACGAGGCGCTCGGCTTCTTCCAGCAGGGCCTGCTTGTAGACGAAGTAGCGGCTGATCATGCCGTACTTCGGATACTCCCGGTACCCAATGAAGGTCCGGACCCGGTCGATCATCCGCTTGACATCCTCGGCCTTTCGCTCCCCGTCTGGCAAGCCACGCAAGCGCTCCAGCAGCTCCTGTTCCTTCTTCCAGGCCTCCTGGCGCCCTTGCTCGAAGCGCCGCTTGGCTTCGCCCGGCTCGAAGTTCTTGATGTTGCTGAGGATCATGGGCACGAGTGTGGTGGGCCGTTCGCTCCAACGCGGCCGGGTGATGTCGATCTCCCCGACGCAGCGCATGCCGTACTTATTGAGCCACGCCTGGATGGCGTCTCGCGCTTCCTGCCCGCCCGCGAGCCTGGGCAGCTCGTCCAAGAAGTCCTCGTCCAGCAAGCCATCGTCCTCGACATGCTGCAGAAAAGCCACCACTTCCGGATGCGGGCGGATCACGTCCGCGACGTCCAGGAGCGCCAGCCCCATCTCCGACGTGACGTTGTGGGGGACGGACTGCGTGAGCGTGTCAGCCGCGTTCTTCTCGCCCAGCCACGTCTGCAGGTGATCGTTGAGCCACCAGGTGGCCTCCATCGCCGTCATGAACACCTGATGGCTTTGCGGATCGAACAAGATCCGCCTCAGTTCCTGGATATCCCCCAGGATGAAGTCGAGCAGCGCCGATCCGGACTTCGTCTGGATGTCGCGCTTCAAGGCGGCGATGGAGGCCTGACTGTGCCCGATCAGTTCGGTGACCATAGCCGGATCGGTCTCGATTGTGGCTGGCGCACCGCCATCCCTGCCAGTCGGCGCCCCACCAGGTTCCTCATCCGGGAGCGACTTGATGAAGTCACCGCGCTCGAGGAGAGTCCGAAGCGCGTCTCCAATCAGCGGATCGCCTCGTCCCAGGACCTCCAGGAGACCCGCGCGGCTCGCCGGCGAAGCCAGGCCCGCCGTGACGTCGACGAACAGCCTCCCGCCGGCCTCGTACATGGGTCTTCCGGCCGTCAGTTGCCACAGGGAGATGCCCAGAGGCTTCATGGCGTCGGTCATCATTTGCCCATGACCAACGGAGACGTAGACGTGGTTCTCTCGGTCGCCGGCCGCGGGGATGGGGAACAGCGTGGTGATCGGCCGGCTCTGGACGATCTGGAAACCATTGTCGACTAGGCACCATTCGATGTCTTGGGGGTGGCCGAAGTGCGCTTCGATCCGCCGACCCAGCTGCGCGAGCCGCATGACCTGCGCATCCGTCAGCGCTGGCTGCTCCTGCCGCTCCGGCTCGATCACTTGTTCCTGCGTCCCACCTGCCGGCGCGGCGTTGATGGCGAGTTTCTTGGTGGCAATCTCCTTGGCGACGACCTCGCTGTCCTGCACCTTGTAGACGTCCGCGTTCACCAAGCCGGAGACCAGGGCCTCGCCGAGGCCGAAGCTGGCCTCCACGGAGGCGACCTTCCGGTTGCCCGTGACGGGGTCGGCCGTGAACAGGATGCCGGACGCCTGCGGGAAGACCATCCGCTGCACGACCACGGCCATGTGGACCTTCCGCTGGTCCACGCCGTTCCGCAGGCGGTAGGTCACGGCCCGCTCGGTGAAGAGCGAGGCCCAACACCGGCTGACGTGCTGGAGAATCGCCGCCGGCCCCACGACGTTCAGGTACGTGTCCTGCTGGCCCGCGAAGGAGGCCGTCGGCAAGTCCTCCGCCGTCGCACTGGATCGGACGGCGTAGGCGGCGTGCTCGCCGAGCCGGGCGAGCGGGCCGGTAATCGCCGCCGCCAGATCGTCGGGGATGGCGATCTCTTCGAGGGTCCGGCGGATCTCCGCGCTGAGCGCGCGGATCGCCTCCCGGTCGTCCGGCTTCAGGCGCGACAGCCGATTGAGCCGATCGGCGATCAGCGGAGCTTCCGCCATGATCCGCTGGAAGGCGTCCGTCGTCACGCAAAAGCCAGCCGGCACGCTAAGGCCTTTGATCCGCGATAGTTCCCCCAGGTGCACGCCCTTGCCGCCAACGAGCGCGACCTGCGTCTGGTCGATTTCCTGGAAGCCCAACACGTACTCGGTCTGGATCATTGCCACCCTCCGGTCATAGATTCGACGTTTCCACGCGCCCTATGCGACGCATACGGCGACAACAACACCCGCAAGTTGCTCCTCCCATGTCGTTCGGTTTCCAGCCTCGGCCCGCGATTGTACGACACGACCCAGGGCTTGCCGCAAGGCCCCCTGTGTGCTATACAATGAAAGTGGGAAGGAGTGGGTTAGCTCCTTCCCTTATCGTTTGCTTCCTTTTCGTCCGCTGTGGACGGAAACCTCCTGGCGAAGCGGCGCGCCGCGTACGGCGGTACCGACTGCCCAGGCGGATCTCCTATGATGCCCTCGGCCAGTGCCGCCGCGCCCACCCAGCCGCCGAGGTCCGCGTGCGCGAGGAGTACGCCACGAACCTGCTCGACGCCGTTGACACCGTGCGCCGCGGCGAACTCGACGCCGTCATCACCGCCCTCGACACCCGCAAACCACCTGTGCTGGCTACTTACTCAATCTACTCATAAAAAGAGGAGGTTGGGCACGATGAACCCGTCAATTTGTGGTCAGATGGCGAAAGTAGCCAGCACAGGGCTTACCACGGCATTTCATGCCAAATGGGCGAGGATCGAGCGAAGATTGAGGTCTGAGATCAGCGGCTCACTGCTGATAGGAAGCTGAAACAAAGCAGCCTGCGTGTGGGCACGTCCCGTGTTGCCAACGTATCCGATGGGTGTGTGTGGGTACCTGCAAGCACCGGGCCTGCGTAGCCAACGGGACGGACGTGCCCACGACGAAGCACGTGCTCATGAGAAACTCGCGCGGCCTGACGCTCGTGAGTGCCCATGTCCATGCACCTCGCGCGTTACAAAACGTGCCGTGCACAGAACCACATGCTTAGGAAAAGGCGGGAGCAGGTTGCTTCGTTTCAGCGTACTGCTTCAGGTGCCCCATGAGCATCCCCCAGAAGGTATTGCAGACCGTGTACGCCTCGTCCGAGTTGGGCCAGCCCTCGTGGTCCAGTTCCACCACCGTCCGTCCGTCCCCCTTGTCAGAAAGACGATAGCTCACGCTGGTTCCCCGCGCGGTGCCCGGACCGGCGACGCACTCCCAACGAACCCGTGAGTTCGGCGTGCTCTCGACGATTTTCCAGCTAAACGGCTCCTTGCCCGTGAATTGGAGCACCACCGTTGCGCCTTGTCGGACTTCACCTTCGAGATGGGGGGTATACCAGCTCTTGAGTCCCTCTGCAGTGGACAAGGCGTCGTATACGCGATCTTTCGGGGCATTGATGTATATCTTGTGAGAGAGAGTTGCCATCGTCGTTACGCCCTTTCGGCTATAGTTGCTTCTACATTCTGTTCATTGGCTACGGGGCACCGTTCGAGCGACGACACACCGTCGCGCGATCCGTTGTCCTCAGCCGACTTGCGCACACGTGCCGCGACCGGGCCTTGCCAGCGGGGAAAGAGGTCGCAGCTGAGATCTATTTCCATGAGATCGAGGGCTCGATTCACGGTCTGGTAGATAATCGACTCCAGCGTTTTGGGACGGTGATAGAAGGCGGGTACCGGTGGCATCACTATCGCTCCCATTTCCGTGACCTGCACAAGAAGCCGGAGATGCCCCAGATGCAACGGCGTCTCGCGCACCAGTAGCACGAGCCGGCGCCGCTCCTTTAAGATGACGTCGGCGGCGCGCAGCAGCAGATTGTCCGAAAATGATGTGGCGATTCCTGAGAGCGTCTTCATCGCACACGGTGCCACGATCATTCCCGCCGCCCGGAACGAGCCGGAGGATATGGCCGCGGCGGTATCTGCTGGTCGATAGACGCGATCGGCCAGGGTTTCTACCTGTTCAACCGAGTAGTCCGTCTCCAACTCAATGGTTCGTCGGGCGGTCGGGCTGAGTACCAGGTGCGTCTCCACGTCAGCTAGACCGCGCAAGACCTCGAGTAAGCGGATCCCGTACACGGCCCCGGTCGCGCCCGAGATGCCGACAATGATGCGTTTCACGCGTCCTCCTTATACGTTAAACTTGGTACTGCTCCCTCCTTGTGAGAGGGAGACAGTGGGTGTACAACTCACAGCAATGAGGCTGATGCGGAAAGCCTTCCTCCTCCTAGCGGCTCGACCGTTTGAGAAA
>JBKQTH010000069.1:0-23140 GCA_052143275.1 Ktedonobacterales bacterium | reverse complement strand
GCAGGTCGTCGAACCGGCTGGGGTCCTCTCTGCCCAGCAGCTGGCACAGCGCATCTGTGCCTACTTTGGCTGTCCCTATGAACCCCATCTCGTCATCTCCCAACAGGTCGCGTGATTATGCACTAGGGATCGCTCGGTGCTCGTCAAGAACCTCTCAACTCAGCGTCGTGCACCAGCACACTGTGCCACATGTTCCCGCAAGAAGGCCTGCTGGATTCCCCCATCACCCAGTGCCACTCCAGTATGCTGGAGGAGGTCGGTCGGCATGTCATTGGAAGCTTTGGTCGAAGAGCGCTTCGTTCACGCTCTGCGCTAGGCTTGTAATGATCCCGATGACCAGGAGAGCACAGTAGTTTATGGGATAGCTACGCGCCTCTCTTTTGCCGCTCCAGCCTGTCTGTCCGGCGCCTCAAGCCTCTGAATTGCTCACGAACCGGGCAGTACCTGGAGCGGTGGAATTCGTGGGCCTTCTCCGAGTTCGCTGTGCTTGCAGCTCTCCGGGGACGGTTGCCCGATGACCTACGGTGACTCGCGATAGGTGATGATGAGTCTCACGATTCTGCGAGGTCACCTGCATTCACCCAGCAGGCGACGGCAGAAACGCTGGTCCAGCTGGGCGGGTGCTTCCCAAGTGGGTCGCTGAGTTCGTGTGTTGTGAGTAGTGCGAGCAGATATCTCGCAGAGAAAGGGAACCTATGAGCTTCGTCATTTTGTCACTTCGGTAGTTGGACCATCGCTTCTTCTCTGCCCATTGAGCGATCCTTTCTGGGAGGGCCCCCGAAGGATCGCGGCAGGAGACAGTGCACTCTCAAGGTTACCGCTGCACTGTGACATGACGACAGACTGGCCGTTCCAAGCGTTGGGCGATCCATTCCGCGACACTCCGCCCTGTCCATCGCTCGTGCTGTGGAGCTGGGCCGCTGAGTGCGCCATACAATTCGTCCCGCTGCGCCGCGGTTAACAGCGGTCTGCCCGGCCGATCCAGAAGGCCGAGTACCCGGTCATGTCAGCAGTCACTTTGGCGGTGAGTCCACGGGCTAAGAGCCACAGAGCCACTTGCGCAGTCAATTGTGGTCAAAACGGTGTTCGACTGTCCGATGTGGGGAAGGAACCTCATCTCGAGGAGGGGTCATTAGGCCAGAACTATTGGGGATTTCGCGAGGGAGCCGGTGGTGGGATTTGAACCTACGACCTGCTGTTTGCGAATCTCTGGGTTGGTACTCTATCACTATCCACTAGCATCCATGGATGTCGAGTATTTCTGGGTTTCCATCTTGTGACAGTAAATGCGAACTCAGGACAGAGGGGGTGGTTATGGATTACCGTTCAGGGCTGACGTCACCTCAAATTGTGGTGGATCCTCAGACTGCACGCGGCGGACCACTTCCTGCAGCATCACGCGCAACTGCGGTTCCACCCGACAAGTGAGCCCATAATTGAAACGGTCTCCCCGAGCAGCGAAAAACAAGGCATCCAAGGGATCCTGGGTGGAATAGCTCGCACAGGTCCGGCACAGATCGTCATCCCAGAGCGCATTCCTCCAGGCGCTGCCGGGGGATGCGGGTTGTAGGCGGTCACTTGCAAGGCGAGGCGACCATGGTTCGACAGACAGCACGTCCTCTGGCCTGCGCTCGGCTTTGCGTAGGCATTCCCACCGTTCGTCGACGGGTTGGATTGCCACCGCATGACGGACGATCTCATCACGAATATCAGTCATGTCGGCATTCTCCTCTACCGGCAGCTAGCGGCACCGCTGCCCGCATGGATCGATCAGCTTGAGACCTACGTTGTGTGGAAATCCCGACTGCAAGAGGATCTGCATCATGTCCCTATCAGCAGGTTCTAGGGGTAGCTGCACTCGTTGTTGCAGCTCTGCCATGTCCTTCATGGCGTCGTACCTCAGCGGCACGAGCGCTGGCCAGATCTGCCAGGTGTCGATGGTTCGATTCCACTCAGCGCTCCCCACGGGATATACCTGCCAGATCATATTGGGCGCTACCGCATCAGAGCCGAGTAGTCCACACATGCGGTCAACCGCTATACCGCTCGAATCAGTTATTTCCCTTGTCATTGTCTGGTTTTAGTTGTGGTTCCGGAGGGAGCAGTGACAGCGGGATTTGTCCTGTGGCGATCTTGCGGGCTTCAGACACATGTGGCTCGGGTGGCACGTTCTCGGGCACAATGCCATGTTTCAGGAACATTTCTCGAATTTCGGCGCCAGCCTGGAAGTTGGTATTCCACATATCCTGATTTGTTGGTGCCGGCATCTGGCCGATATCGGCGCTGGCAAACGTGTTGCGCAAGATAATGCCACCCATGAGTGGGGTCGCTAAATGGTCGTTCATGTTGACCTTTTTTCTGCCGCGCTGCGGTGGGACACCATGGCGCTGTGCCAACTCGTCGTTGCTCATCGTGAACATGCCGAGGTCGCCTTCATTATGGAGTTGGGCGAAATGCGCTGACCGCTTCATGCCCATGGCGGCGGCCACTGCTTCGAGCTGGTCATAGGAGGATGCAAGACGGTCGCGTGTCTCTACACGGATGAGTGCTTCCTGGATCAACTCTTCAATTGCAAGAAGTTGAGCATCCAGTGTCTCAGCAACTTCCACCTGGTCGCTGAAGTAGGTACGGGCATGCGCAGCGATAGCGCCTGGGGTACGAGCGGCCATGACAATAAGTCGGCACGCATAGCGGGTAAGGCGATAGTCTTGCTGCGACGGCCCGCGCGTGCCTGAAACTTTACGCGAACGCGTAAAGTTTTCCTCGATACTTCGACCAGCCCGTTCGCAGTCTTCTTTCGCGCGGTCCACAGCATCGCTAAAATCTTGCCATTTTTGGTAGCCAAGCAAGGGCATCAATTCACGAGCCAACCAGTAATCGTTGCCGTGCTCATCTTCCCGACGAATCGTTTCAAATGGACTAACACGCCTTGGTTGCTGCTCACTCATGTGTTGCTCCTCCCGGTTGGCACGAGGCGCGCTCTAGCGCACGGTCTTCGCCCGAGTGGCGCACGCTTCCGATGTTGGTTCCGATCTTCCTAAGCGTGCGTTGCAGTTGTATCGTACCACTGCCGAGCGCCGAACCGCTACTGTCGGGGTTCTTTCACGTCGAGCGAGCAGGAATATATACTGATCTGCTGGGCGCAAGCTGCGTCTGCCGTTGCTGTTCGCAGGTTGCTCGAGCCACACGACCTGTACCACACCTGGCCCTCAGTTCGGGCAGTCCACATCCAGCGAGGTTGCGCGCAGGTGGCGTGCGGCATAGACTCCAGAGGGACCTGGCGTTTTAGTAGCGAAACGCTTATAGACCGAGTCCCCGCCGTGCTGGTCGCGTGCAGCCTCGCTCCCTATAGAGCGGAAGGTCTGGACTGGACCGCTGGGATGAGACAGGAGAATGTTGAAGGGTTTGATGCGGCCCTGCCGGGAGAGGCGGCGCTGCGTCCCCTCTAGCACAGCTTGCCGCGGCTCGAACTGATCTGGGCGGATGGCGCCTACCTGGGACCGCTGGAGCGGCACGTCTGGGAGGTGTTTGGCTGGCGGCTGCAGGTAGTCGAGCATCCAGGTGGACGGGGGGGCTGGACGCGCGCCGATCAGGAGCCACCTGTACGGCAGCCAGGTTTCCATCCCGCACCTCACCGCTAGATCGTGGAGCGGACGATCGCGTGGAACCTCACGTAACCGCCGGATGCGCGAAAGAGTACGACTTCCTGCCCACTTCCAGTGAGGCCTGGATCTACCTGTGCATGATCCGCCTGATGCGCGAGACGCTTGGTGCACGAGCAGGCTCAGTCTGCCTTTCATGATCGCCGCACTGCGTAGATTCACGGGGACCCTTTATGTACAGACTTTAGAACATGCAGACATCTCGATCACGCTGCGTGTCTACACGCATATGACGCCAAATATGCAAGAGGTTGCGGTGAAGGTTATGGATAGCTTGTTCGGCCTAACAAGTAGTGATCGCTGAAAACTGTCGTCAGACCGGACATAAAGAGCGAGCCCAGGAGGCTTATTTCCTGGGCTCGTGTGGTGGAGATGGGGGAGAGTCGAACTCCCCGCCTGGCGTTCATCGCCGTTCACCGGTGTCCGCTGGTCGCGGAATTTTCGGCCTTTTGTCGTACCTACTGGCTATCATCATTCGTCACATGTCGCCTGGGTTGGCGTCAGAATTGGCGTCATCTTGGTAGCCCTCTAGTTTCTAACATCAGCCGGACCGCATCGCGGGGTTCAGGTCAAGACTGCCACGCGCATGCCGCCCGTAGCGCCTGTCTCGATTGTACAACTGCCGCCCAGCTCCGCGGCGCGCTCGCGCTTAGACACCAGCCCAACGCCGACGTGATGTCCGGATTCCAGTCCGGCACCATCATCGACCACCTCCACCCCCAGTCCATCCGGAGCCAGTTTGGCGTGCCCGCCCAGATGGCGTGTTCGGTCCCCCGGCAGGTGGAAGCCACCTACACGGCGCTGTGGACCAAAGCTCGGAAGCATGCCGAAGCGCGGAGGCAGGGCTACACCACGCGGGCGACCGGGGGCCGGCCCGTTGGCGGGCTGCGGTAGCCCTCGAGGAACCACTCGGGGACTTCGTCGACTATCGTGCGGTACTCGCTGCCCACGCCTTGCAGGTGGCGCTGGTGCGGCCGGATCGCTACGTCTTCGGCGGCGGCACACCGGCGGAATCGTCGTCGCTGATGAAGCAGCTGCTCGGCAAGGTGCGGGTTCATTCCCAGGTTGTCGTTTGATCATCGCTGATTGGCCCGTGCAGAAAAGAAGCCCGCTCAGCCGCGGTGTCGGGCCTTCGCGGATGATGTGACGCCTGCCTGCCGGCGTAGTTGTAACACTCCTGTTAGCCAGCATCATGGCCGTGTCACCCTTCCGGAGTAGGGTTGATGTAACCTGAGACGTGCGCCGAAGGTCTCACTGCTGAGGCCGAGCATGCGTTGGGTGTGGCGGCCCCAGAGATAGGCTGGGCCGAAGACGTCGAGCTAGCCACCTGGGCTGCGCGTGTGGGAGCGCCAATGACGCACTACAGACGATCGCACCCGACCCCAATGGAGGAATTGCGATGAGGAACTACGACAGGATCAACGCTCGGCCACCTATCGGCATCGAACGGAAGCGTGCCCACATCCTCGGCGGCGGGATCGCGGGCCTGGCCGCTGCGGCCTTCTTGGTCGACGACGCCCACATGCCCGCCGCCAATGTCACCGTCTATGAGGCGCTCAACGTCACTGGCGGGGCGATGGACGCCGGCGGTGACGCCGAAACTGGGTACAGGCCCCGGGGCCACCGCGAGCTCCATGCCTCGCACGAGTGCCTCTGGTACCTCTGCAGCAAGGCGCCCTCAATCCAGAACCCCGGGCTGACGATCCTGGACGAGACCTACGAGGCCAATGTCCGCGAGCCCATCCATTCGAACTTCAGGCTGATGGAGCGCCAAGGGCAGCGGCACGTGACGAGCGGGCCGCTGATGTCGTCTGAGGACGGCCGCAAGATGCTGGAGTTGTTCCGCACGCCCGAGGAGAAGCTGGAGGGCATCACGCTCGGCGACTGGTTCAGCCCCGCGTTCTTCGACTCGGTCTTCTGGCTGTGCTGGAGCACCATGTTTGCGTTTTGGCCCTACCACTCGGTGATGGAAGCCAGGCGCTACCTGTTGCGGTATGCGGACCTCACGGGGTCCAAGGTCCAGGAGCTGCAGGGTATCCTGCACCCGCAGTACAACGAATACGACTCGCTGGCCCAGCCGCTCCACATCTGGCTGGAGCGCCAGGGCGTGCAGTTCCGCACCTCCACCAGGGTCACCGACCTCGGGCTCTCCGACCAGGGAGGGGAGACCGTCGTCACCGGCGTCACCCTCCGCGACGCCGCCGGCGAGCACCCTCTCGAGTTCACGCGTGACGACCTCGTGTTCTTCACCAACGGGTCCATCGTGCAGAACGCCACCCGAGGCGACACCACCACCGTCGCCACGCTGAACCACGACACCGCCGATCGGGGCTGCTTCACGGTGTGGGAGAAACTGGCGGCACGCGATCCCAAGTTCGGGAACCCCGCGGCGTTCCTCTCCGACGTGGATCGCACCAGCTGGTATACGTTCATGGTCACGATCTCGGGCGACCCCACGTTCTTCGACTACATGGAGGCCAAGGCCGGCTCGAAGGCCGGCTGTGGCGGCATGCTTTCGGTCGTCGACTCGAATTGGAAGCTCAACCTCCTCCTGCTCGGCAAGTACCGCCCCGACCAGCCCGCGGACGTGAACGTGCTGCACGGCTACGCTCAGCTCAGTACCGTGCCCGGCAACTACATCAAGAAGGCGATGCGGGAGTGCACCGGCGCGGAGGTGTTCGCCGAGGTGCTCTACCACTGCGGGCTGAAAGACCAGAGCGACGCCATCCTGCGGCACGCCAAGGTGCATACAGCAGCGCTGCCGTACATCACCAGCGAGTTCATGCCCCGCAAGATCAGCGATCGTCCTAAGGTGATCCCCGACGGGTGCGTGAACCTGGCGTTCATGGGCCAGTACGTCGAGGTGCCCGGCGACTGCGTGTTCACCGTCGAGACGTCGGTCCGCACGGCCATGATGGCCGTCTGGGGCCTCACCGGCCTCGCCAAGCCGATGATCCCACTCCCCGAGCCGATCTACGACGTGCGCGTCTTGGCCGACAACGTCAAGCTGATGACCGGCACAGAGCTCACGGCCGACACGCTGAACGCCCTGGTGAACGGCGCCGGCGGGCAACACGCCTCGCCTGCACCGAGGGAGACCGCCTCGTCGCTCAGATAGCTGCCAGTGCCGACCAGCTCGTCGGAGGCGCAACTTACGGCGTGTTCGGAGCGAGCAGGCGCTGTACCACACTTGTAATACCGTACGCGGCCCTTGTAAGCTCGCTCTAGTACGATTTGCTGGACCTGTGATAAGTGGGCAGGACGATAAACGGACGAGGTGACATCGATGTACTACAGCAATGGCAACTACGAAGCGTTCGCCCGCCCCCGCAAGCCGCGGGGCGTGGACCAGAAGTCCGCCCATCTCGTCGGCGGCGGCATCGCCTCGCTCGCCGCGGCAGCCTTCCTCATCCGCGACGCGCAGATGGACGGCCGCCGCATCACAATCTACGAGGCAACCAACATCGCCGGCGGCTGCCTGGACGGCATCTATGACCCTAAGCGGGGCTATCTCTTCCGCGGCGAGCGGGAACTAGAGAACCACTACGAGTGCCTGTGGGATCTCATGCACTCGATTCCATCGCTTGAGGTGGAGGGCGCCTCGGTGCTCGACGAGTTCTACTGGCTCGACAAGGACCATCCCAACTACTCCTTGCGGCGGACGACACAGAATCGCGGCCAAGCGAACGAGACCGAAGGCAAAATGACCCTGTCGCCCCAGGCGCAGCAAGACGTGATGAAGCTGTTCTTCGCCCGCAACGAGGACCTCTATGACAAGCCGTTTAGCGACTTTGTGGGCGAGGACTTTTACCGCAGCAACTTCTGGGTGTATTGGCAGACGATGTTCGCCATCGCGCCCTGGCATGGCGCCCTGGAGATGAAGCTGTACGCGAATCGCTTCATCCACCACTTCGGCGGGTTTTCGGACCTAAGCTGCGTCAAGTGGACGCGCTACAACCAGTACGAGTCCCTGATCCTCCCGCTGGTCACCTGGCTCGAGCAGCACGGCGTCACGATCCAGTACGACACGCGGGTTACCAATGTCCTGTTCGACATCACTCCCGAGCGCAAGGTCGCGCGCCGGATCGAATGGCTCCGCGGCGGCCAGCGCGGCGGAATCGACGTGACCGAGAACGACCTCGTCCTCATCACCAACGGATCCCCCGTCGAGAACTCCTCGTGGGGGGATCACCACACCCCGCCCAAGTGGGACAGGAAGATCCGCGAGGGCGGTATCTGGGCGCTGTGGCGCACTATCGCGGCCCAGGACCCAGCTTTTGGCCACCCCGACAAGTTCTGCACCCACACGGACCAGAGCAGCTATGTCTCGGCAGCCATCACGACCCTCGACGACAAGGTTCCGCGCTACATCCAGAAGATCTGCCAGCGGGACCCGTTCGCGTTCGACGGGAACATCGTCACCGGCGGCCTGGTGACCATTCGCGATTCCAATTGGATGCTGTCGTGGAACATCGAACGGGAACCGCACTTCAAGGGGCAGCCGCACAACCTGCTCCTCGGCTACGCGTATGGGGCGTACAGTCTCGACCGGCCCGGCAACTACATCAAGAAGGCGATGAAGGACTGTACCGGCGAGGAGTTCGCCCAGGAGTGGCTCTATCACCTCGGGGTGCCGACGGGCGAGATCGGGGAGCTGGCCGCCACCTCGGTGGACTGCAAGCCCTGCATGATGCCGTTCATCACGGCCTTCTTCTTGCCCCGGCGTGCCGGCGATCGCCCCGCCGTCGCGCCCCAGGGTGCGGTCAACTTCGGGTTCCTGGGCCAGTTCGCCGAGAGCAGCCCGCGGGACGTCATCTTCACCGTCGAATACTCCGTGCGGACGGCGATGGAGGCGGTCTACACCCTGCTCGGCGTCGAGCGCGGCGTGCCAGAGCCATGGGGCTCGCAGTACGACATTCGCGCGTTGCTGAACTCGATGGCGGTGCTCCGCGATGGCCAGAAGCTCCAGCTAGATGGCCAGAAGGTCCAGCTGGACGGCCAGCGGCTCCAGTTGCCCGACCACATCATCGAGCTCCTGCAGCAGACCGATCTCGGAGAGCTGCTACGGCAGTACGGGTTGATCGGCGAACTCGACCAAGACCTCGTCACGATCGCGGTGCGCAAATCCCCTCCGCGGGCCATGACGGTCCTCTAGGAGGCGTCGATAGGCCATGCTGCCGCGCAGGGAGCCGCTCGTCTGCTCGTTGTGGTACGGCCGTGACGGGGTACGCGCCAGCGACGCCGTGGTGTCGATCAGCATGAGCACTGGCGCTCAGGCTGGTCGTCGAGGGGTGAGGGCGTTTCCTAGAGGTCCAGCTGCGCCATTCGCGCGGCGCGGCGTAGGGCACACGAGCATCATCGGCGCGGATGACCGGCGTGGACCAGCGATGTGGCGCGCGGAAGCGGTGAGGAGTGGAACGTCATGCCGTCTGTACTCGCGAGCAGCTTCGCCGGGCAGGTCGCCGCCTGGCATGACTTCTATGCCTTGGCCGGCACCGCCGCCGCCACGCTCCTCGGCCTCCTGTTCGTCGCCATGTCCCTGCACACCGATCTCACTGGGCGTGACCTCGAGGTGGAGCGCGAGCTCTGGACGCTGGCGGCCGGTGTGCTGGCGATCTTCGCGGACATCGTCCTGAGCGCACTCGTGGTCCTCGTCCCCGATCAGACGGCGGTGGGCACCGGCCTCCCGCTCGTGGTCCTGGGCGCGCTCACCCTGCTCGTCAACGTCGTGGTCACCCGACGAGTCCACCGGCTCGCGACGGCAAGCAGGCAGATGTGGGCGCCACAGCTGCTGAGTTGCATGTTTCAGGCGCTGGCAGGCGTCGGGATCATCGTCGGTGAATCGGTGTGGCTCGTCGTGCTGGCCGTGGTCACGGGCCTGCTGCTGCTCTCGGCGCTCCTCGCCTCGTGGCTGCTGCTGTCCGGGCCCGCGCTCATTACGTTGGGCGGGCGTGGTCCGTGGGAGAGTCCACCCAACTCCTGAGTCTCCGCGGCCCCGCATTTCCTCGTGCCGCCCCTGCCTAGGAGACGGTACGGGTGTGCATGTCTCGTCCGCAATGCAGCTAGCCTACTAGCATGCCCGCGACGTTCGGTCGCCCACGACCTGTGCCGACAGGTGCACTGTCGCGGCGTGAACGACAACATGCCAGGCGGATTCCGTATCACGGTACTTTGTTAAAGTATGTAGTAGCGTAGCGGGTGCGCGAAAGGAAGTGGCAAATGGCCGCGCCACACGACTCCCCCACGGTCCCGCTGCCGCTGGAACAGTATGCGCATGCCTTCGACGATCTGTTCCACATCCACATCCAGCGCCAGCGTTTCCGTGAGTACCTCGCTGGGCTGCTGTTGCCGGGTGAGCGCAACAAGACGTTCACCGCCCTGGTGGGCGCTGAGCCCATCACGCAGGCGCAGACCGCACCGGTCCAGCAATTGCAGTTCTTCCTGACCGAGGCGGACTGGAACTTCACCGGGTCCCCTCATTGTGCTTGATTGGCCCACAGGAAAGCGGGTGGCGGCACATCAAAGAAAGGAACAACTCGCCGCCGGTGCCACGCTCAGGCGGCGACGCCCGTGGCGACGCCCTGGAGGACTCCCAGTATCTGGGCGAGCGCGCCACTTAGCTCATCGCGAGGATTCGCACCTGTGCCAAACGAGCGCCAGGCGACAACGCGGTCCGGGCGCACCAGAACCGCCCCACTGCTGGATATCTCACGTTGACGCAGCCAGTCAAAGCGCAGATCAATCCAGTCACCGGCCTGCGCTCCGATGCGGATCACCTGCAGCGGGATGTCGCGCTCCCGCGCGATCTGTTCTGCGGCTTCGAGCCAGGCGGCTCCGTCTTCTCCGGCGATCAGCACAAAGCTCCCGCGTCCTGCCAGATCCCCCAGGGCCACGCACTGCCCGTCACGCCGCAGCCATGCATGCGGAAGGTGGCTACCCGGACGAGTTGTCGGCTGGTACACATAGATGTCCTCATGGAAAGCCGGTGCGGGAGTGCCGTCGGCCACGATCGCGGGCGATTCATAGGCGCAGCCATACTCGACGTTCTGTTCGTAGAACTCCATGCGCTGCGTGTGGATCGCCTGCTCGAACTCGAGGCGAATCTGGACAGCCTCCGGATCGGCGCTCCAAAGCCGGCGCATCCGCTCCCAGTTCTCTTCCGGGGTATTCGCAGACGAGATGCCGAGCGTCTCGCCCAGAGTCTGGTGGTTGAGCGAGTTCTCTATCGACCGCATCACCGCCCGCGTCACGACCGGCCGTCGCTCCTGCTCATAGGTCGCTAACAGCTCGGCAGACGCCTGGCCGTGCAAGACCGCAGCGAGCTTCCAGCAGAGGTTGTAGGCGTCCTGCGCCGCCATATTGAGGCCCAGGCCCCCCGTCGGGGGATGCCGGTGAGCAGCGTCGCCGAGGAGAAAGACGTTGCCTACTTGCAGCCGCGTCGCCAGCACCCCTTCGAGCGTCCACCGGCTGATCACATGGATCGTCGGAGCGAAATCTGGCACGCCGAGCACGGTGCGCATTCGCTCGAGGACGTACGTGTCATCGCCGACAGCGGGATCATCGGGCGGGAAGGTCAGATGAAAGACCCACTCTTCGGACTGTGGCCCCCAGTGGTCCGGTCCCATCGGGACCAGGATGCCGCCGCTCCCCAGGGCCTCGCCCATGTCGGGGTTGATCATCCAGCGGATCAAGACCTCGGGATCACGAGCCCACGGGGAGAGATCGGCGCCCATGTAGATGGACGCGACCGTGGCCAGATTCTGCATCCCATCCATGGTCACACCGATCTGGTTGCCTACCGCACGGCCGCCGTCGCAGCCCAGCAGGTAGCGTGCGCGGACCGCATACTGGCGTCCCGTGCCTCGGTCATCGATGAGCGCGGTGACACCCGCGTCGTCTTGCACGAGTGACACAAACGAATGATTGAAGCGGATACGCTGCGGGCCGAGCGCTTCCGCGTGCGCCTTCAGGATAGGCTCCAGGCGTATCTGCGGGAGATTGGTCTGTGGGCAGGGACTGGAGCGTACCCAGTTGGGGTCGGTATGGCCGGCTCCCCACGCCTCAAGCCGTCCGATCTCGCGGCCGTAGCCCTCGTGCGGGCCTGCGAAACCGGCATACCAGGCGGTATAGCGCATGTTTTCCAGCGGTGTGGCCCGCGCGTAGATCGCCTGGTCAACGCCGAGCTCGCGGTAGATCTCCATCGTCTTCTGGTGCAGCACGTGCGCTTTCGGCAGGTGGGAGGTACCCGGGTATCTGCTCACCAGCAGCGAATCCACTCCGTACGTCGACAACAGCATGGACGCGGTGAGTCCGGCGCCTCCACCGCCGACGATGAGGACAGGAACGGTGACGTCGGCCGGGGCGGTGCCGGAGCCACCCGCCTCAAGGACATCGCTGTTCATAGCGCCCCCTGTAGTCTTGGCTGCGAGGTCCCTGCCCCCGCGGCCGCCTGCGAGCCCTGCGACTCGGACCGCGCGAGGTCCATGCAGCAGTAGATCTCGACCATATGCGCATCCGGATCGTGGACGTAGACGGCGATGTTGCCGCCAGACCCGCCATCGCCACCGGGCCCTTCGTAGTGCTTGATTGGTCCGTAGGAAATGGGGATGTGCTGGCGCTTCAGGCGGCGCCCGACATCGTAGGGTGACTGACCTTCCTCCAGGAGAAAGGCCATGTGCATCAGCCCACGGTCTCCGACGGGTATGACGTGCCCTTGCGCGTCGCGCTGCTCGATCAGGATCAGGCTACTCTGCTGCTGGCGCCCGTGCAGCGCACAGTAGGTGATGGCGCGGCCGGAGACGAACGGATGGGGCGACGGGCCGACCGTTTCCCCCGCCTCCAATCCGACGACCGACTCATAGAACGCCCGCGACCGGGCAAGATCCGTCACGTACACGGAGCAGCTGGCCACCTCCGCGACGCGGGCCGGGTGCGCCGCAGGGCCAAGCTCCTTGGGCTTGCGCCCCCGCGCCAGCACGAGTCGCTGCACGACCTTGTAACGCAGGAGTTGTCCAGCCCGACGCTGGCCTGGAGTAATCTTTGCCATTGGGCTACGTCCTTTCAAGAAGGCTCTTCTGACGACCACGCTACGGGCTAAGAGGCCAGCACCTCCACGAGGTGCCCATTCGGATCACGGAAGTGGATGGCAGGTCGGCTTCCCGCCAGCGCCGGGAAGACCGACCCTTCGGCGACCGCCTGCCCTTGCGCACGCGCACGTGCGGCAATCGTCTCCAGGGTCTGGCCCGGACGCACGACAAAGGCGAGATGGAGGAGGTCATCAGGCTGCACCGGAACGGTCTGGCCCGCTTTGGAGAATTGCTCGACCAGCACCAGATCATGGTGCTGCCTGTCCCCGCAGCTCATGAAGCAGAGCGACTGCCCCAATATCCGGGTGAGCGCCGTCGTGTCTGGCGTGTCCGTTTGCGACCACTGCAGATCCAGCACATCCTCATAGAACGCGCGCGACTCTGCTGTACTATTGACAAAGATTGCGATGTGCCCGAGGCCGCGGAGTGGTTGTGGCGTAACAGCCGGCTTCATAGCTTGCCCCTTTCAACGTCGAAACAGGTGGTCACACTCGCCTTGCCGATGGTGCCCGTGCTATCCCGTGCTGGCACATGACCGCTCACGGGAACCTCGGCCGTTGCTCACTTCTCTGCACTGTCGCCCGTGCTGACCGCTGCACGCTCGCCCAACGCGGAGAGACGCTCATCGCTCGGTGAATCCGAACCTGGGGCCGCGGACGCGACTCGCCACTCCTGCTGGCCGAGATCGATTGACCCATCAGGCGTCGCGATCGTACTGGTCACGACGTCGCCATCGTGCAGATAGTCCGGGCGCTGGCGTTGCGACGCCACAAAGGCGCGCATCCGCCGCGCCGGAGGCAACAGATTGCCCAACCGCCGCGCCATGCCGGTCGGCGGGCGCAGCGCGACCCCGCCGGGCGTGCCCGTCAGCAGGAGATCGCCGGGCGCCAGGTCCATCGTCTTGCTCAACAAGGCAAGCGTTTCGGCTGGACCGTAGATCAGCTGGTCCGCCGTGGCGTCCTGGCGCAGCTGGCCGTTGACCCACAAGCGGAGCCGGAGCGTGCCCAGCCGCTGGGCATCGCCTTCGTCGAGTAAGTAGAAGTACGGACCGACCGGACAGAACGTGCGAAAGCTCTTGCCCCGGAACCACTGCTCCTCGGGAATCTGTACGTCGCGGGCCGAGACGTCATTGGCCATGACAAAGCCCGCGATCACGTTCTCGAGGCAGTCCGCTTGCACTTGAATCGGGCCGGTGATGGCCCGCCCCACCACCAGGCCCACTTCCAGCTCGTAGTCCAGCAGCTGCACGCCGCGTGGACGGACGACCAGCCCGCGTGCCGAGGTGAGCGAGGAGTCCGCCTTGGCAAAGACGAGGTTGAACCCGTGGTGTGTCCCCGTCTCTTGCCGGTGTGCCTGATAGTTCGTGCCCTGGCCGATGATGCGGCAGGGGGTCGTGACCGGGCTCAGCGGCTCGATGGAGGCGAGGGGGATGGACGGTGCCTGATCGGCATCGTGCCCGAGGGTGCGCACGTGCTCGGCGCCGCCGGCGGTCAAGAACTCGGCGAGCGTTGCATAGGTGCCGGGCACCGGCGTCACCGTACCGTCGCGCACGACACCCCACTGCGTCGTATTCTGCTGCGCGTAGCGGATGATCTGCCATCCCATAGCGTTTCGACCCTCTCGATCTCAGGTGTGTGGCGTTGTAGTGCCGTCCTCCAGATGGGATACCGTTCGGAACGCGCCACCCCTTGACAGCAATTGTCATACAATATTATAGTAGGATTGTCAAGGGGCGCGGTGAACCGCACCGTAGATCGGACGCGTAGGCAGGAGCACATATGGGCGTACGTATGGGGACTTTGACGCAGCAGGTGGCGCAGGAGCTGGGGCAGCGCATCGTGCGCGGCGATTACCTCCCCGGTGACGCGCTGCCGAGCGAGGCGGATCTGTCCGTTGAGCTGGAAGTGAGCCGCACGGTCGTGCGCGAGGCGCTGAAGGTGCTTGCGGCGAAAGGCCTCATCCGCTCCCGCCCACGTGTGGGCCCGGTGGTGCAGCAACGCCATGTCTGGGAGCGCCTCGACTCGGATGTCCTCGCCTGGTCCAATCAGGACGGCGAGCAGTTGCGAGCATTTCTGAACCAGCTCACCGAGGTGCGGCGCATCGTCGAGCCGGACGCTGCCAGGCTTGCTGCAACACGCGCTACGCCCGACGAGTTGGAACAGATCGCCGACACGTTCACTGCGATGGAGGGCGCGGTCGTCGACCCTAACGTGTTTATGACCCAGGACCTGGCGTTTCACGAGGCAATTATTCGGGCCTCGCACAACGATCTGCTGGTCGGCTTGCTCCTCTCCTTACGCAGGGGATTGGTCGCCAGCCGGCAAGTGTCCACGGGCACGCTCCGCCAAGATACTCCGAAAACGGCGCAAGCTCGCGCGACCGCGCTGGCGCTGCATCGCGCGGTGCTGGACGCCCTACGCGAACGCGATGGGCAGCGCGCCCACGAGGCAATGGCACAACTGCTCAGCACGGTGCATGAAGCCATCGGGCTCATGTTGGATCACAAGCGCTCTGCTGACACAAGAGACACAGAGTAATTGCACAACGACTACGCCGTCCTCGTAGCGTGCTGAGGAACGCCGGGGACGGAGAGCTGGCGCGAAGAGGTACACACATGGTCACCCTGCATCTCGCGGAAGTCCTCCTATCCCTGATCTTCATCTTGGGCGGTGGCTCGACGCTGCTCGCTCCGGAGCACCGGGCGGCGCAGATCGCGCGCCTGCACTTTCCTTTGGCACGGGTGGCAGTGCGCATCAACGGACTCGCTATGGTCGTCGGCGGCCTCCTCCTCGCGCTAGGTCTGTGGGCTCAGATTGTGGCGTGGGTGCTCATCGCCCTGCTCATTCCGACGACCATTTTCGGTCATGCGTTCTGGCTCGAGGCTGGCCCCAAGCGCCAGGACCAGTTGTCCCACTTCGTCAAGAACCTGGGGCTGTTAGGAGGGCTCCTCCTGGTCACACTGTTGCCCCGGTGAAATGGTATCACGGTGACGTGAACACGGCCTCTACGACAGAGGAGGTGATCCCCCAAAGTCCACGATTGGCACGGCGATCCCGGCCTCGACACACCTGCTCTGGGTGCTCGCGCGCAACCCCGAGCTGTGGCAGCATACCTGCCAGTGGGGAAATGGCCCCCACACGTGTGTCGGCACCCACATGGCCCAACTCGAGATGCAGGCGCTGCTGCGATCGATAGTCCCGCGCGTGGCGGCAATCGAGATCGGGGTGCCCGAACGATTGCGCAATAACACCCTCCAGGGCATCAGCCGGCTGCCCGCGAGGTTTGCACCCGCATGACGGGTGAGCCACTCCTTCCCAGTGAAGCCGCTGGGGAGACAAAGTGGTTGGCGCTACGTCCGGCGATCCCATAGTTAGCACAGGAGGTAGGGTACATGATCAGCTTCGATCTGGACGTCACGATCAATCGATCCGTTCAGACGGTCTTTGCCTTCGCAAACGATCCCGCCACTTTTCCCGAGTGGCAACCGGCCGTCGTGGAGTCGCGCCAGACTTCTCCTGGTCCGATGGGAGTGGGCTCGACGGGAGTGAACATCCGCAAGGTAATGGGGCAGCGAGTCGAATCCACATTTGAGATCACCTCGTATACCCAGAACCAGGAACTCGTTGTGAAGAGCACGTCGGGGCCGGTGGCCTATGAAATCACGTCTTCGTTTCAGCCGGTCGACGGGGGTACACACCTGCGTCTTCACTTCCAGGGCGAACCCCAGGGACTCTTCAAAGCGGCCGAACGCGTATTGGCCACCACCATCAAGAAGGACTTTGAAGAGGATTATCAGCGGCTGAAGACTCTGCTGGAAAGCCGCTGAGCCAGGTCCTCGAGAACCTGGGCGTGCTGGACGGGTTGATGATCGTCACGCTGGTCGCGCGCTAGCCCGCCGCGCGTCCAGCAGCACTATGTCACTTTGTCAGCGAAGAGGAAGTGAGGAAGCCCGGTGAGTGGATTTCGCGATATGGGGGACATCGAGGCGCTGGAAGCTATTCCGCTCACGGAGCGTGGGCTGCCGGCGTCAACCTACGAGATGATTCGGGAGGGAGCGGCGCAGAACCCCGCCGCGACGGCCCTCATCTTCTTCTTGCAAGGCACAGCCTACCAGCGCTCAGCCCGCTACACCTTCCGTCAAGTCATCACCAACATCGACACGGCGGCGAATCTCTTCCAATCCCTGGGCGTAACCGCGAGCGACACGATCTCACTCATCTTGCCAAATGTCCCCGAGATGCTCTGGAGCCTCTGGGGAGGCGAAGTGGTTGGCGCCGTCAATCCCATCAATCCACTGCTGGAACCCGACGCGATACGCGACATTCTGCTTGCCGTCCAGCCGCGCGTGTTGGTCACGCTTGCGCCGTTCCCTCACACGGATATCTGGGAGAAGGTCGCTGGAATCGCCGAGCAGATTCCAAGCCTCCGCACGATTCTGCGGGTGGATCTGCGCCGGTATCTCCCCGGCTGGATGCAGCCACTCGCCCGCTTCAGCCGCGCACAGCGGTCGCTCCAGAAGCGCCTGGGACAAATCGACGTACTGGATTTCGGGGATGCCATGCGGCGAGCTCCAGGACGCCCGCTGCGCAACGCACGCACCATCGGTCCCGACACGATCTCAGCGTACTTCCATACCGGGGGAACCACGGGGATTCCCAAGATTGCGCCCCACACACACGGTAATGACGTCTTCGACGCCTGGGCGGCTTCGCAGAACGTGGCGCTGGGTCCGGGGAAGACGCAGTTCTGCGGCTTGCCGCTGTTCCATGTAAACAGCTACATTGTCAGCAGCCTGATTCCCTGGAGCCGGGGAGCGACGGTTGTGCTCGGCGCGCCCGGTGGGTTCCGCGGCGAGGGGGTGATCCCAAACTTCTGGAAGATCGTCGAGCGCTACCGCATCAATTTCTTCAGCGGCGTGCCGACGGTGTTCAGCGCGCTCAACGCCGTTCCCGTCAGTACGAGTGACGTCCGTTCGCTGGAATACGCGATCTGTGGGGCAGCTCCCATGCCGCCGGAGGTATTTCGCGAATTCGAGCAGCGCACGGGACTGCGCATCCTCGAGGGCTACGGGCTGACCGAAGGGGCGTGTGTCTCGTCCGTCAACCCGGCTGACGGTGAGCGGCGGGTGGGCTCGATCGGCCTGCGACTCCCCTATCAAGAGATGAAATCCGTCGTGCTCGAGGATGGACGGTATGTGCGTGACTGCACGGTGGACGAAGTCGGCGCTATTATCATTCGCGGCCCGAATGTCTTTGCAGGCTACACGCTCGCCGAGCAGAATAAGGGACTCTGGATCGAGACCGGCGATGGCGGCGGGCGCTGGCTCAACACCGGGGACCTGGGCCGGCGGGACCAGGACGGCTATTTCTGGCTCACGGGCCGCACGAAAGAGCTCATCATTCGTGGCGGGCATAACATTGACCCGCAAGTCATCGAGCACGCCCTGTATCAGCACCCCGCCGTGCTATTGGCCGCCGCGGTTGGACGACCTGACGCGCGCCTGGGCGAGGTGCCGGTGGCCTATGTACAGCTCAAGCGGAGGGCCACAAGCAGCGAGGAGGAATTGCTTGCCTTTGCCGAGGCCCATATCGGCGAGCGCGCTGCGGTCCCCAAGCGCATCCATATCGTCACCGATGTCCCGATTACCGCGGTGGGCAAGATCTTCAAGCCGGCGCTCATACAGCAGGAGATCGAAGATGCGCTCGCGCATGCTGTCATGGCGGTCCCAGGTGTCGCACGTTGTCGAGTCGCGGTGAGCTCTGACAAGGTGCACGGCCGGAAGGCTTTCGTCGAGGTGACGCCCGCGACTGGAGTGCAGCATGACGCACTCCAGGCAGATGTTGCGCAAGCCCTGGGGCAGTATACGACGCTGTGCGAGCTCACAGTACACGACTCTAGATCCGCTGGTGACACTGATGAAACCAGCGCTGCCATCACCAACCAATAGGTGTGGTGAGGTAACCAACTCAAGGGCGGTGGGGCCCCCTACAGAGGAGAGCAGTGCTATGAACAGCAAGAACGACGGTCCGGCCTATGACGTGGTGGTAATCGGATGCGGGTTGGCAGGCGCGACGGTTGCCAATCTGCTCGGGCAGTTCAAACTCCGCACCCTGGTCCTCGACCGCGACGTCCAGTTGTACCCCTCCCCACGTGCCATCGTGCTGGACGATGAAGTGTTACGCATCGTGCAAGCCATGGACTTGGGCGAATATCTTGGCGATCTGACCGCCCCGCTTGAGAACGCGCGCTATGTCAATGGCGCCGGGCGCAAGCTCTTCGATATTCCGCTCAAAGACCAGGTCACGGCGTCCGGCCACCCTATCGTCAGTGCGTTCTACCAGCCGGAACTGGAGCAGAGATTGCGGGCCAAACTGGAGAGCTATCCCACCGTCACCAAGCAACTGGGGCAGGAGGTGGAAAGCATCACCCAGGATGCCGACGCGGTCCAGCTGACCGTGCGTGACGTGGCCAGTCAGCGGACGTGGACCGTGCAGGCCCGCTATGTCCTGGGGTGCGACGGCGCGCGGAGCTTCACGCGCAAGACGCTCGGTATTGCTTTGCAGGATTTTCACCAGGATGCCGCATGGCTGGTCATCGATGCTGAGGCCGTGGGGACAGATCCTTTTCCAATGTGGAATTACCAGGTCTGCCATCCAGCGCGCCCCACTACCTTCGTGCATGGCAGGGGCAAGCATCTGCGCTGGGAATTCAAGCTACGCCGTGGCGAGGTACCCGACGAGGTCACCCGTCCGGAGCGACAGCGCGACCTGATCCAGCATGCCCCCACAGTTGGAATTGATCCGGACCAGATAATCATTCAGCGGTCGGCGATCTATACGTTTCACGCGACCATTGCCGAAGCCTGGCAACAGGGACGGGTCTTCTTGCTGGGCGACGCCGCGCACCAGATGCCGCCTTTCCTGGGCCAGGGGGCCTGCGCGGGCTTACGCGACGCAATGAACCTGGCGTGGAAGCTCCAGCTCGTCATAGCGGGCCAGGTTCCGGCGAGCCTGCTGGCGACCTATGAGATCGAACGCCGCCCGCACGTGCACGCCATTATACAGCGGGTGATCACCTTCGGGTCGATCATCCAGACGACGAACTGGATGCAGGCGTGGGTGCGGGATCGCGTGCTGGCGATGCAATCCTTGATGGGCCGCACGACGGCACCGGGGGATATTTCTCCGCCCCTGACGGATGGCATTCTGGCTGGCCCGCCACCGGGCAAGTCGAGGCCGCATGGCAAGGGAGCCGCCCGGGTGCGCGGCCATCTAGTTCCGCAGCGACCGGTGACGCTGCCCGATGGGCGCATCGTGCCGTTGGATGACGTGCTCGGGCCCGGTTTCGCGCTGGTGGCATATGCCTGCAATCCAGCAGATGTCCTTGCACCCGATCTGCTGGCGCGGTTTACCGAACTGGGTGGGCGAGTGGTCCAGATAGCAGCGCCTCCTGGCGCCACACAGGGCGACGTGCGCGACCACACGGGCGCGCTGCAACACTGGTTCGCTAACCTTACCATGCAGGTGGCGCTGGTGCGGCCAGACCGCTATCTCTTCGGCGGCGGCACGTTGGCGGATGTGCCCGTGTTGTTGCAACAACTGCTCGCCGCGCTGCACGCTCCCTCCGGAGTTGCCATGTGACCAGTGAAAAAGGGGCGTTCACCGCGGACAGTACCAGGAAGCCGGAAAGGATGATCAGCTATGGCACGTATTCCCTATCCAGAGTCATCGTCCAGAGTCATCGCGGCAGTCTGGTCGGGATCCAGACGAGCCGCTTAGGGTCGCATCGAAATGGCCAAGGCAGCCCACCGGAGTGCAGCGCAGACTGAGCAAGTATCGTATCTGTGGGACGAAGGGCTGCGCGAAGTGGACGCCGCAGAACAGCCGAGAGGGCAGGGGTGATCGCGTCTACTGCCAACCGCACTGCCTCTACTACACAATCTTCAACTTCGATCTGCTGGGCGCTGCCGATTGGTGGTTCCTGACGCTTCCTGACCTGGTGTGGCCGGAGTGGATCGACCGATCGACACCTAGCCAGATGCGTAGTCGTGGGTGTGTCGTGCGCATTTCTAACACTGAGTATCTGTAGGGTACGAACTCCTCGTGCGCCGGGTAAGCTTTTCTCGTCAGGACGCGACATCTTGCAGATGCGGATGGTTCCGTTGAGAACCGAGAGCGCTTCACCTGGTGAGCGGCTCAGAGAGCGAGGAGAGACATATGCATGCGGAAGAGGAGCCGGGCGCCGCTACAACTATGGAGCACGGAGTATCGGCCGTGGCACCGATCGCCGTCCGAGGAATCGGACACCTCCCGAGTGGGCATGTACGTACAGCGTTCGTGCTTACGGGTGGCGGAGCGCGCGGCGCTCTGCAGATCGGGGCGCTACGGGCGTTGCTTGAATGCGGCATCCAGCCGGATCTGATTGTGGGCACATCAATCGGCGCGTGGAATGGCGTCGCACTCGGTTTGGATCCGACCCTGGCAGGCATACGACGCATGGAGGAGGCTTGGCGCTCAGCGACGCTGAGTCTGGTCATGCTCGGACGCGAGTCCGCGCGTCGCAGGACGCCACAAGCAGCTGAACGGGAGCTCATCCTGACGGCCACGCGTCGTGTCGCACAAGGGCTTACCTCTCTCTACAGCGACGCTGGTGTCTCGATCTTCGCTGAGCGCTACCTCCAAGGACGCACATTTGCTGATCTGCGGGTGCCGGTCTTCACCGTTGCCATGAGCCTGACGAGCGGTGCGCTCCGAGTTTTCTCATCTGGGCCGCTCGCCCCCGCGGTCATGGCCAGCTCGGCGATCCCTGGCGTCTTCCCCGCTGTATCCATCCAGGACGAAGTCTATGTGGATGGTGGCACAATTGACAACGTCAACGTAGACGTGGCGCTGGATGCCGGAGCGCGGCGGCTCTTCGTCCTTGACATCGGCGACGTGCAGCATCCTCGCCAAGGGACGTATCTCGAAGCGTCACGGACACGTCCCCCTCGGTCTAGTCAGCGCCCGTTCTCGACTGGTCCTCACCCGTTGGCGCTCCTCATGGAGCGTGCGCTCCAGGCGGGCGGCAACTATCGTGTTCAGCGCGCCCTAGCGCACGTACCGGAGGGTATCGAGACCTACGTACTGCGGCTGACGACGAGCGGCTTTGGTACAACCTTCGCGTTCGACAAAGCGAGCGAGTGGATAGACGTTGGCTACCGTGCGGCGTACAAGCAGCTGCCCATGTTGGTGTCACACAGTGGTCGGCAGTGGAGCGAGCAGATTTCCATACGCCAATCTTGAGCGGGTGCGTCTGGCGGATGGGGAGCTGACGGGAGACACCCTTGGCCCGTGCTCCGCCACACCCATTATGGCGCCGCTCCAGAAAGAGTCAGCCATTACAGTGTGGATCTGACCAGCACCAGGCGAAGGTAGACGAATGGGCCAGGTCATGCTAGACTGGAGCGCGACTAAGACGTGATTGTTGCTCTCGCACAGAGCGGGGGACGCCTATGGAAGATCGGACGTCTCGGCGACGGGCGCCTGGGGCCAGTTCAGCGGAGGCCCATCGCGAGGGGCGGACGCAACCCACGCATGACCACCTGGCCGACCAGCTACGACGCCTGCTCGCCGCGCAGCCCACCTCCCTCATTGGCCGGACCGAGGAGCTGGAGAGCATTGGGACATGCCTCCTGGTGGAGGGTGTGCGCTTGCTCACGCTGACCGGGCCGGCAGGGGTGGGCAAAACCCATCCACCACACTACCCCTCTGGATCTCACGTTCTTGCCGACCGATGTGGTCACCATCATTGATCCGGCGCATCCCCTCTGTGGCCAAACCCTCCCCTTGATTGGAGTGACCAACAAGCAGTACATCGGCAGAGCCTGCGTGGTCTGGATCCAACCCGGGATAGAACGTCTCGTGCCTCTGTGGGCAACTTCCCTGGCCGAGGTGACAGCACCCGCCTTCCCGTGTAGGGTGTCGGTGGCAGCTCTGCGAGCGCTGCTCACGGTGGGAGCGGCCATGGCCCAGCTGGAGGTGACAGAGGCTGCCGAGCTGGAGGTCCCCCATGAGCACCCTGAGCCCGAAGACAACCCCGACCCCGCTGCGACAACTGCCCTTACCTCTGCCAGGCGACGGACCTCCCAGTTCACCGCCCCTGCCGGCGCTCTGCCGCCTGCCCGCGCACCGCGTCTGGAAGACCCTGAGTCTGGCGCAACAGCAGCACCTGCGCCAGACCTGGCTCCGCGTGCTGAGGGAGGTCGTCCATGAGCAACTCTGACGTTAGGATGACGCCCACTGGCCGTCTGGCCACCAAAATTACCGCGGCCCACCGAGAGAAACGGGCCTATGTCTACATCCGCCAGTCGGATCCCAAGCAAGTGCGGCTCAATCGCGGCAGCCAGTACAACCA
>JBKQTH010000068.1:0-13781 GCA_052143275.1 Ktedonobacterales bacterium | reverse complement strand
TGACACTCATCGTCCCTGAGTTAGGAGTTTCTATGATGCAACGCCTGTCTCGCGTCCCCCTGCGCCTCGAGAAGCGCAGGGTTGTGTTTCTACTGGCGCTCATTGCGCTTTTGTCCATGTTGCTTGCCGGCTGCGGCGGATCATCTTCAGGCTCAGGCAAATCGAACATCACCCTGACCGTGCTGGCGAGCCAGGGCTGGGTCTATCCTGCCGAGATGGCTCTGGCCAAGCAGTTCCAGGCCCAGACGGGCATCCACATCGACTACCAGATCATCCCGTCGGCTAACTACTTCCAGGTCCTCTCCACCAAGCTCAACACGGGCCAGGGGCCGGACATCTACATGGGCCAGAGCGGCGTGTCCGACCTGGAGGTCAACTACAACGTGACGGCCACCGCCGTGGATCTGTCGAACCAAGCGTGGGTGAGTCGGGAAGATCCGAACGCTCTTGGTCAGGCGACCTTGAACGGCAAGGTGTATGGCCAGGAGATCTGGGATATCTACAGCGGGTATTGGGTCATCGTCTATAACAAGACCATCTTCCAGCAGGTGGGGATCAGCAGCGTCCCGACGACGTACAACGAGTTCGTGGCTGATTGCGCCCTGATCAAGGCCGCCGGCGTCAACCCGATCTACGAGCCCATCAGTGACGGATGGCATCAGGTGCTGTGGTGGCCCGAGATCGGCGCCCAGATGGAGCAGCTGGAGCCGGGCCTCTACGACAAGCTCAACGCCAACCAGGAGACCTTGGCCGCCGACCCGGCCTCCAACACGGCCATGAGCCAGATCAACAACCTGTACCAGAAGGGGTACTTCGGTCCCACCGCGTTGTCCGACCAGTACGCCAACACCGAAAAGGAGATGGCCAGTGGGAAGTACGCGATGGTAATCGATGGCCTGACCGAACCCACCACCATAAACTCTGAATACCCCAGCGTGCCGGCGTCAAACTTCGGCTTCTTCCCGATCCCGATCCTGGACAACCAGCTGCTACCCACGCACCCGGCGGGTCCGACCAAGTTCGTCTACTCGAAGGGGCCGCATATCAAGCAGGCTGAGGAGTACCTGGACTTCCTGGCGGAGCCGTCGAGCCTGCAGTATCTGGTCAACAACACGACGGAATTCGTGACGGTGGACTTCACTGGTGTCACGGCCAAGTGGACGCCGGACCAGGAGGCGTTCCTCAAGCAGTACACGGCGGCGACGACGCTCGTCCTTCAGGACAGCGTCAAGTACGTGAACCCGCAGTGGGTCAACATCGGCAAGGACATGGTGGCCATGTTCACGGGCCAGGAGTCGCCGCACCAGGTGTTGGTGAACACCGACATGCGGCGGACACAGGAGGCACAGGCCGCCCATGACCCCGACTGGCCGAGTAGTTAGTAGGTAACCAGCAGTTACCCGAGCCGTGTGACCGCGTGACCGACCGACGAGCACTCTCGCGGGACCAGCTGGCTGGGGGCAGGGCATCACCCCGGTCCCCAGCCAGCCAGTCTCGCGAGAGTGCGGCCGTTGAGCTCTCTCAATTTCCCGGCAACCTGGAATAACTACTTTTGCCTTTTGTCATGCTGCAAGACACATCGGTCTACAATCTGCCCATAGGGCTGGCAGCGCTCATTGCCGGCACGCCGGCGCTGCACAACGCTCTGGTGGGCGATGTGCCTATTCATTTGGCGGAGCTGGCACCCGCGGGTGTTATAATAATCCTGCCCGTGACGCTCGTCTTTCTGTTTTCACAGCGCTTCGTGGCCAGCGGGACCCTTACCGGTAGCTTCAAGGCGTGAGGTGCCAAGCCGCCCCCAGAGGTCGCCTGCGCATTGTGTATCTGTTACCCGGACCGTGAAGGAAGGGAGGCTTGGATGGCTGAGGTGCGATTCGAGCACGTCACCAAATCTTACACCCAGGGCACCAATGTCATCAGCGACCTGAATCTGGTCGTGAACGACGGTGAGTTCCTGGTCCTGGTAGGCCCGTCCGGCTGTGGGAAGTCAACGGCTCTGCGCATGATCGCTGGGCTTGAAGCGATTACCGAGGGCGATGTCTTCATCGGCGACCGCCGGGTCAACGACATTGCACCGAAAGACCGCGACATCGCCATGGTCTTCCAGAACTACGCCCTCTACCCCCACATGACCATTTATGACAACCTGGCGTTCTCCCTCAAGCTGCGGCACCTCAGAAAGCAAGAAATCGAACAGCGGGTGGGCAAGGCGGCACAGATGCTTGGCCTGGGCGAGTACCTGCGCCGGCGACCGCGACAGCTCTCCGGTGGGCAACGCCAGCGGGTGGCGCTGGGTAGAGCGCTGGTGCGCGATCCCAAAGTGTTCCTGCTGGACGAGCCCCTCTCCAATCTGGATGCCAAGCTGCGTGTGCAGACCCGCGCCGAGATCTCCCGTCTTCACCAGGCCACCGGCACCACCTTCGTGTATGTGACGCACGATCAGGTGGAGGCCATGACCATGGGCGATCGCATCGCCGTGCTCAACGCGGGCATCATCCAGCAGATGGGGAGGCCGCAAGAACTCTACGATACCCCTGCCAATCTCTTTGTGGCCGGCTTCATCGGCAGTCCCGCCATGGATTTCTTCCAGGGACGTCTGGAGCAGGTGGGTGATCGGGCGATGGTCGCGATCGGAGAAGGATCAGAGACCAGGCGTCTCTCGCTTGCAGGCGAAGCGGCGTCACGATTAGCCCACGGAGCCTCTTCCGGCGGCCAGCCGGTTATCATAGGCATCCGTCCTGAAGATGTGCGCCTGGCTGCACCCAGCGACGCCGATACGCTCGACGGCACGGTGGAAGTGGTGGAGCATCTGGGCAATGAGGTGCTGGTTCATCTTCGCGTTCACGGTCTGCTCAGCACGGAGGACGTGCAATCGCAGGTGGCCATTGCGCGTCTCCCAGCGGCTACCGTCGTCCACGTCGGCGAGGCTCTCACGCTAGGGCTCGATACCGCCAAGCTCCACGTTTTCGATCCATCGACGGGCCAGCGGCTCTAGAGCGTGGATACCGGGGACACACCGTGGTGCTGGGCTGGAGATAACGGTGATCGCTGCCCGCTCACTTTGGAGGAGAGAAGAGATGCCGCCTCAGCCAACACTCACGGAGAAAGTGGCCCATATCCATCTCGATCCACTCGGTGGCGCCTCGGGCGACATGTTCATCAGCGCACTTCTCGATGCGCAGCCGGAGCTCCAGGTGGGGCTGGTGAACGCTTTGCGAGCTGCCGCTATCCCAGAGACGGTCCAGATCCAAAGATTTGCCGATCGGCGCGGCGGCATTGCCGGAAGTCGCCTGGTCATCGACGCGACGAATGCGCCACGTGCACCAACGAGGCTTGGTGACTTCCGCTCTCACCTTGCAAACAGCGCACTCAGTTCTGACATACGCGAGCAAGTCAACTCTATTATCACATTGTTGGGTGAGGTGGAGGCTGAGGTTCATGCGGTGCCGGTAGAAGAGGTGCAGTTCCATGAACTGGGCGGATGGGATACGCTCGTTGACTGTGTGGCAGCGGCATGGCTCGTGGAGCAACTGGGGCGCCCCAACTGGTCGCTCGGTCCGCTTCCCTTGGGCGCGGGTATCGTAGAGACGGCGCACGGTCGCTTGCCCATACCCGCGCCGGCTACGCTACGTCTGCTGGAGGGATTCCCGATACGAGATGACGGTATTAGCGGCGAGCGGGTAACTCCGACCGGCGCCGCTATTCTTCGCCATCTGAAGCCTTCCCAAACGTGGACAGCGCCAGTGCTCCGCCTTACCGGCACCGGCTATGGGCTCGGTACCCGCGAGCTGGAAGGCGCACCAAATCTCCTACGCGCGCTCTTCTTCGATCGCGGTGAAGCACTCATGGCTGAGGACAGCGTTGGCATCATTCGTTGTGAGGTGGACGACCAGACCGCGGAGGATCTGGCCTACGCTCTGGAGCGATTGCGTACTGTTCCGGGTGTACGCGATGTTTGCTATTGGTCGGCGGTGGGCAAGCACGGGCGCATGATGGCGGCCATCCAGATTCTCTGCGATCCTGAGCGGCTAGACGAGGCGGCACGGGCCTGTCTGAATGAGACCAGCACCATTGGCGTGCGTATCGCGATTGAGAAGCGATGTGTGCTTCCCCGCGATACGCACCTAACCCAGGTCGACGGCCGACCGGTCGTGATCAAGCGTGTGACGAGGCCAGGTGGGACCCAGACAGCCAAGATCGAGTTCGCCTCGCTCGCTGAAAGCGGCGGGGACTTCGCCGCGCGAGCTCGGCTCAAGCGTATGGCAGAGGGTAGTTCGCAGGAGGAATCGTCGTGAGTGAGCCAGCCGGAAGACTGTTGCACCTGCTTGCACGTTTCGACAGCCTGGCGGTTGCCGTCAGCGGTGGCGTCGATAGTATGACACTCGCCTGGTTCGCGCACCGCGCACTGGAATCGCGAGCGGCCGTCTACCACGCAGTCTCGCCCGCCGTACCGCCTGAGGCGACGGCACGAGTGTGCCTGTATGCCCAGCGTTATGGATGGCGGCTTTTCATGGTTGACGCACACGAGCTCAGCGATTCGGACTACATTGCCAACTCGATCAATCGTTGTTATTTTTGCAAAAGGGATCTGTACCAGACGATTCGCCGTCATACCGACTGGCCGATCGCTTCGGGTACCAATCTGGACGACTTGCAGGACTTTCGACCGGGGTTAGCGGCCGCCTCTTCCGCGGGGGTCTATCACCCTCTCGTCGAATGTGGAATCGGCAAGGCAGACGTGCGTGCGCTGGCTGCCGGCGCGGGGCTGTGCGACCTCGCTGACCTGCCTGCCGCACCCTGCCTGGCGAGTCGCATCGAAACCGGTATTCCGGTGAGCGCCGACCGCCTCAAGTTTGTACATGAAGTAGAACGGCTCGTCGAACAAACTATGGGCAAGGGAACGGTGCGTTGCCGCCTTCGTTCCCGTAAGATTGAAATTGAGCTGGATGCCTCGATGTTGGCGAAACTCGACGACGGAACGCGGCAATACCTGGCGGGCAGAATTGCCCTCCTCCCATTGTCCGAGGGCTGGGCGGCCCCCGTGAGTTTTGCTGTCTATCGTCATGGCAGCGCTTTCGTTGACAGGAGCGCCGATGGGCCAGGATCTCTTGTATGATTTCGACCGCCGAGATCGGATTGGACTCAGCGAGGCGCTCTATTGCGGGAGCAAGTCGCCGGCGCAAGTCGAGGCGGCAGTTACCGAGCTTGCCCATCGCGGTTTGCGCGTGCTGCTCACGCGTCTCGATGAGGCGAAATATGCCCAGCTAGGCAATTCGGTGCGGGCACTCGTGGACTATGACGCCGCTTCGCGCACGGCAGTGCTCGGGGCACTGCCTACGCTGTCTACTCCGCCGCGCACCGCGATTGTGACTGCCGGCACGAGTGACCTTGCGACTGCCGGTGAGGCTGCACGCACGCTGAATTTCTACGGGGAATCCGCCGAGATTATGGCTGATCTCGGCGTTGCCGGGTTGTGGCGGTTGCTGGAGCGTCAAGCGCGGTTGGCTACGTTTCCCGTCATCATTGCTATTGCCGGCATGGAGGGCGCCTTCTTCAGCGTACTCGGCGGCCTCGTAGGCAATCCCATCATTGCGGTACCGACCTCCACCGGGTATGGAGTCACTTCAGGCGGGCATACGGCACTGCAGGCAGCACTTGGCAGCTGTGCGCCAGGTATCGTCGTGGTAAACATTGACAACGGCTTTGGAGCTGCATGTGCGGCCTTACGCATGCTAGGACATGGAGCAGGGCCGGCAACTCGATAATGAAGTTGTTTTAGTGCAAACGTTCTCGTAAATCTGGGCACACAATGGCCGCTGTAGGCCTTATCTGGAGCACATGAAGGGTACCACCAGCCAGGCCGCTCCCAATAGGTCAGGTTATGTGGATAGCCGGGAGACCAAGGTAGGTACCGGCGTACAGCGTCTTGTCGCGCCTCCCGTTCATAACAAGGCTTGCTCTCACCACACTCGTTGTAAGCGCTTACATCACATCCGAGTGCCTTTCTTTTGGTCTGGAAGAGGCAAGCGATACCAGTGGCACGTATTGTCGCTCCAGAGCCGCTGTCGGTCCTGCTCTGAGAGATGGGACGTCAACTGAACCAGCGTCTCAATCCAACGCTGGTATGAGGATGCCAATGTCATCACCGGCCAATCACTGCCAAAAAGTAGACGATCAGGACCAAACACTTCCAATGCATGGCTAACATATGGCGCCAGATCTTCCGGCCGCCAACGGTGCCAATCCGCTTCTGTCACCAGCCCACTCAGTTTGCACGCCACATTCGGCAATTCCGCGAGGGAGGCGAGCTGGTCGCGCCACGGATCAAGCTGTCGCTCGCGCACCGCGGGTTTGCCCAGGTGGTCAAGCACGAAGGACACCGTCGGGCATTCGCGCACCAGCGCGGTCACCGCCGGCAGCTGGTCGTGTCGGATGCAGATGTCGAACGAGAAACCGTAGGTTTCGAGGAGGCGGACTCCCGCGACGAAGTCTCGCCGCAAGCAGAACTCGGGATCGTGTTCGTCTTGCAGGTTGCGCCTCACCCCTTTCACCACCGAACCGAGAGCCGAGAGCGCTTCCAGATACTGACGGACCTGGAGTCCATCGTCCAGCGGCGCCGCCGCCACTACACCCAAGAGACGCGGTTCCGTCTCCGCCAGGGAAATCGCCCACTGGGCTTCGAGCAGGCCATAGGCGGGAGCGACGGCCGTCTCAACGTATACGATCCCGGCGATAGGAAGCCCAGTGGTTTGTTCCTGATAGTTCGCCGGACCACAGGGACGATTGAGCTCGGGGAGCGAGCCGAGCCAGGGACGAGGGAACTGGTTCTGCTCCCACAGGTGAACGTGTGCGTCAACGATTGCTAGATCAAGCACGGACATCTCCTCCGCGCAGCCGCGCCATCGGCTGCCACAGCTCATCCATTGTTGCTGGCGGTAGGTCCTATTTCGCTGTCCAGCCGCCGTCGATGACCAGTGCTGAACCAGTAATGAAAGCCGCCTCGTCGCTGGCGAGGTAGAGCGCCGCGGCGGCGATTTCCTCCGGTCGTCCCATACGCCCGATCGGCTGGCGCGCGTGCAGCGTCTGGCGCACCGCATCTTCCTGGCCTGGAAAGCTGCGTTTGAGGTAACCCTCAACGAAGGGAGTCTGGACTGTGCCGGGGCAGATGGCATTGCAACGGATGCCCTGGTCGACGAAGTCCATCGCGATGCTGCGCGTCAGGGCCAGCACCGCCCCTTTGCTCGCGGAATATGGAAGCCGGCGCTCGACGCCTATCATGGCGGCCACCGACGACATGTTGATGATGACGCCTCCTTTGGGCTCTTGCTGCACCATGAGACGGACAGCTTCGCGTGCGCACAGGAAAACGCCGCCGGCATTTACTCGCAGCACGCGCTCCCAATCCTGCAGGCTGGTCTCGAGGATTGTGCCCACATGGCTGATGCCAGCGTTGTTGACGAGCAGGTCGAGGCGTCCCTGCTGATCCGCCATCTGCTCGAAGGACGTACGCACCTGGTCCTCGTCGGCGACATCCAGCGCGAGCGGGGTGGCGATGCCGCCTAGGCGGGCGATGTCGTCGGCGACGCGCTGGGCCGCGTCAGCCTGCACGTCGGCCACGATCACGTGCGCTCCTTGCGCGGCAAACAGGGCGGCGATCGCCTCGCCGATTCCCGACCCCGCTCCAGTGATGAGGGCACGCTTACCATCAAGTCGAAACATACTGTGCTTCCCCCAATCAGTCAGTGTGAAAGACCTCCTGCATGGTCGCCCACCATTCGCCCGGAGCGCGGTCGGGCATGGGAATTTGCATGGGGTCAGTAAGCTTCCACCACGATTGTGTGGTAGGGTCGGCTGCAATCTTCGCCATGTCTGCAGCAAAGTCCGTCCCCACGTACTCGAAGTACGCAAACAAGTCAGATCCATGCCGAAATATGGAGTAATTGCGCATGTTACCTTCGTGGATCATCGCCAGCACCTGCGGCCATACGGCGGCATGCAGGCGCTCGTAGGCGTCGATCTGGTCCGGCTTGAGGCCAATCAGTTGACCGTAGCGTTTCAGACTCGTTTGCGTGGATTGCATGATCGCATGCCATTCCGGTCCGCTGGGGAACGTGAAGGCAGCTATGGTGTCCGGTTTCATCGTGATGCTGCTTCCCGGCGCGGCCGGCGGCATGTAGCGGCCGTGCTGCACCACGACTGGATCGACGAAATGTTCATGCAAATGATCAACATACTCGATAAAGCGGCCATCCAGTGATCCACTGACCGCGATGAAGTCGAACATCGCAAGATGCTGAGCGGACTCGCACAGCCCGACCCCGCCGGCATGCGGACACACCGGGATGCCAAATTTCGCTGCCAGTAGCAAGACCGCGAGCACTTCGTTGACGCCTCCGAGGCGACAGGCGTCAAGCTGGCAAACACCGAGAGCGTGCGCCTGAAAGAACTGCTTAAAGAGCACGCGATTCTGCACCATCTCCCCAGTTGCGACGCGAATGGGGGCGATAGCCTGGGCGATCGCAGCGTGCCCGAGCACATCGTCCGGGCTGGTCGGCTCTTCGATCCAGTAGGGGTCGACCTCGGCCAGGTCGCGCATCCACTCGATAGCTTGAGGGACATCCCAGGCCTGATTCGCGTCCAGCATCAGCGTCCGATCCGGACCGATAATGTGCCGCATCAGGCGGGCGCGCCGCCGGTCTTCGGCAAGGTTGGCCCCTACCTTGAGCTTGAAATGCATCCACCCGTCCGCCAGCGCTTCCTGGCACAACCGCGCAAGCTTCTCGTCGTCATAGCCGAACCATCCTACCGACGTCGTATAAGCAGGATAGCCCTGCTCCAGCAGGGTCGAGATGCGGTCAGCTTTTGTTGCCGCCTGTCGCTCAAGCAGGGCCACGGCCTCTTCCGGCGTTATGACATCGCTCAGATATCGGAAGTCGATGCAGCGCACGATTTCGTCAGGTGCCATGTCGGCCAGCAAGCGCCATAACGGCTTGCCCTGTGACTTTGCCCACAGATCCCACACCGCATTGACAATGGCCGCGGTAGCCAGATGAATGGCGCCCTTCTCTGGCCCAATCCAGCGCAGTTGACTATCGCCAGCGAGCCGGCGCCAGAAAGCGCCCAAATCTCTGGTGATCTCCTCCAGGCTCAAGCCAACCACGAGCGGGGCAAGGGCCTGGATGGCGGTGACCACTACTTCGTTGCCGCGGCCGATGGTAAAGGCGAGACCATGACCCTCCCAGGCTGCATTCGTGCGCAGGCAGACGTAGGCAGCCGAATAGTCGGGATAAGGATGCATCGCGTCAGAGCCATCTAGATCACGCGACGTCGGAAAGCGCACATCATAGGATTCGATTCCAGTAATGGTGGTCATCGCGCATCACCTTTCGTGGCAGCCACAGGTCATCGCTATTCGCGCTCACCGATGAGCCGGCGGCGTGTCTGCTCTTGATATGCACCATGGTCCAATCTAGCGTAGGCACGCCCACTCACTGCACCTGCATCACCGTCATGGGTCCTTCAGGCAGGACCGCCACACGGGCTTGCGGACCGTTCATGTCAAGCAGCGCATTGATGGTCTCTTGCACGTGTGGGGCTGGGATCAACAGGGCATCTGTCACACTCTTTTCGGATAGGCTTGAGTGCAAGTGCACCTGCGCATGCTGCTGCACGAGGGCCTGCTTCTGCACCTGCCACTGGTCGGCACTCTGGAACCCGGGAAGGTGAATCGTCTCCAGCAATTCGGTCGCCGTTTTCGCATGCGTGAGAAGCCGTTGATAGGCTCCATGAGCCGGAAACCCATCACGGCATTCTGCGATCAGCACAATCGCACCCCCCGCACGTACCAGCTGTACCGCCGCAGTCATGCCCTTTACGCTCTGATAGAGATTCTGGTCCAGCGGATACCCTGCATTGCTGGTAATGACCACATCGAAACACTGCTTCTCCACTGGGATCGCCTGCTGCAGGATCGCGCTACATCCCGCGCGATGGGCGGCTACCACATGGCCCGCGAAGATGCCGGTGATCTGATGGGATGGATCCAGCGTCACATTGACGATAAATTCCGGCGGGCAGAGCGCAACTGCTGCCTGTATGCCCTGGTGGATAGGATTCTCGTCGAGCTCCATCCAGGTCGACTGCGGATGGTCTATCAGCTCCACACTGTGTAGGGCCCGAATGGTCTCCAGCCCGGCCAGCCCGGGAACGACACCTTTGGGGCCTCCCGAGAAACCGGCGAAGAAGTGGGGCTCGATGAAGCCGGTAACGATGCGCACATCAGCCTCCAGGTAGTGCCGATTGACCCAGACTGGCACTCCGGTTGACGTGGTACCCAGCCTCGCCAGCATCGCCCTGTCGGTCGCGTCGTGATTGATAATCGGCACCGTCGCGACGACCTCCTCGCCGAGCATGCTCGTCAGCTCGTCGTGTGTCATCGCGCGGTGAGAGCCATTGCCGACGAGGATGACGAACTGCTCACGAGGAACCTTAGCAAGCGCCTTGAGCAACCACGGCACCAGGAGGTGGTTGGGCGTGGGACGCGTGATGTCCGAGACGACAAGCGCGATTCGATCAGTTGGGCTGACCAGGTCCAGGAGGGGAGCCGACTCCGTCGGCGCGCGCAAGGCGGCGTCACATGTAACACGCGCGTCCTGGAGCGGCGGAAGCGTTTTGGAGCGCAGCACCCGCGTGCCGGAAGGAACCGTTATTCGTCGAGTGCCGGCACCGTAGGGAACATCGACCTCCATCGCCATCACAGCCCCTTTCCTGAGATCACGGCAAGACTCGCCGCGAATTCCTGCCAGAGCGCTACCTGTGCTCGCGGACGACACTGGCTACACTGGCGACGCCCTCGGCCAGGGCGTTACCGGCGCCTCGTTCCCAGAGGGCTTCAAAGCCGAGTCCCGGGTCGTTCGGTGCCTGGATCTCGCCATGGTCGTCTACATAAGGCTCACGCACGACCGGATTGCTCATGACCAGGGACTCGTAGTAGGTGTTGTTCGCAATCGCCATACACAAATGGCGATGGATCAACCCCGGTCCATGCACCTCTGCACGCAGCCGAAAGGCATCGGCGAGATGGGCAATACGCATGGCTCCGGTGATTCCCCCCTTGATGTTCCAGCTTGTGCGCACGTAGGTCGCACACCCGGATGTGATGAAATCGGCCGCATTCATGTGCGCGCCCTCCGACGTTTCGGCAACATTCAGCGGAATGCTGACCGCCTGGGAGAGCTGTTTATAGGCATGGATACTAAACTCGCGGATAGGTTCTTCGTACCAGAGGTAGTCGGCGGCGGCGAGGGCACGGCCCAGGTAGACGGCATCGGGGAGATCGAAGGCCGCCGAGCCGTCATACATGAGCGGAATGTCGGCGCCGAGATGACTACGCACCGCCTCACATAACCGCGCGTCCCGCCGCGCGTCGCCCCACCCGTGCAGCTTAATGGCGGGGTAGCCGAGGGCAAGACATTGGTCAACTACGTCAAGATATTCGGCGACGGACCCAAACGTCACCGTGCTGGCATATGCCGGGATGCTGGTGCGGAACGTTCCCAGCAATTGATGCACGGGTTGACCTGCCTGCTTGCCGGCGATGTCCCAGAGAGCGGCATCGACCAGTCCTTGAATGTAGACAGGGAACTCTTCAATGCGATCCAGCTCCCAGAGTCGGTGCCAGAGCCACTCGCGTCGGAGAGGGTCCTGACCGACGAGCTCAGCGCGTAGCCGACGTTCAACGATGTCGGCAACGATTGGACCGCGAATGGCAGGGACAACGCCCTCGATTCCCTCGTCGGTCTGGATGCGCAGGATGCCGCTGATACCGGGACCATCCGAGCCTGGCAGACCGTCACGCCAGCGAAACTGCGGAGACACGGCGGGCGAGGGCGCGAGATCGACCTGGACCTGACGAATGCGCATGAAGGCTCCTTTCAATAACCGGGCACACAGCCTACCCCCCTTCGGCCTTCGAGCGAGAAGGGAAAAGTATGGAGTCGAGCACGTGGGAAGGCTACGGCGTGGGCAAAACGTGAGTCATCCGCCGGCGCACTTCCAATTGATAGCTCTCCCAGGAGGTTTCAATATGTTGCTGCATGGCTCGGGCGGCAGCCTCAGAGTCTCCATCGCGGATGCCCTGAAAGATCGCGAGGTGCTGGGCCGCCGCGGTGAGCGGATTTCCCGGTTTACCTCCCTCGATCTCCATCACGCTGTCTGCGGCCCAGAATTGCACAGGGATTACCGCGGCAACCGCCGAAGCAAGATAGGCATTGCCGCTCGCCTCGGCAATCCCGAGATGGAACTCCCGGTCAGCCTCACTGAACTGGGAGCCTTCCTGGCGCTCGGCGCTGGCCTTCGTGGCGAGCGCGGCATCCTCAATGCGCCGCAGTAGGCGGGGAGTAATGCGTTCCGCCGCCAAACGCGCGGTCTGCATTTCGAGCGTCATGCGAAATTCGCAGAGCTGCTGTACCTGCTGTGGGTCTCCGCGCAAAGTAACGTTGATGAACGCCGAGGCGGTCGGCGGCGAGGTGCGCGTGACATAAATGCCGCTCCCCTGGCGAGACCGGAGCACTCCGGAAACGGCCAGGACTTTGACCGCCTGACTCACGGTATGCCGGCTCACCCCGAGCTCACGGCCGAGCTCGCGTTCGGTCGGCAAGCGATCACCCGGCTTGAATCCACCCTCCGCGATCAGCTGCATGATACGCGAGGCGACGATCTGATAGCTTTGTGGTTCGTCGCGGGTCTCAAGCGCCATTCCAGTTACTCGATCCTTTATATGCTCTTGCCTTGGCCGTTCACATGCAGAGAGCTGTGCTCTCCTGTCAGCACCACAACAGCGAGTGGTCGAATCAATAATGCCAGATTTGCGAATCGGCGTCAAGATATCCCCGCCAATCATGCCAAATACATTGGGCAAATTGGCCAGCCAATTTTGCCGTCAGTGTGTGTGGTGACCTGGGTGTGTCTCGCAGATAAGCACCCACAAGAACGATCCGCAGTCGTTTCTGCCTGATATGGCGAGGTTCGACGTGGTCGCGTTGCTGACCTTCTAAAGGATGGACACCCACAGCTTGACAGGGAGATATTATCCTGGTAATATAGCACTCAAGCTATTCCGTTGGCGCGCACATCCGTCATGCGCAGCATCCCCTCTGGTGCGTTCTATAGTTCGAAAGGGAAACAAGATTCCCACAGAGGTGGGCAATGCCGAGCCTCGCGGTCTCTCGGCACGACACCCAAGCATCGCGGCTGGTTCCGGGTTGAACGATCCCTTCACTCAGTGTCTTGAGCAAGGAGTTGGTGTGATGCAGCGCTCATCCACCCGGCGCCTTCATCTTTCGAAGGCGAGCCTCTGCACCATCTTCTCCTTTGTCACGTTGTGCCTTGTGCCTGCAGCGCGGCGTGTGAGCGTCGATGACGGAGAACGGGAGACATGACCCCCGTCACCGCAGTCCATGGTCGCCGCTGTTGCCGCTGATCCATGCTGCGCCACTTCTGGTGGTCTATCCGTTTTCGAAAGGAGGACGGTTTACCCCGTTTCGGTAAGCCATATCTATCTCACGATCTCACGCCCGACATGTACGAGGGCACAGGTGGCCGTGCCCGTGCCAGTCTCAGGTGAAGCGTTGTCGCTTATGTCGCGGTGAGTGCTTGACACTCATCGTCCCTGAGTTAGGAGTTTCTATGATGCAACGCCTGTCTCGCGTCCCCCTGCGCCTCGAGAAGCGCAGGGTTGTGTTTCTACTGGCGCTCATTGCGCTTTTGTCCATGTTGCTTGC
>JBKQTH010000067.1:0-6683 GCA_052143275.1 Ktedonobacterales bacterium | reverse complement strand
CTTCGTGGAGATCGAGCCACCGACCCGGGTCGTCGCCACCTGGCTCTACGACGGGTGGCCCGATGCGGAGGCGGTCGAGTCAATCGACCTGCACGAGACGCACGGTGTGACGACGCTGACGTATCGGCTCGCGTTCCGCGACCAGGCCGGCCGTGCCCCCTTGCCCAATATCGCGAATGGCATTGTGGCGAACTTCGACAACGTGGAAGATCTCTTGAGCTCCCGGCTCGATCCCCCGGGAACGGTCTCGGAGTAATTGCAGGTCCAGCCAGCTGCAATGCTTGGTGTATATAGCTGGGCCATCGGGTAATCCTCGGTGTGTGAACGCACCCCAACGAATCCGACCGATGGCCCCTGGTACGCCTCTCACCTACTTCCGCCGCAGATTCGGGTCAGTGTGGAGACGTGACAATGGTTGCGTTGTCGACTATCGCTGACTTGCTCACCCATTGACGCTGAGTTGCCTCGTATGTACGGTGTCCAAAAGGCGACCGCACAGCCGGAGAGCTCATAAGTTCCCTCTTCAGCCCTCATCCGACAGTTCGACGAGCATGGCCACACGCGAAACACGCAACTCGCTAACACAGGCCATTTCTCCTGGGTGGCACCCTCTAACCGATCGATTCGTCAGACAGACCCTAGTGCAGCAGGCACAGCTCCACCGGGACAGGCAGCAGCAGCGCCCCGGGCCAAGCGCCTACTGTTTCTTGATAACGTGCGTATCGTGCTGATTTGCGGGGTGCTGGTGGCGCACCTGGATGATACCTATGGGGCGCTTGGTTCCTGGGACTATCGCGATCCCGCCAATAATGTGCTCACTGGTACCATCCTTTCGATCCCCACCGTTATCCTCATGGCCTGTGGATTGGGCTGTTTTTTCTTACTTGCTGGCTACTTTACTCCGGGCTCCTATGATCGCAAGGGCGCTTCGTCCTTTGTGCGCGATCGGGTCGTGCGTCTGGGGCTCCCTTTGCTGCTCTACGAATTGCTGATTCAGCCGCTGGCAATCTACATCGCCGGGGGCCTTCACGGTGCCTACTGGAGTTTCTACGGCACCTACCTGCTCCAGGTGCGAGGGGTCTACGGAGTGGTGTGGTTCCTCGTTGTGCTCCTGCTCTTCGACCTGCTCTATGCCGGCTGGCGGGTACTGACCAGGCCGCGTAGAGCGGCATCCCCAAGCCTCGGACCCCTACCCAGCTCACCGGCCATCGCGGGGTTTATCGTCGCACTGGCTCTGGTGACCTTTGTGGTGCGCATCTGGTGGCCGATGAATTGGGTATTTCAACCGGTCGATGGCTTGGAAGTCAGCTATCTTCCCCAGTATCTGAGCCTCTTCATCCTGGGGGTGGTCGCCTACCGGCGCAATTGGCTCGAAGCCGTCACCCCCAGGATGGCACGGAAGTGGTCGCTGATCGCTCTCCTGGCGACGCTGCTCATCTTTTGTGGTCTGGAGTTGCCGGCGGGGTTGCATGCGGCGGAGACACAGACAGCCTTCCAGGGATGGGGCGGATTCAACTGGTTGGCCTTTGGCTATGCGCTCTGGGAAGCATTCCTGGTCGTGGGCGTGTGTCTGGGCTTGCTGGTGCTCTTCCGACAACGCTGGAATCATCAAGGGAGGTTGGCGGCAGGCTTAGCCGCCAGCGTCTTCACCGTCTACCTCATCCATCCGGTGGTGCTTATCGGTTTTGCCTATGCCTTCCACTGGGTGGCGCTCTATCCGCTGCTCAAGTGGGGCATCGCAGTGCTCATCACCATCCCACTGTGCTTCCTGATCAGCGGCTGGATCCGCAAGATTCCCTTTGCCAACCGCGTGTTGTGAAGGATGGCACAACCGGGCTTCCTGCTCCGTGTTTGAGAGGTAGCCATGGGTCAAAGGCACTCGCGATAACTCGGATGTCTAGGCTACCCGTGCTCGACTCGTCCTACGAGAGACTTCTCTACATCGACCAGGTGAACGTGCGTACAGCGGGCTACAGCTGGAACGGGGGCCTACTTGGTGTTTACCTGAGCGATTTGGTCGCTCAACTGTTCAAACAGTGCCTGCCAATTCACACCGCCATCCGATGTGCCGAAGCGCACAATGATCAGCTGCTGCTCAGGAATGACGTAGATGAACTCCCCTTTATTTCCCCAGGCATAATAATGGAAATGGACGTCGTCCTGCGTGTTCCCCCACCAGAAGTAGTCATAAAAGTAGCCGGTAGCGGTCGGCCTATCCATACCCGTCGATTCCTCCACCTAGGCGGCTGGAATGAGTTGCCGCCCGTTTCAGTTGCCGTTCTGCAGGAAGAGCTGGCGCAATTTGGCAAAATCGATGGCGCGCCCGTTCAGACCACTTTCGCTCTTTTCAAAGCCGTCTTGCGTACTATCCAGGCTCCAGGACCCTGCTGCCTCCATACCCATCGGCTGCCACAGCTTTTCTTGTAGGTACTGCGAGATGCTCTGGTGCGTCGCCCGTTCGAGAATCATGCCGATGAGCAACGCATTATAGGGATTGTACTGGAAGTAGGTGCCTGGGGTCCCCGCGATCTGGGTCTGCTGCAATGCCAGCGCACGCAAATTGGGATTGTAATACGTTTCCGCATTATCGCTGAAGAGGCCGAACCAGGCATTGCCTGGGCTGGTACTCTGGTCATGCCAGGCGAGCCCTGATTGCATCATCAAGAGATCTTGAATGGTAATCTTCCCAAAGCGCGCATCTCGTTTGGCCAACTCCGGCAGATACTTGGTGATGGGATCCTGCACGCTTCCGATCTTCCTCTCCCCGATGGCAATGCCCACCAGGGCCGAAAGCACCGATTTGGCGATGGAAAACGAGGTCACCGTGGACTGTTCCGTGTACCCGTTGAAGTAGGCTTCATCGAGGATCTGCCCCCCTTTAATCACGAGAAATGACGTCGTCTGGTGGTCCGCCAGAAACTGGGCCAGGTTCTGTGTCTGCCCCTTCACGATGACGGTGCGCAAGGCTGGGGCATAGGGATTGGTGGCAGGAGCTTTCGGAAAGTAGAAGGTGGGGGGAGGCGGTCGCGATCGTCCGGGAAGGAAACAACGTATAGTCGTCGGCCTGGGCTCCTCCACGAAGGGTTCCCCACATGAGCTGGCGGGCCAGGTACGAGGACGACGTGTTGAAGTAGGCCCAGGTGAACAGTGAGCCTACTGCGACCACCACGACAGCCAGGCAAATCAGGGCAATTCTCACGATGAGGGGAATCCTCACGACGGTTTTTGCCCACAAGCGCTTGATCTGCTGCTCCGGAGTCCGCACACTCGTCTGGATCATCACCTTGCCCCCTCTCGTCAGTTGCTTGCCATCCCTAGCGTGTATAGCACATGGGCTTTACATCCCGGTCACAATATGCTGGCCTTTTTACACAGTTCCATCACAGGTTCAGGTGCGATTCCCTGTAACGAGAAGGTTGGCCTGGAGACAGTAGGCAGCAGAGCAGGTCAACGAGATGTTTAAGGGGGGCGGCCGAAGTAGGCCGTGCCCTCCACCATTCCTCGGTCTGGTGCAGTACTCCAGGGTATCGTGGCTCGGAGCTTTAGCGCACCGCCTGGTACTTGCGCGTAAAATCCTCGCAGAAAGCCGTCAGCGCTGGTGCCGGAATTGCGTGCTCTTCATCAATGGCCAGGAGCGCAAAAATGCGTGGGCCTTTGAGGTCAGCCGGGAGATCAGCCGGCCTGGGGACGACATGGATGTGAACGTGGTGAAAGCCTTCACCCTCAGCGAAACACATCAGATATTCTTTCTGGACCGCACTATCGGTGTGCATTACCTGGACATATACGACTAGTTAGTACTCAATCTCTGCCAGTTCCACAAATTCCTCTTTCCGAAGCTCATGCAGCGCCTCAACGTGGCGCTTGAGCACAATGACGAGCCAGCCGAGATGCGAGGTGGGATAGGCGTGATCGACCACCCAGTGTGTGCCTTCATAAGATGACGGGTCCAGGAGAGATACGCCGCTCACTGCTCAAATAGGGTTGCCACAGCGCGATGTTATCCAAACGCGAGCGGGGTGGGTACTGCCAAGTCGTTAGCTGCAATATGAGAAATAGTGAAGGCAAATGGCTCACCTTTTGCCGGTCTGACCGCCAGAACGCTGCTCATGCTCGCGTATAAAATCGTCCAGCGCAGCTTTCGAAATGCGATACCCTGCACGCGGTCCAAGATTGAGTGCGCGCAACTCGTTGTTCTTGATCCACCGTCTGACAGTGTCGGGGTGGACGCTGAGCAGCGTTGCCACGTCCTCAACTGTATAGTAAGCGGACTCTGTCATGTGTGGATTACCTCATGCTTCCACGTGTGTTTTTCCGCTCCTTTGATCAGTCTGGGTACTTACCACAGTAGACAAAGTTGGTGGAAACTTTGTTCTTGCAGTCAAGAGTCATGGCTTCGGTACGAATGCCTGTACCGGCAAGCACCATTGACTCATGCTCGATCAGGAGGGACAAGCATATGGGCAAACAGAAACTACACCTCGAGCGGCTCTATCGTAACATTGGCAAGCCGCAAGCGGGCGCGCTGGCGGCAGGATACGTCCGCTCCAGTAGCGACATGCAGGACCCGGCCACCATCGTTACCCAGAAGCGGCGCATCCAGGAATTCGCGGAGAGTAACGGCTGGCACATCGTCCGGTGGTTCGAGGAACCAGAGATAAGCGCCAAGTTCGAGGAGATCGAGAAGCGCCCAGTCTTTGCCGAGCTATTGGCCCAAGCGGGACGAGACTTTCAGATCGTGTTGTGCTACATGAACGATCGGTGGGCGCGCAATACAGCAGTTGCGTACATGTCGCTCGACACATTGCGGAACAAACGGGTCTGGTGGGCGACGGCAGATGGACTGTGGGACATCGACAAGGCACAGCAGGATGGGTCTGACGTGGCGTTTGCCATTGACACGCAGCTCAACGCTGCCTTTATCCGTCGCCTTTCCCAGAGAGCCATCGATGCCAAGGAAGACCGGGCACGAGATGGGTACCATAACGGTAGTGTACCGTTTGGTTATCTGCCACCGGAGTACCCCAAAGCGCCGGATGGCGCGCCATCTACTTGGAAGCCGCCGCGCATGCCGGTACGGCGAGATCCGGTCAACTTTCCGGCGCTCGTGCGCTTGGGCGAACTGGCTGCGCAAGGGTGGGCAGATGCTGCTATTGCCGACGAGCTGGTAGGACATGTGTCGACGACGCCGCGCTTCGGCCAGCGACTGCTTTCCAAAGATACGGTTGCAGCTATGCGTCGTATGTGGTTTCCGCGCGAATTCGCTCCCGGCTGCGGGCATGGCACCATAGAGACGCCGTCGGGTGAGCTTGTTGAGGGACGTCATCCGGCTGCCTGGCCATATGAGCTATGGCAGCAGATGGTGGGGGCAAAATCCAAACTATATCGACGGCCAAGAGCTGAATCTCAGCGGCAAGCGCATGAGTTTAGCCGCATGGTCGTCTGCGCTGGCTGTCACCGTCCGCTCCGTGTACAGAACTATCCAGGGGGGAAAGTATATTACCGCGATACCAGCGCGCTCCGCAAGTTGCCCTGCGCGACTCCAGGTTATCTGTCGGTCACAAATGAAGTCATCTCTGAGCAGTTCGGTGCACTGCTGGCTAGCGTACACCTGCCAGTTTCATGGCGTCAGTCTATCACCGACTACTGTATAACCGTAAGCCGAATAGACGACCAAGAGCCAATTCGAAAGCGCCGCACAGAGCTTGAGAAAGAACAAGAGCGTCTGGTGCTGGCATTTGCCAAGGGATACCTCACAGAAGATGCTCTAGACACTCAAATGGAGACGGTTCGTAGCGAACTGTTCGCTTTGCCGGTGTTAACTACCCATAACCTAGACACTGATGTCCACTTGGCGGTATCGGCAGGTGAAACTCTGGTCGAAATGGCCGAGTACTGGCCGAAGGGAGCCCCGATGGAACGCCGTGATATTCTGTGGGCGCTGCTCATGAGTGAGGGACTGATATACGATCTGGAGAGATGGGCCATCGTGGCTGTCATACCAAGACGAGATGTTCTGCCCGCGCTGGCACTTGGTCTGGATCCTAAGCTGTGGCAACAACGATCTGGCGGATTGTGGCTGCGTGAGCAGTGTATTCCACCCAAACGCAGTCGTCCAGAGTTCAAGCATCCACCTCTCCCGGAGTGCAAGCTCAACGGTGAGCAGGCAGCCGCAGCGCTAAAACTGGTCCGCTCAGGAAAGACTCTGCGCGAAGTAGGCAAGCTATTTGGGGTGTCATATAGCGCAATCTGGCGCCTGATGCAGGCTGAGCGTGGGAAAACCAAACAGGTCGGCGAGACAACATAGACGACATAGAAAAACTCAAGGCCGAAGCATCGAAACTATCCCTACGTTTTGTCACGAAAAATTGGGCATGTTGTTCCGGCGGACCCGGCGAGATTCGAACTCGTGGTCTCCGGCGTGACAGGCCGGCGTGTTAGGCCGCTACACTACGGGTCCAAGCGGTGCACCTTGGTGGAAGCAGCACGGCAAGCTAGATCGTATCACAGCGTTGCTGGCGCTGTCAACCGATCTTGCCCCTATCCTCCTTCCTCCTCCTCCTTATACGTTAAACTTGGTACTGCTCCCTCCTTGTGAGAGGGAGACAGTGGGTGTACAACTCACAGCAATGAGGCTGATGCGGAAAGCCTTCCTCCTCCTAGCGGCTCGACCGTTTGAGAAA
>JBKQTH010000066.1:0-9518 GCA_052143275.1 Ktedonobacterales bacterium | reverse complement strand
GTTTTATCACCACCTTCACGCAGCGCTTCTTTGGCCGGTAGCTAGGACAGAACCGAGGCATGGACGCGTCCAGAACGTGGGACTCCCCAGGTGAGATGACCTGGGGAGGGAGCGGTGGTGATAGTTGGCAAGCGACACGGCCGCTCCACCTCGATTGTAGCACAGATGTTCTACCTCGTGGCCGCCGAAAAGAGACGAAAAGCAAGGAAGCGATATAGTTGCCTGCCTACTCGGTAGCTAGAAACTCAGAAACAGGACAACGGCCGGCTGGTTTTGAAATCACCAGAAACCGAGGCAAGATGCGGGCTGATGCAGCTTCGGGATCACTTTTGGAGTAAAAGTAGGTTGTAGTAATCCTACATACCCGTCAAGAGGGTTTGGGGGTAAGTAGATTCACTAGCACCTGTTTTCGTTCAAAAATGATCCCAACATCCTAGAAACCCGCGCCCTGTCTAGCTTTCCAGGCTAGCGTATACCAGCCGACCGCCATCCTGTTTCTGGACTCTACCCAACCATCCGAGTAGGCTGTGGAGCTCTCATTCCGCAGCACTCTTGAACCAGTTTTGTGAGTTTTGCTAGAATGGAACCTCTACTGGACATTGCTCCACAAGCCGCATGCTGATGTAGCAGATCAGCAAGCACCGACGTACGTACCATGCAAGGCATGCTAGGAGCATGTCCTCTCGGGTAGGCACGCACGGATGCCTTCTGCTATCCTCAAACTTGAGAGAAAATCCCGAGTAGGAGCTGCTTGTAGCAGACAGGAGCCGACCATGGAGCCACCTTCCACACAACTTGCAGAGCTGCGGGCCGACTTGGCCATCTTGACGTCGCTGCATGGGGTATCTGGCAACGAAACTGCTGTCATTTCCTGGTTGCGTGCTCGCTTCGAGCCGCTGGTGGAGCGTGTGACCGTCGATCCGCTTGGCAATCTTTTCGGCACGCGTCCTGGACCTCCCGGCACGCCTCATCTCGTCGTATCAGCGCATGCCGATGAGATCGGCCTGGTAGTTTCCGCTCTCGACCCCGACGGCTTTCTGCACCTGGAAGACTTTACGGGCGTCCAGCCTCGGTTACTGGAAGGTCGGCAGGTCTGCGTCGGGCCTGCTCCAGGAGTTGTCGGCGTCATTGGTGCTCGCACACCGCAGGGACTGACAGCGGACGAATGGGCCCGTGGCGCCAGGCTCGAGGAGTTATACGTCGATGTTGGGGTTGAGTCCGCTGCCGAGGTTGCCGCACTGGGTCTACGCGTCGGCGATCCCGTGGTCGTGGTCTCCGAACTCCAGACAGTCGGCACGACGCGGGTCGCGGGCAAGGGCCTCGACAATCGGGCGGGATGCGTGGTGCTGCTCCACCTCTTGCAACGGTTGCAGGGCCACGAGGTGCCGTGCAACCTCACGGTGCTGGTGACGGTGCAGGAAGAGGCGGGGTTACGCGGCGCAAAGGTAGCGTTTGCTCGGCTCCAGCCCGATCTGGCGCTCGTGGTCGATACGCGCCCGGCAGGGGGTACACCCGATACGTGCAGCCAGCCTGCTCTCCCCAAGCTTGGACAGGGTGTGATCTTGAGTTGTGCAACCAGTGGGTATCTGGTCTCGCGAGCGATGCAGAATGCCATGCAAGCGGTGGCGCAGCGTGAGGGCGTGCCGCACCAGTGGTCGGTGGCCAGTGGTGGCAGTTCCGACGCATCGGCGGCCCACCTGGCAGCTTCCGGCATCCCCACCATGGACCTCGGTCTGCCACGTCGCTACGCCCATTCCCCCGTGGAACTGCTGGACCTGCGCGACCTCGCTGCCGCCGTCGATTTTGCGGAGGCCGTGGTGGGGCAGCCACCAGATCTCAGCGACCTCGCTTTTCTCTCCGTGGAGCCGCCCGGAGGAACAAAGACGGACTGACTCATCCAGCAGACTCTTAAGCCCGCATTCCGCAGTCTCCTCAATCCTCCGGTGTATAGCATTTTTCATATGCTGGCCCCAACAGTGCCAACACCCGTTCATGCACGGGTTCCAGCCCGGCAATGTCCTGCTGTGGTGCGCCCATGGAAGAGGGTGAGAAGGTGACCAGGCTGATCCCCTCAAAACACTGAAAGATCCACCGCATCGTCGGCCGATCTGTAGGTTTGCTCAGCTGATTGGGAACCGTCTGTCCGGTGGCTGCCAACTGCTCGCGCAGGCGGTGCTCAGCGAGTCGGTAGACCAAGAGGCACAGCACCATCACCAGACTCAGTGCCACGATACGTTCCGGCTTTTTCACGAACACGGAAGAAGCCAGGAAGAGGGGATCTTTGAGGAACGCGAATCCCCGCTCAATGGTCTGCTCACAAATGACAAATTCTGCATGTCGCGGCATGCTTGCCTGACTTTGACCTGGTCGCGTCGTCCGCTGCGCGTGCGCTCGGCGTCTGTTGCCCGCAGACCGTATCCTCCTCGCACGAGTACTCCTCAGAGCACTCGACGAGGAGGGTCTCATGCAACACCATTGGCGCCTGCGTCGCCAGACGCATCCGTGCCCCGACGGGCAGCGGCGGTGGAGCACCGCGTATCAACTGCTCGTGCAGTGGACCACGCCGAGTGAGCCACGCATCACTCCCGTCGCCGCCAGCACGTCTCTGTCAGAAAATGTTGACCAGGAGGAAGACCATGCGCATTGCTCTGTATCTTCGCGTCTCGACCCAGCGACAAGCCCAACACCAGACCAGTGACCAGCAACTTGAGCGCTTGCGGGCGTGGTGCGCTGAGCACAAGGAAGAGGTGCGCGACGACTTGGTCTTTCGCGACGACGGGTTCAGTGGCGCCACCTTGCGCCGACCGGGACTGGATGCCTTGCGGGATGCGGTCGCCGCCGCACGCTGTGACCTGGTTGTGCTCACCGCCCCAGATCGTCTCGCCCGCAAGCTCTGTCCACCAGATGGTGCTCCTCGAAGAGTTTGAGCACGCCGGCTGTCGCATCGAGTTCCTGGACCGGCCCATGAGCCAGGATCCCCACGACCAGTTGCTGCTGCAGATTCGTGGCGCAGTGGCGGAGTACGAACGCACCCTCATCACCGAACGCATGCGGCGCGGGCGGCTGCACAAACTGCAGGCTGGCGTGCTGCTGCCCTGCACCATCCCACCCTACGGCTATCGCCTGGGTGTGGAGCATCCACGCGATCCGGCGGGCGTCTGGGTCGAGCCGGCAGAAGGTGCACTGGTGCACGAGATCTTTACCCGCTACCTCACCGCTGGCAGGAGCCTGGGTGGGCTGGCGAAATGGCTCATGGCGCAGGGCGTGCCTACTCCCAGCGGCTAGGCCATCTGGCACGAGAGCACCTTGCGGGGCATCTTGCAGAATCCCTCGTATACGGGACACGTCTACGGGGGCCGCACCACCCGACGCCCCTGTCGGAAGCGGTTTTCCGCGCTGCGGCCCGTGGTTGCAGGGACCGCCTCCCAGCTCAAGATGGCGCCGGCGACCTGGATCAGCGTGGCCACCATCCCCGCGTTGGTGAGCGAGGAGGAATTTGACCAGGTGCAGGCGAAACTCGCCCAGAATCAGCAACAGGCTGCACGGCACAACACCGTGCACACCTACCTGCTCCGCGCGCTGGTCAGTTGCGGGCAGTGTCGCCAAGCCTGCACTGGGCGCAGCGCGAGTCCGGGCTACACCTACTATGTGTGCAATGGCAAGATGCCGCCGCTACGCTCCAGTCGAACCGAGACGTGCCCGGCACGTTTTGTCCCCTCCCGCCAGCTCGATGCCCTGGTGTGGCATGATCTGTGTGAGGTCCTAATGCATCCCGAGAGTATCACACAGGCGCTTGAGCAAGCGCACGGGGGACAGTGGATGCCGCAGCACCTGCAGGCGCGCCGCGCGCAACTGCAGCGTGGGCAGGACCGCCTCCACAGCCAAGTGGAGCGTCTCACGGAGGCCTATGTGAACCAGGTCATGCCGCTGGAAGAGTACCGGCGCCGGCGTCAGGCGGTGGAGCAGCACCTCCATGCGGTAGCGCGGTTGCTCGACCAGCTTGAGGCGGAGGCGCGAAACCAGCAGAACTTGGCCGGGCTCGTGGAGTCCATGGAAGCGTTTTGCGCCCGCGTGCAGGAGGGCCTGACGCAGGCAACCTGGGAGCAGAAGCGGCAACTGGTGGAACTCTTAATTGACCGCGTGGTGGTCACCGACGCTGATGTGGAGATTCACTACGTGATCCCGACCACTCCCGCCAGCGAGCAGGTCCGTTTTTGTCATTTGCGAACAGACTATTTCGACACTGTGCTGGTCTTTGTAGGTCTGGATCAGCTCCTGGTCTGAGAGCTGGTCCACGTCGAGCACATTGGTGGCGACCAGGAAGGAGGCTTTCCGCAGCACGGCGCGGGTGAGCGCCTGCTCATCGACCACCACACGCGCCTCGAGCTGCCACTCGGTCCGCTCGGGCGTCTGGTCTTTGCGGGGACGTCCGGGCCGGTTCTGCTTGGCATGGGCAATGAGACGGCTGTCCACCCGCAGCCATGCGGGGCATTTCTTGAGTTGCTGAGCGAGCACAGCCTGGGCGTCAGGCTCGCAGGCAAAGCGCTGGTTGCCGAGATGCCATAGAGCCTTTTCCCACTGCGTGCGCGTGGCGTCTACCTGCCGCTGGAGCGTCATACGAGCCCGCTCCTCGCCCTGCGTCGTGCGCACCAGCACCCACCGTTCCCCAGCAGGCGCCGGCGAGACTGGTGCCCAGAAAAGTGTTCCCTCCTGCTGCCAGCCGCCGATGTCAGCCGCCTCGAACGCTGCCCACGCCTGCTGGGAGGTGTCCGGCACGCGACTGATCCAGCGCACCCCCGCCGCCGCGAGGCGGGTGACATTCTCGGCGCTATACACCCCGCTGTCTGCGACAAAGATCGGCGCCTCCACTTCCTCCTCGTCTGGTATCTGCAGTTGGTTCGCCAGCGCTTCCACCGCGGCTACCAGACTGCCCTTGTCACTGGCATTGCCATCCAGTGCCTGGCAGAAAAGCGGCACATCGCCAGACCGGGTGGTCGCCAGCGCTAGCATCCACTGCTTGAGGTCGGCCCGGCGATCTCGCGAGTAGCCGTAGGTCACCGCGATCGTGTGCGCATCGAGGTCAGCTTCATACGCTCCGCTCACCGAGAACGACGTCGTGTCCACATGCACCTGACGGGCCGCCACCCCAAAGCGCTGGCGCGCTTGCCGCGCAATCCCGGCGAACAGGGCGGTAGGATCGTGATCGTAGAGCCAGTCGAGGGTGCGACCCAGGCAGTCGTCGTGCAGCATCTCCGCCCTGATGCCTGCTCCCAACAGGTGCTCGACGGGCTTGGTGGCGAAGAACTGCGAGACGAGATAGAGCCGGCGATTGCTGAAGCCCAGCCCGTTCAGGATCATTGCCACCGTTGCCGTGCCCACGCTCACCTGCTGCTGGCTGGGACCTCCTAGCTCATCCAAATATGCGGCCAATCCCATTTCCTGGCACACCGCGGCCACGATCCCCAAATGGTCCAGGCGCTCGACGCGCACTCCTCGCATGAAGCCCTCCGTCTCTGGTCTGGGCTTCATCCTACCAGAAATACCAAAACCGCTCATCCATCACTGCGGAATATGGGCGGAGCCATCCGTGTGCCGTGCAACTCCTCTGCCTCCTTGCTTTCACCTGGCCAAGCTGCAGCTGCTGTGCGCGGTAGGGCGGGCACCTTGCTGCTGCTCCTGGTCCCCATCACGCGTGGGTGTCGGCGTCGTCTTAGCTACCGGCCAAAGAATCTCTGCGTGAACGTGGCGATGAAACTGATCTCAATGAGCAGACCCAGAATAGCCTCAGCCGCGGCAATGATGGCGACCGGGTCCCCCAGACTCTGCACCGGCTGGAAGAAGCCCCGGCCATGGAAGCTGCTGATGGAGAGGACCAGTGCTTCATACCACTGCAGCGGCTGGATGGAGGAGCGAGGAAGGCCGAAGGTCAGGATGCCATGGGTGGCTAATCCATAGGCGAAGGCAAAGCCAGCGATGACGACGAGATACGCGATGAGGCCGCGCACCGGTTTGTAGCCATAGCCAGCGAGGCCATCGAGGAGACGTGAGAAAATGTAGCCACCGAACTTCCGCTGACGGCGTAGCACCTGCTGCTGGAGGAACTGGGCACGATAGGCAAAACGGTCAGCGTCCTCATTCATGCCCTGGCTCCGCAGCGTCACGGCAAGGACACGATTGGCACGGACGGCGGATTTGTACTCATTCAGGCGCGTCGCTCGGTTCTTTGGCTTCCCAGCCTTGTCTTTACGAGCGCGGGCTGCCTGCTCATCACCCAACATCGTCACCGGGCTCCAGTCCACCACCGTGAGATTCGTATTATCGAAGATAGCTTGATCGAGACGCACTCCAGTCAGGCTGGCATTGTTCAGATGAGTGGTCTTGTCGAACCATGTGCCAGTGAGGTTGGCGCCCTCCAGATGCGCATCGTGGAGGTTAGCGCCCTCCAGATGGGCCTGGAAGAGGGAAGCACCCTCCAGACGTGTCTTGCGGAGGATAGCATGGTTTAGGTGAGCTCTACCAAGGTAGGCGCCCTCTAGGTGAGCCTCGCTGAAGTCATAGCGCTTTGCCCGTCTCGCCGCCCAGTACACGTCAGCTCCAGAGAGTTTCACACCGGCGAACGGCCCTTTACGCTCGCCGTGGTCGGTCTCTTTGTCCCACCGGTCGAGATATCCCTGAAGCTCCCCCTGTCGTTCCGGACTGATGGGGTCGCCCCACTTATCACCGGTCGTGGTCGCTGTCGTGGCCTCGCTCTGCTGCTTACCGTGCCCGGACTCGTCACTCATAGCTACCTCCTCGTTCCTCGTACACTGCCTGACTGTGGCATGCACAGTATAGCCGGTGCGATGAAGAGACAGAGAGCGCCGGCCTGCTGTGATACACTGGTGAGCAATCAGCTGAGACAGTTATTACTAAGTGTGCTGTGTCTAACTCATCAATAAAATGCAATGAACCTATATAGAGAATGGAGAGAACGATGCCCTGGTACTTGCGTAAGTCCATCCGAACTGGGCCAGTCCGCTGGAATCTCTCGAAATCAGGTATCGGAATGTCAGTCGGGGTTCGCGGTCTACGGGTTGGAACAGGTCCACGCGGATCCTACATTGCCGGAGGAAGGAAAGGTATCTACTTCCGCCAATCATTGGGCGGCACACCAAGCAGCAAGAGTGCGGCGCAGCCGCCTCAGGTCCGCACGGTCCCTCAAGCTGTTCCCACATCACCAGTCCCAGCAGGCGCTCCTGTCCAGTATCTACCAGAGACGTATCTCACACCAGCATCTGCCGACACTCTTGCTCGTTACATCACTGCTCAACGTGCGCACCACCACTTTTTCTGGTGGGTAGTAGGAACCCTTGTTGTCGTGAACCTCGTCATCCTTGCCATAGCATGGCAGGTAGCCATTGTTACCACTCTGGCATCTATCGCTCTCTGCTACTATATCTGGCGATGGGACCGCCAGCGCACTCATGTTGTGCTGCAGTATGAATTAGACCCGGCCGAGTCAGCAAGCTACCAGCAGTTGTGCAGTGGGCTGCAGGCACTAGCCTCGACTGCGCGGCTCCTTCGAGTAGACGCGCGGCAGGTACACGGCGACTGGAAGCGGAACGCAGGCGCAACAACGGCACTTCACATGAGTCCGGCTGCGGTGTATCCGCCAGGTAGCCTTCCCTGGTTAGAGACAAATGTGCCGGTATGGAGCCTGCGTTGGCGTGGGGGGCATCTCGCGCTCATCTTCCTTCCTGACCGGCTCCTTATTGAGCAGAACCGCTACACTGCGGCGCTGCCCTACGCCCAGGCACAGGTGACCACAGCCATCAATAATTTCATTGAGAATGGCGTTGTTCCGCCCGACGCGCGTGTCGTTGCCTATTCATGGCAGTTTGTCAATAAAGATGGCGGGCCTGACCTACGCTACAAGGGGAATCACCAGCTTCCTGTGACGGAGCAGGCGTATATTGGCTTCCAAAGTCCGACTGGGCTCAACCTCATGCTACAGGCCAGCAACCGCCAGAAGACGGCAGCCTTTGTGCAGAGTTTCCAGTCCTTCCATCCGCTCATTTGTGCAGAGCCCCCAGTGCTACCTGCGTAATGGCTAAGCAGCCCATTACTAATGGGCGAACTGGCTGTCATAGGTCCAGGAGCGCGAACGCCGTGCCAGCACACCTGGGTGAACAGTGGCTCAGCTGTTCGCGCGGTTGCCAGCAACGGCGCTGGGCACAGTCTGGTGCATTTCCTCCAGGAATCCTGGAGATTACCTAAACCAAATATTTCTCAAGAAATCCTGGAGATAATCTGACACACTGATCCGGCATACTCCTGCAGAGTTCTCTAGAAATCCTGGAGAAAACCTGCATGCAGATGGCGGTGTGCCCATATTCAGCGGGGTATCAGCGTGACAGTCGGCACTGGTTATAGGCATCTGCCAGAATCAACAGACGCTCGGCAATGTTGCGCCCGGACTGCTCACCCAAGCGCACCCGAGCGATGGTCTCCGGGCGGCAATTGATGAACCGGGCAATCGCGGTATCGCTAAACCCCAGATCCCACAAATCCATGAGCAGCTGCTGCACGCTCTGGCACTGGAGTGATGTTCGAGTCATACCCTGGGTCCTTGTGCCGGTAACAGTTGAGTGAAGCCTACCTATCATTATACGATATGGTTGGGCGTTGACGCCGGAAATTTCAGAGATGAGACCTATGGCTACGTTGTGCCGCTGGGCAGTTGTGTACCAAGCGAACAGGTACTGCCTTGCACCGGCCATGGTCTGTGAGCTCACGCTGCAGACCGCTGCCAGGTGGGCTACCGACCGCACATCTCCTCTCGCCAGGTGCGATGATGCCGGCAATAGCAGGGTCTCCTCGCAGGCGCTACCACGTGTAGCAAAGGAGCGATAGTATGCCCTATGATGCCGATACGACCTCAGCCAGTCCACGTGTGCTCGTCATCTGTCGCGAGCCAAACCTCCGATCGTTGCTCGCTGAGGTCCTCGCCTTCGCAGGTTATCCCGTCCAGAAGGTATATGATGGCGAGGAGGGGTGGCGCCTGCTGCAGGAGGCAACTGCGGGATGCCTCGTGGTGATGCAGTTGGACCCCTACCCGGACATGTGGGAGTTGATGCAGAGGCTCCATAAGAACCGCCAGCTCCGGGCTCGTCACCGCATCATTCAACTCGACATTCAGTATTACCTTGACCTGGCTCGGCCTCTAGAGCCGGATGATGTGCTGCTTCTGCCGCTGACGGGGCAGCAACTGGCGGAGGTTGTAGAGCGGAACTGGGCAGCCCTTGGGTACTCTATACCGCCATTCACCAACTAGCGCACGAGCAGAGTGGACACATGCAGAGACACACAGCAGATGAGGCTTTATATGAAGTTACGACGGGCGAAACGTAATCCGCCGGTATCTGCTGGAACTCCGTCGATTACGTGTTCTCAGTGCAACACGCAGCTTCCCGCCGAGGCGAACTTTTGCTTTCATTGTGGTGTGGCTATACCCAAGCGCCAGAGTATCAGGCCACTGG
>JBKQTH010000065.1:0-13081 GCA_052143275.1 Ktedonobacterales bacterium | reverse complement strand
GGGAGCGCGAGACCTGGAAAGTCTCGCGCTCCCTTGTGCTGAGCATGATCGGCTGCCACAGCGGGGCACTACATCACGAATCGCCGTAACACCGATGTTGAGACGCCAACAGCTACGTTGCCCTCACAACATATCGTCAGTGACGGACTTTATTCTCCAGTGTCCGACTTTATTCTCACGCGACAAACAACTGTACAGCGACAACAATGTCGGTTACTAACGGTTTGGGACAAAGTCGCTTGAATTGAGGACTTTCCGGATACTGGAGAAGTTGACTTATGAGAGCAATGTTAGTAACTAACCAGAATCGTTTCGTTTCATCTTGCGCATCTCTCACAAACAATGTTGGTGACTAGCACGCTCAGCTATACACCAGATAGACACTCAGCCCGCTGATGCCGAAAGTCACTAGTGATGCGCCTAACACCGTACTGACGGGAGCGGTCACGACCTCGCCAAATCAGGTCGGTACCCATTGGGCCATGTCGTCTTCCACAGCCACAATGGTGGCGAGGACGGTTAACCTGACCGTGACGAGAATGGGTTCCTACAACTCGTCCCCACAAGTGCTACAGAAGTGTGCCATCGGTAGGCCGCCTTTGCACTCATCTATCTCCCGTCAGGCCCTCGATACGCCGCTTTCTCCCCGGCTATCGCCACATCTGACGCGGACGCAGGAAGTCGCTGTACACCGGGCCGACCATCCCCACACCTGCGGGCAGAAATGGCACCACTGCGATCAGGTGCTCAAGCGTGTTCCGCCGACCATCTGGATCGGGCACATCGTAACGCCGCTCGTAACGATGCAAGGACGCCAGGTGAGTATCATTCATGTGGTAGTCGGTGATGCGCAAGGGTACGATGGCTGGGTTGCCCAATAATTTGGCACTCTCGACGGTGCGCACATCGGCCGAAAGGTATCGTGAAATGCAGGTTGGCCCCAATAGAGAGGCACGTACATGCACGACTATATCATCGTCGGCGCTGGGTCTGCGGGCTGCGCCCTGGCCAATCGGCTGAGTGAAGACGCACGCGTCAGTGTGCTCCTGCTCGAAGCCGGTCAGCCGGACCGCTCCCCTTTCATTCGCATCCCCGCGACTGCCAGCCTGCTGTATAAGAGCACCTTTGATTGGGCGTTCGAAACCGAGCCTCAGCCCCACCTGAACGATCGCCGCCTGTATTTCGGGCGCGGGAAGGGTCTGGGCGGGTCGAGCACCATCAACTCGATGATCTACATGCGCGGCGCTCCACAGGACTATGATCGGTGGGCCTCGATGGGAAGCTCAGGGTGGGGCTACGCCGAGGTTTTGCCCTATTTCAAGAAGCTTGAGCACTATGAGCGGGGCGCGTCCGACTACCACGGGGTCGGCGGACCACTCAATGTGGCTGATCTGCGCTACGTTAATCCGCTCACGCGCGCCTTCATCGAGTCAGCCGGTGCCGCGGGCTACGCGCGCAACGAGGATTTCAACGGCGCAACGCAGGAAGGTGTCGGGATATTTCAAGTTACGCAAAAGGGTGGGAAACGCCACAGCGCCGCCGATGCCTACCTGAAGCCTGCCCAGCACCGCCGCAATCTCACCACGATCACCGGTGCTCGGGTCACACGACTGCTGATCGAAGGCAATCAGGTCCTCGGCGTGAAGTACTTGCAGCATGGCCGAGAATCTGGACGACCCCAGGAGGTCCGCGCCAGACGCGGTGTCCTGCTCTGTGGCGGGGCAATCCACTCGCCTCAACTGCTGCTGCTTTCTGGAGTCGGGCCGGCCGAACAGTTGCGAGCGCTAGGCATTCCGGTGGTGCGCGACCTTCCCGGTGTCGGAGCGAATCTGCAAGACCACGTGGCCATGGGAGTGATCTGTTCCTGTTCACGACCGGTCAGTCTCAACCGAGCGCTGACGCCACGGCGCCTGCCGGGCAACCTCCTGCGCTATGCGCTGTGGCATCATGGACCCCTCACCTCAAATGTCGTGGAGGCAGGCGGCTTTGTGAGATCGTTGCCCGAACTGCCTGCCTCCGACCTCCAGTTCACTTTCATCCCGGTCTGGGCGCTCGACCACGGTTTGACCCGCCTCAAAGGGCACGGCTTCATCCTGGTCACTCTCCTCCTATGCCCACAGAGTCGTGGCAGCATCAGCTTGCGCTCAAACGATCCACTGGATGCGCCACGCATTCAGCCAAACTACCTGGCCCATGCGGACGACCGTGCGGCACTGCTGCGCGGCGTGCGGTTGGTGCGAGAGATCACCGATAGACCACCGCTGGCTATGTTGCGCCAGGCGGAACGGTATCCCGGTCCACAGGCCCAGAGCGAAGAGGATCTGCTGGGGTGGACCCGCGCGTATGCAGAAAACGGCGATCATCCCGTAGGCTCGCTCAAGATGGGACCGGAGCGGGACACGATGGCGGTAGTAGACGCACGGCTCTGCGTTCATGGCCTACGCGGCGTGCGCGTGGTGGATGCTTCGATCATGCCAACTATTCCTAGAGGGAATACCAATGTTCCTACCATCATGATCGCGGAGCGAGCCGCTGACCTCATCAAAGCCGATGATCGCCGATACATCTAGTAACCAAGGAGCTGAGCAGATGATCACAAACTCGACGAGCATCCACACCTACCTGGCGGACCCAGTGGTGGATGTGTTCGGTCTGGCGGAGTATCTTGACCACCTCGACGCGTCCGCTCGCCTCCGCGAGGTCCGGTCACTAGGTAAGCATGAGCAAGCGAAGCTCTTCGAGGCGACAGGCGCACGCCCCATCGATCTGACCCACTTCGTGCCAGAGGGGACGCCACCTCTTCGCGAGGTGGCGCACTACGGGCGCAACTCCCTGTCGGCGCTCCACACCTTTGCCAAGCGGTTCTGCCGGCCCGACGCCTCCACGAACGAGCTGTGGGGCTACAACGAGCACCCTCTCAGCGCGGTCATCGGTCCCGGCTACTTTATCGTCCATTCGGCAGGCCCGCAGGAGGTGATATTTGACTATACAATCGTTCCGCCGTCCAAGTTGGCGGCATGGCCGCAGATCCGGCCCAACTCGGAGCGCCTGAGTCGCTTCGTCTACTACGGGACCCGAGACACCGTGCGAGGGGTGAGTCGGCATGTGGTCGTTGGGCGTGTCATCCGTGAGGGACACCCCCTCGATGCCTGGTTTGTGCTCTGTCGCGCTGGCGACGGCTAGAAGAAGAGTCATGATGAAAACAATCAAGCTGGTTGTGAGTGACCTTCACGTTGGGGACGGCGATCCACTGCTTGACGGGTTTGGAGCGCGACAACAAGCGGCGTGGGAAGGGTTGCTGGCGGCGGTGAGCGGGAACAGTGGGAGCCCGCTGGGAGACGCTAATGATGTGGAGTTGATTATCAACGGAGATGGCTTCGACTTTCTCATGGTGGCGCCGTACGGTAGTGGTGGGGTGATGGACGCCAGCCTGGCGGTAGAGAAACTGCGGAACATAACGACGGCGCATCGTCGATTCTTCCAGACATTACGCGCGTTTGTGAGCCAGCCTGGACGCCGTATTACCTTCATGACCGGCAACCATGATGTGGAGCTCTGGTTCGCAGAGGTGCGGGCCGGAATCATGGAGGCGCTGAGTCTGTCGCCAGGCGACGAACGGGTGTGTTTCTACCCCTCGCGCAGCTATCGACCGCTGCCGGATGTCTATATTGAGCATGGCAACGCCTATGACTTCTGGAATCATGATCGGAGCGGCTTCTGGGATGCGTCGGGCCACGTAAGAACATCTCATCCTCAGACGATCACGTTGCCGATGGATACGCTCTACGCTCAACATGCGGGCCATCCCGTTCTGGCACGCTACATGTACTTGATCCTCTTTGATCCTCCACTGAGTTTTCCACGACAGCTGGCGCTGATGTGCCTGTTGGATCCGCCGATTGTCGTGGAGTATATACAGCATTTGCAGGAAATCCTGGCCACCGGGGCGCAGAGTCAGCCCGCCCGGAGGCTGCTCGAGTTCGTTCCAAACCAGGAAGAGAAACCGGTCACATTGTTTTTCCAGGGGATTCAACTCTTGCTGGCCTTTCAGCGGGAGGCAGCAGCGCGTTCACCAGAGTGGAAGAACCCTTTAGGAGAAAGAACCTCACTTCAGGCGCGGATACAGACGATGATGGAAGTTGCCTTGCTCTACCAAGCCGTGAGCAGGGGAACCCGCACAACGGATCAAACCCGGTCGATTAGGAAGATCTGCGCGCCCGGAGCGACGCCGGGGGACAGTGTCGCCGCCGGGATGCACCCGATCTTGAAAAGCGATCACTCGCTGCGTTATGCGCTGGCAGGGCATACGCATAAGGTGCGGCTTGATTCGTTCAACAGCGGGAAAGCGCCAGAGCAGATGTACCTGAATACGGGGAGCTGGCTGTCTCGGCTGGCGCTGCCACAGCCAGAAGAGGTGACGCCAGATGTCGTGGCGTGGCTCCGGAAGCCGACGAGGGCACATGTCCCGTTGCGGGATGTGCCGCCGCGATGCACCTTTGCGCTCATTCAGTCCGCAAACGGCGGCCCTTCTCACGCCAGCCTCTGCCTCTGGGAAGGGGGGAGCAGGGGGCAGTATCGTGTTCTAGCCCCGAGTGCGCTACCAAGCACCTTCTCGACGGCCTCTGAAACTCCTACACACGTGCCGCTGGGGTAGGAGGTCATCTGTGTTCACTGATCACCACCTACTTTGCCGATCTCACTGGTGGACTACCGGCAGACGGCGAGTCCTACACGCGCTTGCGTCAGGACCTGGGCGGCGGGACTCTAGATACCGGCTATTCACTGGATCAGCACTACAGCCCAGGCGCCGACGGTCAAGCACTGCCGGAGATTACCTTGCGGCACAGCTGGCATGATTTCTTGTCATTTTGACAGTGGGCAGTAACTGGCTACCCGCCAAGGAGAACCTCGTGAGCCAGGTAGTCGAATCGTCTCGCGCTCCCACTGAAGGTGTGTCCAGACCGCTCAGCCGCCAGTATGCGGCCTATATCTTCTGGTTGCTGTGGTTGGCCAATTTCATCAACTATGCCGACCGCTATGCATTCTTAGCGATCGGCGACCATGTGCAGATCGAATTCGGTCTCTCCGACACCGAGTATGGGTTGTTGGCAACCTCATTTCTGTTGGTGTATACCGTGAGTGTTCTGCCCCTGGGATTACTGGCGGATCGCATCAAGCGCAAGACGGTGGTGGGCTGGGGTATCACCTTTTGGAGCATTGTGACGGCTTTCACCGCGCTGGCGAGCGGTTACGGCCTCATCTTTGCCACCCGGGCAGCGCTTGGTCTAGGCGAAGGCAGTTACTTCCCCGCCAGCACCTCCATGCTGGCATCAAGCTATCCCGGTAAGGACCGCGCGAAGGTCATGAGCCGCTGGAATACTGGTTTGCTGGTAGGGCTGGCAGTTGGATTTGTCGGTGCTGGGGTGCTCTACAACGTCTTCGGTCACCAGTGGCGTCCGATTTTCTATGTCTTTGCCATTCCTGGGTTGCTTCTGGCGCTGTTGATATTTCTTTGCAAGGAGCCGCCGCGTCTGGCTGAAGATGACGCGAGTGTCGAAACGGTACTGGCGCGCGCCGGTTTGCGTGGCATTTGGCGCAATATCGTGGAGCTGTGGAAGGTTCCGACTCTGCGCGTGGTTATTGCCATGCAGGCACTCAGTTCCTTCGTATTCGGCGCTACCTTGGTCTTTATCGTCCCACTCTTTGTTCGAGAATTCCCGAACCTGGCGGTATCGCCAACGACTCTGGTAGGCGTTGGTGCTGTGATCGGCGGCATTGCCGGATTACTGGCAGGCGGTGCCGTTGCCGATGCCATGATCGCCCGTTACCCCGGCGCGCGGGTGTTGGTCAGTGGCTGGAGCTTCCTCATAGCAGGGCCGCTTTTCGTGGCATCGGTGCTCTCCGTCATACTGCCCCTAGGCCTTTCTCCCAACGTGCGTGTGTTTGGCATCTTCACTCCTCTCTTTATCGTTACCGTGGCACTGTTGCAAGTCAATACCGGACCATTGAGTGCAGTCACACAGGATGTGGTAGTCCCGCTGAAACGCGCGGCCTCAGTGGGGCTTACTTTACTACTTTCGCATTTCCTCGGCGATCTCTTTGCTCCAACCATTTCCGGTGCACTCAGCGATTACCTCAGTGGCAACCCGTTCTTCCACTCGCTCGGCATCACCCACGCCAATTCTCCCGGCTACGCCTTCTTGATCCTCGGTTTGCCTGCCTTGCTCGCAGCTGGTATCATCGGCGTTTGGGGCGCTCGCTTTGTACAACCCGACGAGGCGGCAGTGCGCGCAGCTGTTTAGTCACTGGTTGATTGGTGTCCTGGCTACTTCGCAGGTCTGTTGGCGGCAGATGCGATCAAGGTCAAGCGCAACTGCGCCGAAAAGCTTGGAGAGCCGCCTAGAGCCAAGGCGCCGATTGAATTCCATCTGCCACAATCGCTCCTGCGCATGCACATAGCCCTGGGCAAAGAACAAGTCATCCTCGTTCCTGGCATAGATGTGCGGAACGCCATAGCGATCGGTCATCACGTCAACGGATTCGTGCAGCCCTGTAGGTGTACCGTGCCCTTGATTTTGGGCAGGGGACGGCGCATCAGCAGGTAATACACGCCGCCCACTAATCCGATCAAGACCACCACCCTGGCTGCCGTCGCTACAACCGCTGTTTGCCACCAGGATGCCATCGTTCTTCCCCTTGTCAGGAGCGCTATGAGGGCATTTCGTTACCCGTTTGCCCTGGAGGACAGAGTCCCATGGGCGTCACCAGCCGGGATCCAAACCCGGCACTTCGGACTCGCGTCCCTGCTCAATCGGGCTTGGGCTCGCGGGCGTCTGACTGTGCAGTTCCAGGCGGTGGGCCAGATCGGCGGGATGTCGTTCCGGCTGGTGCAGCCACAATGAGACATGAGCGGGCTGCATCGTCTCCTGTACAACTGCAAGCAGTCGCTCGCGGATCTGCTCCAGGCCTACCTCCTGGCGCAGCGTCGCGTTGAAGGAGGCGAGCATCTTCTCCACATCGTACTTCTTGCGATAGAAACGCCGATCAATAAGGTTCTGGATGCGGCGGCGCACGGGCAGAACGAGCGCCGCAATCACCAGCGTGGAGATGACCAGCACCACCGGGTTTTGGGTCGCTGTCCCGCCGAACAGCCCCACCAGATGTGCCAGCCCGATGATCAGGCCCGCGTAGAGCATGCCTAAGAGGCCAGTCAGCGAGCCATACACCAGCGCCCTGTTGATGATCGTATCGATGTCCCAGAGCCGGTAGCGCAGCAGGGCGATCCCGAAGGAAAGGGGGATGAGGACGGGCACGAGTTCAAGCGTAATCGCTCTGAAGAAGTGTACCAGCTGCGGGGAGAGGCCGAGCACGGGAAAGAAGTAGGGCAGGACGGACGAGACCAGCAGATACAGACTCGCGATTCCGAGGAGGAGGGAGCCGGCGAAGACCACCCACTTGATCTGCTGACGCTGGACTGGCGTGGCCCTCTGCCGATAGCGGTAGAGCAGGGCGAGCGCCAGGCTGACAAGAAACGCGAGGCGCAGCAGGGTATAGGGCGGGAACAACCACCAGTTCCAGGGATAGACATCACCAGGGATGGGCACAGGTACCAACGAGACGGCGATCCATCCCAGGGCCAGCCAGCGGGTGAAGCGAGGGGCAAAGCGCCCATCGGGAAACGTATACACCAAGCTGAGTGCCACTCCGCTCAGCAGTCCCAGAACATCAATGGGAATCCACCAGACGCCATCGTGCCGCAGCGCGAAGGGAACCGGGGGAATGTAGAAGCCCCCCAGGAGGATAAGGAGCAGGGAAAACAGCAGGACGGTCGGGTCGTTGGACTTGCGCCAGAACAGCACGAGGCCAACGGCGAACCACACGCTGGTGTCGGCGACCACCAGGAGGTCGTAGCGGTTGACCAGGAGATTGGCGCAGAAGACCACGAGCGTAAGCAGGAAAATGGCGATCCAGAGCAGCCTGGCCAAGACGAGCCAGGGTCCGTGCCAGAGGGAGTCTCGTGTCCGTAATGGATCTGGGTTCATCTGGCCCCTCCCGTGGTGCCGCTGGACGATGCCTCAAAGGAGCCCCTGCTCCAGCCCAAGGGCCATTTGGCGAACCAGCATGCAGTTGAGGACGATGGCGTCTCCATGTGCGGGCCGCTCCAGGGAGTGTACTCCGCTGCCCATCTCGCCAGCGTTCCAATGCACACAAAGAGTGCCTCAGCTCTTTTTTACTTCCAGCGCGTCTGCCGGGGCGGGAACAGAAGTTGAGCGGCTCGCCAGCTGACCGGCGGCGACCCCAAGAGCCAGCGTGATCCCTACGGTAAGCAGCGAGCCAGTTAGGTCGGGTTTCACCGTCATCATGTAGACAATGCCAAGGGCCATCGCGGCCATGCTCAACTCCGAAGTCCAGAGCACAGGACTCGCAATTCTCGCGGACAGCTCAGGTGGTACGGGACCATGAGAGGATGAGTGGGCTTGACTCAGGATCTGGCGCATGCACCGGGCATTGACGGTGACCCCCTGGACGCTCAGGAGAATAAACACCCCCAATGAGACATCTACCCAGGCATTGTTCCAGCCCCAACGCGTGACGACCATATAGAGACCGGCGAGCAGAATAGTGATGGTAGCCACAGGGAACACTTTCGCGAGAAATGCATTGGCTTCTACGATCTCGCACACCTGCTCAACCGTTTGAGCTCGGCGCAGACGCACTACTCCCACCACCTCTATGGCAATTGCCATGAACAGCCCCAGCACGCCAACAATATGGACAAAGAGCGCAATAGGATAGAGATCCATATGCGACACCTCCTGGAGTTCCCAAAGAGACCATCGAAAAAGCCATCACTCGTCAAACTTCGTCAGAGGATGCTGTCTCTTCCGCCCGCCATGAATCACTGATTCGCCAGCACCCGGGTGTCGCCGCGCGAGGGGCACCGGGTTCATCGCTCGCCTTCTTTCTGGGCGGGGTACGGAGTACTTTCTTGTTTCAACAATACTGTGCCACCGTCTGGCAGGCGTTACGACTGGCGTTACGAACGCCTGTGCTGGCTATATTCGTCATAAGCTCAGCATTTAGGATCGGTGATACCCGTTCTGCTGGGCTGTGGTGGCTACTCCTGATATCGGCACAAAAATGGCATTTTCAGCGGAAGGTGCCCTCCTCCCTCGGTTTGCAAGAAGGGCGTGTACAGGATAGAATCAAGCAGGAATGGCCAGCTGTTCTGCTCCACCCCATCCCTGTGCTCAGATTGCTTACTTCGCTCACGCGTTCAGTCCATCCCTGGTGAGATGACCTGTCTGAGTGATACGTACCGGGCAGAGTTGAGCTCCCTCAACGCCCTCTGATATCCTTACAAGCCCATCCTTTTGCCACCGGATCTGGGAAGTAGCCAGCACAAGAGTGTATTTCGGGAGGAAGCTACCCCTAACCGTTGCGTAGCCAGAAAGCAAGATAGAAGAAGGTGTGTTCCTGTCGTCCATGTTATGATACTCTCGCTTCCCTGAATGGAGGTGTAGCAGTAGAAGTGAAGGGGCAGTCAGCTATGAGCGAACAGGAGTTTCCCCTCGCCACGTTTTACAAGCCAGGGTGGGAGAACTATCAACACGCCTTTGTCCACACCATCGCACCGCTTTCACTGGAACAACTTTCCCTGCCTGTTGCCCCACAGTACGTGTCCATCGGAGAGCTTCTCATCCATATGATTGGTGCACGCTACAACTGGTTTTCTAACTGGATGGGCGAAGGAGGCACCGCCATGGCCCAGTGGCGCCAGTTGGCGGAACTCGACGAACCAAAGACAGCAGACCTGGTCGCTATGTTTGAGCTGAGTTGGCACGTGATCGCTTCCGCCTTAGACCGCTGGACGTCTGCTGATATAGAACAGTTGATTCCCGCTCCAGCCTCTCATCAGGCATGGCTACGGAGGAAAGGGATGCTACAAGAAGAACCTCCCCACAGCCGGCAGTGGATCGTCTGGCATGTCATGGAACATGAGATCCATCACGGAGGCGAACTTTCCCTGGCTCTAGGCACGCATGGCATGGAAGGATTCTATACCTGGTGAGGTGAACAGCACCCCACTCTGTGGCGCCTGCGAGCACCAGGAAAACAGCTCTGCGGCAGCTCGGATGGGGTGCCTTCACGCTGATCAGCGTACGGCGTGACATTCCTGTACGGATCGCCCAGTGCATTCGTAGTAACCGCTCACTCGGAGGTAGCCAAGCGGTCGTTGTGCAATCAAACAGTATCGCCTCGCCGCATCGCCAAACACGTTCTTAACGTTAGTGGATACCATGAGTCGTGAGAGTCCGGCTTTGGAGGTCGGGAACCATCTTACTGGAGAGCATGTGGGCGCGGTATTGGAGCGCCTGGCTCAGGTAGGGACGGTGCTGCGGATGCTTCAAGTCGATAATGGTCCAGGGTTTAGCTCAGAGCCCTAGATACGTGGGCGCATCGGCGCGGCGTGAAGCTGGTCTTCAGCCGACCCGGCACGCCAACGGATAATACTTTCATTGTTCTCATGGAGATGTTCTAGGTCGGCGAGCACACGTGGCCTACAGCCTCTTCGCAGCTTTGCTTCCCTTTGCTATACTACCGTCATGTGAAGAGCCATGCAGTGGTTGGCCAAGACCGGCCTCGGCCAAGGAGATTGACATGACACGGACGGACCCTAGCCCCATGCCCGCACGGCAGCCGGCCTGGGAACTCGTCCTTGGCGGTGTCTGCTGGATCGTGTCCCTGGAGTTCCTCGTCGGCCAAGCCATTGCCCAAGCCGCCTGGACCACCCCGTACAGCCTTGCCGATGATGTCATCAGTGACCTGGGCAATACTGCATGCGGCGAGTGGCCACCAGCGGAAATCGGCGGCACGCCCGCCACCGGCGTGGGGACGCGCTACTATGTCTGCTCGCCGCTACATACCGTCATGAATATCTCGTTCATCGCGACGGGCATCCTCCTGCTGCTGGGGCTCTACCTCACCCGCAGCATCTGGCCTCGGCGCCGCCTGACCACCTGGGGACTCGTCTTCCTCACGCTGGCTGGTGTCGGCAAGATCGTGGTGGGTCTCGACCCGGAGAACGTTCGCCTGGTCTTCCACTCGTTGGGCGGACTGGGCATCCCGTGCGCCAACATCGGGATATTGTTGCTCGGACTGGCCGTCTGGAGCACCCGCCGGAGGGGCGGCCTGTTCTCGGTAAGCCTCGGTAGTCTCGGACTGCTGGCCTATGTCGCCGCGATTGCCCTCAGTACGAGCCCCCATGGGGTTGGTGCCGCGGAGCGGGTCGCCGATTACCCGGTGATCATCTGGATGGTGGGGCTTGGCATCGGCTGTGTGATCGGGTCAGGGTCATCTACCGGCTCTGCGTCCACGAGCACCGTGCCGTAGGTATGGCCACGCCGGAGCGAGAAGTCTTCCACACCCAGCACCGTGACCGGTGCCTGCGCGGGCTCGAGACCGGCCATGAGGAGCCGTACGACCACTGGCGCTCATGCCTAGCGACTGGAATGTCTGCCCTAGACGTCAGGTCTTCCGTGCCCAGCGACAGACCTAGGTGGGACAGCGCTCGATAAAGATCTGCACGTGTCTACAAGCGCTCTCTGTGCACCAAGACTGGAACAGACCCCGATCTACGGGAGCACGTCACCTTGTGAGCCAACATCGTTTCTGGTATACTCCGCAGTGTTGGGAAGAACGCAAGCGCTGTTGGGAACAATGCAGCTCGGCAAAAGGTGATCACATGCCGAGAAGACCTCTTCACGTGCTTATCTGGTCCAGCGAGCACCACCTCTATGAGCTCTACACGCAAGGCCAGCTGGAGCAGCGGTTTCGACCAGAAGACGAAACCGCCTGGCAGACCTGGTTAGGCGCGGCGACCTCTTTTGCCTTCCAGGGCGCTCGTGGCACCCTGAATGTCTACCACGAAGCCCGGCCGCGTGGAGGCCGGTACTGGTATGCCTACCACACGACCGGCAAGCGTGCCCACAAGCGGTATTTGGGACGGACAGCCAACCTTTCCTTCACCCGCTTAGAGGAGATAGCTCAGGGTCTCTCACGTGAGTCAGCGCCTCCCCCACTGGCTTCTTCGAACACACCTCTGCACGACAAGCAGCCGAAGCTGCTGCTTTCCACCAAGCTCTCTGCGCCGCGCCTGCCAAACACACTGGTGGAGCGAGAGCGCTTACTGGCTGAACTGGATGGGGCGCTCTCCAAACCACTGACACTGCTCGCCGCCTCTGCCGGGTGGGGCAAAACAACACTACTTGCTACGTGGGCAAGTAGGCATGCGAAGCAGGTCACCTGGCTCTCTTTGGACTCCCTGGACAATGATCCGTTCCGTTTCTGGACAGCCATGATCGCGGCGCTGCGTACCAGGGTGCGCAGCATCGGGGGACCGGCGTTCTTACCCTCGTCGTTCGTGCCCGCGTGGCTGCCGCGATCAGCGCTGCCCGCTCTGCAGGCGCGAGGTCGAGCGCCGCAGCCAGGAGCGTCACTGTCTCGGGGCGCGGAGTGCTACGCCGACCGCTCTCCAGCAGGGCAATACCTTTGGCGCTGAGCCCAGCCCGCTCGGCCAGTGCCTCCTGCGAAAGGCTGGCAGCCAGTCGGTACTCCCGCAAGAGGACGCTGAAAGGCGTCCGTTCGCGCGTTGTCTCGGTCATGGCTCGAAGTCCACGCTATACTACCTACTACTAGCGCGTCGCGAGGCGCGTCCTCGACCTGACTCCTGTCATGATACACCATGGCGTGCTGCACGTGTCCGGTCGGGAGACGGCCGCTGGCTCGTCTCCGCCACCGGGCGAACCTGCAGGCCATGGCGGGGCAGTGCAGGGGTAGTGAGGGGGTAATGAGGGGGTGTTGTGGATGGTGGATGAGTCTCTGGTCTCTCATACTGTGAGAGCAGAAGCGGAGCGCATCTATCGCTCTCGACCTTGCGCTCCGCTCTGACTAGTTCTGTGCTTACCTCGATGAGTTCCACGCCGCTGTGGGAGACCCGGCGACCGGTGGAGAAGGAGTTGGCGATGTACATCCTGCGCATCCTGAACCGACACGGCACACGGGGAGGCATTATGGCCGC
>JBKQTH010000064.1:0-16186 GCA_052143275.1 Ktedonobacterales bacterium | reverse complement strand
ACTGGCGCGCTATATCGAAGCCGAGAAGACGCCTGTTTTGCTTCCACTGAGTGTTCCTCCTAGTTATCCACGTATACACTGTGGCTATACTTACCTGTAAGCATACCCCATTTTGGCTGTTACCGCTACTGGTAATTTTACCCACAAACCCAGGCTACAAGGGGCTTTGTGCTAGGTATCAAATATTGTGCTAGATATAATAAAACGAGCCGCCTACGTACCCGATTTGGTACATAAGCAGCTCGTTAGTGTTCAGGGCAGGTTATGCAGGTTTAACCCGTATCACCTTGTTGCCGTCGTAGTGGTCGCCAAAGACTACTTTCAGCAGTACCGGCTTGCCAATCAACTCGTCTTTGAAAGCTGCTAGTTTAAGCGGCACAGTACGAGGTAACCGCCTACCTAGCACTTTTTCCAGGGTACCAACTGTCATGTATAGACTGTTGGGATGGAAACTGGCGATATAGTCAAGCTGATTCACACACCCCAATGGTGCATCGGTCACGGCAAGAGTCCAACGGTAGTACATGGGTTTTCGATTCCCATTCTTGTCAATCGGATGTGCCTCTCTGATATCCACTACCGTTGCCGTATACCAACGATTAGGTAACGGCCCATCAGACCCAAGCTCAGGTACACCACTAATGTCAACGTCAATGTCAGGCATGGGTTGGGTTACCTCCGCTTGAGCTGTCGGTCTGCTCGTACCCAGGCGATGTCGATTTGCAGCTGCTCACCATGGGGCAGTTGCAGCGCGAGGCCGTAGCTGTAGAAGTCATCGTCGAGGTAGCGGGAATCTTTCACAGGCAGTGGTCCAGTCCCTATCAGCTTGACCAGCTGGTCAATCGGGTTGGTCGTGGGTTGCTTTATGGTCGTGAGTTTCGTGCTCATGCGTGGTGTCCTCCCGCGATCCACTCAAGTAACTCACTCGCACGTTTTTCCGGCATTGGCCCGGACTCACCAGGCCATACCACGACGACTTTTGCCACCTCATCAAAGAGCACCATTTCAAGTTGGTAGTGGGGCGGCGTGCCGAGACTTAAGACCCCGCGACCATTGCACCACGGTGCGGCAAGCAGGTAGCCGATTAGCTGCCACACTGGGTCGTCATGGTCCATATCTTCGATGTAGTCCTTGTCGTCCTCGTCGAGTTCAATAGTCACAAATTCGTTCGGGTCAAGTTGGGTTGCCATGGTTCGGGTTCTCCTCGGTTGGTTACAGGTAAAGAATGGACCCCAGCTGTCAAGTAAGCTAGGGTCTATAGGGACGCGGTACGGGGTAGCACTCTGTGATACACTCAAGGCATATTAGGCGGCTAAGAGTGTACTGCTAAAGGTGGCATAAATGCTGATTTTTCCAAACTCTACGATCTGCCACGCAATCAGCGAAAAGATCGAGTTCGAGATGCTCTAGCTCTCATGGGGCTGGAGGATTCCGCCAGCAAGCTGGTTCGCAACTATTCCGGCGGCATGATCCGGAGGCTCGAGGTCGCGCAGGCCATGTTACACCACCCAGAGGTGCTGTTTCTCGATGAGCCCACCGTCGGCCTTGATCCTATCGGACGCCATACTGTCTGGGAACACTTGAGCAAAGTTCGTGAGGAAACCGGCATGACGGTTCTTTTAACCACTCACTACATGGAGGAAGCCGACAGCCTCTGCCACCGTGTAGCTATCATGCACCGAGGCAAGATCTCAGCCATAGGCACCCCAGATGAGCTGAAGCTCGCCCTAGGCGACCCGCAGGCCACACTGGATGATGTATTTTTGCACTATACTGGTGATGATTTGGAATCTGGAGGTAGCTATCGTGACACATTCCGAGCCCGCCGTACAGCCCGCAGGGTCGGCTAGGACTGGTGCAGTTACCACTGGTGGATTTGCGGCTGGCGCGGCTGGCATGGCTGGAGAATCTCTGGTAACCGGCGGCGTAGCCGGCGTCAAGCCACTCGGTATCCTGGCAAATGCCAAGAGCTTTCTGTCTAAAACGCTTACCATCGGTGAATGGGAGGTGCGCAAGCTTCGGCATGATATGACCGATGTGGTGACCCGAACGATTCAGCCCATGCTCTGGCTGTTAATCTTTGGTGAGGTCTTTTCCCGCATCCATGCGATCCCCACCGGCAGCTCCGGCTCGTACCTGGATTTCCTGGCGCCCGGTATCTTAGCCCAGAGCGTACTCTTTATGGCGATCTTCACTGGTATTGCCATCATCTGGGAGCGCGACCTTGGGGTCATCCATAAGTTCCTCGCCAGCCCGACTCCACGCACCGCGATCGTACTGGGCAAGGCACTGGCCTCTGGACTTCGGTCACTGCCTCAGGCGGCAATCATCTACGTGCTGGCGCTGGTACTTGGCGTGCGTCTGAATTGGAATCCTCTAGCACTCCTTGGAGTCGCAGCCATCGTCATGCTTGGCGCGGCCTGCTTCTCCACCTTCTCGGTGCTGATCGCTTGTACCTTGCGCTCACGTGAGCGAGTCATGGGGATTGGCCAGGTCCTGACCATGCCGCTCTTCTTCGCGAGCAACGCCATCTATCCCATTGCAATTATGCCTGCCTGGCTGCAGGCAATTGCCCGCGTGAATCCACTTACCTATGTGGTGGGTGCCCTGCGCTCACTGATGCTGGTTGGTCCGGTGCATCTAACGGCTCTGGCGATTGATTTTGGGGTCCTGATCGTCATCACTACCATCCTCATCGCCATCGGGTCCTGGGTCTATCCCAAGCTGGTCCAGTAACCTTCACTCGTGTCGCACGCGTACCTAGTGGGGTACGGCGAAGCGGCGGCTGCACCGCACGGATATGGCCGCCACTTTGCCACTTCGATTCAATTGGGGATCTATTTTACGAGGAGATGTGTATGGCCAATCTTCGAGCCAACGCCCACCAGGAGGCCCCACGGCATAGCAACGACATCTCAAATGACCAAGATTCCGCGAAGTCTTCCGGCTATAAGTGGATCGCTCTGTCCAACACGACACTGGGTTTGCTGATGGCTACCATCAACTCGAGCATTATTCTGATCTCGATGCCGGCCATCTTTCGGGGCATACACGTGGATCCGCTGGCCCCGGGAGAGACTAACTATTTCCTCTGGCTGCTGCTCGGCTACATGGTAGTGACCGCCACCCTTGTGGTAGCTTTTGGGCGCATCTCCGACATGCTGGGGCGGGTCAAGCTGTACAACCTGGGGTTCGCGATCTTTACCGTAGGGAGCGTACTGCTCTTTCTAACTCCGGGTTCCGGCAACGCAGCCGCGCTCATGATGATTATCTTCCGGCTGGTTCAAGGCGTGGGCGCCGCTTTCCTCTTCGCCAATAGCGCGGCCATTATCACCGACGCGTTTCCGACGCGGCAGCGGGGCATGGCTATGGGAATCAACCAGATCGCCGCTATTGTTGGCTCGTTTGTTGGCCTCATACTCGGCGGCGTGCTGGCGGCGGTGAACTGGCGCATGGTCTTCCTCGTCAGCATACCCGTCGGCATCTTTGGCACGGTCTGGGCCTATCTCATGCTACGGGAGACCGCCAAGATTCGCGGCAACCAGAAGATGGACTGGCCAGGGAATGTTACCTTTGCCGCCGGCCTCATTATACTGTTGCTCGGCATTACCTACGGAATCGAGCCCTATGGCTCCTCGAGTATGGGCTGGGGTAATCCTCTGGTGATCACCGCTCTGGTAGGAGGCGTTCTCTTGCTGGGCCTCTTTGTGCTGGTCGAGCTACGCGCCATAGACCCCATGTTCCGGCTGGCTCTGTTCCGGATACGCGCATTTGCCGCCGGCAACATCAGCAACTTCCTGGGCGCCATGACCCGCGGCGGTTTGCAGTTCATGCTGGTAATCTGGCTTCAGGGCATCTGGCTGCCGCTGCATGGTTACAGCTTCAAGGATACTCCGCTCTGGGCTGGTATCTATATGACTCCGCTACTCGTCGGCTTCATCGTCATGGGACCGATCAGCGGCTGGCTCTCGGACCGCTACGGCGCCCGCCGCTTCGCGGTACTGGGCATGATCATCAATGCCGTAGGCTTTATCGGTCTGATAACCCTACCGGCCAATTTCAGTTATCCCTGGTTCGCCTTCTGGCTAGTGGTGTTGGGCGTAGGGCAGGGCCTCTTCGCCGCACCCAATACCACGGCGGTCATGAATAGCGTGCCCCCCGAACACCGAGGCGTCTCCTCCGGTATGCGGGCAACCTTCATGAACGCCGCATCCCTGATGAGCATCGGCATTTTCTTCAGCATCGTCACCGCCGGCCTGGCAGCGGCACTCCCGTCGTCTCTCTTTCAGGGGCTGACTCACGCTGGATTGCCGGCCCAGGCGGCTACAGCGGTCTCCCATTTGCCGCCTACAGCGGCACTCTTTGCCGCGTTCCTGGGCTATAACCCGCTGGGTACGCTTCTGCCGCACGCCGTCCTGGCACAGCTGCCTCTCGCAAGCCAGGTAAGTCTGCTGAGTAAACAGTTCTTTCCCACCTTGATTGCCCACCCATTCCTCGTCGGCATGCGCGGTGTTTTCATCTTTTCCTCGGTGCTGTGTCTCGGTGGCGCGGTGGCCTCGCTCTTCTGCTACGATCACCCTGCACCCGGCGGCCGGCGTAGCGATATCGAGGTAGTTGCGCCGGAACTCGAGGCGGTGGCGGAGTTGGAGTGATCTCTCAATCGTCGATGCTTACCACCTCGATCTGGACCTCGGTGATCTCGCAGTCGAGGCGGGTAGACTCGATGTAGCCGACCGCGTGCTGCATAACCTCTTCCGCATGCCTGGCATTGTTGCTGACATAGGCGAGTCCCAGCACAGCAAGCTGCCGCAGATCCTGGCTGCCAACTTCGGCGGCGGCCACTTCGAATTGGTTGCGCAGCCGCGGCAGCAGAGACCGGATAACCTGACGCTTGTCTTTCAACGATTGGCTGGTCAAGAGGTGCAATGTCAGCCGGCAGGTTCCAACGAACATGAGCTAGGTGCCTGGAATAATTCATCCGCCAGGCTACGGCGCAAATTGATCTCACTGGATGCCGTGGCCCACTCCCAACACATCTCTGAAGGCTTGGCGGGAACTGGGCGGAAGCGATGCCAGGTACCGCTCCCGCTCACCATTAAGCCACCTCCGGCGCTCACTCTGCCAGTGGAGTAGCTGCCAGTGTTCCTGTCGCTGTTGCCAGGTGGGGCCGATTACGAGCGCGACCAGCGCCGCCAGTGGGAAAAGCGCCAGCAACCCAAACCCCAGCAAGGCCCACGCCACTGCGGTCGCCGGTGCGACACCAACCCGGGTAAAGATTACGAGCCCACCCGCAAAGAACAGCGTACCCAGCCCGAGGCAGAGGTGTACCAGGAGCGATCTTCTATGCTCGGCGTGCGCGACACGTGCCTCAATGTCTCCAGGTACCCGTGGCTTTGGCGGCTGCTGCCTAAGAGGCTCGGGGACTGGGAAACCGGGGGAGAGATTCGGCCATTCGAAATCTTCCCAGCTCATGGCTCTTCTCCACCTCGCGCCCTAGTCTCGGGCCGGTTGGCTCATCCTCACCAGCCGCAATGCTCCCTGGTCAAGGCAGTACTCCGACCGCCTGCCAGAAAGGGAGCGGCAGATAGTGGTGCCTATGCGCTCTTCACCTGCGCAGAGGTCAAGAAGCTCTCGTAGGCCTCGCGCAACCGAGGATAGCGCAACAGAAAGAAGCCGGCGTATTCGTGGTCCAGCGGGCGTGGCGCCTGCAGCAGGTGCATGCCTACATCCTTTAGATACCGGTTGCCCTTGCGCCCATTGCAGGCACGGCAGCACGCTACCAGATTTTCCCACGTGCTCTGTCCGCCCTTCGAGCGGGGTATGACATGGTCGAGCGTCAGGTCACGCGACCGCTTGCCGCAATATTGGCAGGTATCTTCGTCTCGCAGCATGATGTTAGCTCGAGTCGGCCGTAACACCATGCGCGGCACTCGCACATTGGCCAGCAACTGCACGATTACCGGCTCTTCAGCGTTGAGCTGACGCGAACGTATGCCATCCTCGATCACCTGACGCACATTGTCGTCCACAAAAGCCACTTTTTGCTTCGAGAGCAGGACGACGAGACGGCGCTCAGGAATGACGGAGAGCGGCTGAAGCGAGGCGTTTAGGACAAGCACCGGCATATTCGGCGACTCCCTTTCTCCTCGAACCAGACGGTCCGCTCCTCACAGACGTGGAGATGGAGTCGCACGGGGCGCTTGTGCCTAGAAGAGGGAGAGGCACATGCGCTTTTTCGGAATTCATCTCTGCCGTCTATGGCGGCCGCTAGCCCTACCGGTCAGGACATGGACCTTTCCATATCCATTGCCGTGGTCAAAGACAACAAAAAACACGCCTGCAGTGGGGGCTCCGCAAGCTAAGTGATACCTTGCGCTATTAACCCTCGCCAGCATGGCGTGCTCCTGCTTCGACCCTACCATGCTCCGTTTGATGGAGATATGGTAGCCTGGTCGGGGTGAGAGGACTTGAACCTCCGACCTCAGCGTCCCGAACGCTGCGCGCTAGCCGACTGCGCTACACCCCGAAAGACGACATCTTTGGCGAAGAACTTTACTGCCTGGCCGAAATGGGCGCCAGGCCGCTCGTTCCCCACGATGGGCAGTATAGCATATGGCGATGCCGGGTTGCAAGTTGCAGAGAGCCGCAATTCCGCGCATCGGCTACCGAGAAGGTATAATCACAGAAGAGATATAGGGTAATCAAAAGCCTAGAGCTACTCCTTGAGTTACCAGGTCGAGTGAGAAATTTGAACCGTGAACGAGATAACACATGCGCCGGATATCTCCGGCGACACCGCGGCCAGCCTTCCGGTCGCGTCCGATGCCGAGATGTTAGGCCAGCGTAATCGCGAACTTACCATTCTTAACAGCATTGCGCAGGCGCTCAACGCCTCCGTCGAAATGGATCAGGCCCTGCAGGCGGTACTGGCTCAGGTGGCAGAGCTACTAGGCCTGCAGACTGGCTGGATCTGGCTTCTTGGCGAAGAGACCGGACAGTCCTATCTAGCTGCGGCGCAGAACCTGCCGCCTGGTCTGGCCAATGACCCCAGCCGCATGTCCGGCTCTTGCTACTGCCTGGATACCTTCCGTATGGGAGATCTGAACGGTGCTGCCAACGTGAACGTCGTTACCTGCAGCCGGCTCAGCGGTCTGGTCGACGGTAGCGGCGGTCTGCGCTATCACGCCAGCATTCCTCTCTACGCCCATGGGAAAAAGCTTGGAGTACTGAATGTCGCGAGCACTGACTGGCGCAAGCTGAGCCAGGATCAGCTCCGGCTGCTCTATACGGTTGGCGACCTTGTCAGCATCGCCATAGAGCGGGCTCGACTCTACTCTAAGAGCATGCGCGCCGGCGCCGAGGAGGAGCGCAGCCGTCTGGCGCGCGAGATACACGATACCCTGGCTCAGGGCCTGGCCGCAATCTCTCTCCAGCTGGAAAGCGCCGACTGCTTGCTCGATGATGAGGGACAAGCCAGGCAGGCGCAGCTGGTCGTACGGCAGGCGCTGGCGTTGACACGCGCCAATCTGGAGGAGGCCCGGCGCTCGGTACGGGATCTTCGCGCAGCGCCGCTCGAAGGCCGCTCGCTTACCGACGCGCTCTTGGAGCTGGCCAGGGAGTGGACCGCGCAAGGCAACCCTAGAGTCAAATTTGAGAAGGTTGGAGACCCGCGGCCGCTGCCGGTCCCCGTCGAGAATGGGCTGTATCGGATGGCGCAGGAAGCGCTGACCAACATTGCGAGACACGCACATGCCAGCCGTGTGCGCATGCGTATTGTCAGCACTCCCCACTACATTCGTCTAAGTGTCGAAGACAATGGGCAGGGCTTCGAAGTAGCCGAGACTGGCGGCGAGCACTATGGACTGGTAGGATTGAATGAACGAGCGCGGCTACTCGCGGGTACACTGCAGATAGAGAGCAGCGCGGGCGCGGGTACTCGTTTGAGCCTGACCATTCCACTCGGCTGATTTTGGATACTACTAGGGAGCGGAGCGGCGTAAGATGACGAATGTACATGCGGACAACAAGCCTATCCGCATCCTTGTGGCCGATGACCATCCTATCGTCCGTGAAGGACTGGTGGCTATTCTCAGCACGCAGCCGGATTTCCAGGTGGTCGGCCAGGCCGGCACCGGCGTCGAGGTAGTCGAGAAGGTAGCTGAACTCGGACCTGACGTTCTCCTATTGGATCTTGAGATGCCCGACATGGATGGAATTGAAGCGCTACGCCGACTGCGCGAAGCACGCGTTCCGGTACGCGTCATTGTCTTTACCGCCTATGATAGCGATGAGCGTATACTGGGTGCGGTACGTGCGGGAGCACAGGGCTACCTGCTGAAGGGTGTGCCTCGTGAGGAGGTGTTTACCGCCATTCGGGTGGTACATGCCGGAAACTCGCTACTTCAGCCTATCGTAGCCTCGCGGCTGCTCCGCCAAGTCAGCCAGCAGCATGCCGCCAGCGTCACCGGTGTTCACGCCCTGACCGCCCGTGAGCTGGAAGTTCTCCGTCTACTGATGCGCGGCCTCCAGAATAAGGAGATTGCCAGCGAGCTGGTAGTGACCGAGCGGACAGTAAAGTTTCATGTCAGCTCGATCCTCATGAAACTTGGTGCCGGCAACCGCACTGAAGCCGTGGCTATCGCCAGTAAGCAAGGCATTAGCCAGGAACCCTAGCCACGACGGAGGAAACTGTGGGACTGACAGTTGGAATCATTGGTTTGCCCCAATCAGGCAAGACTACGCTCTTCAATGCGCTTACCCAGGCCGGCGCGCAAATCTCAGGTTACCCCACCAGCACTGTCGTGGCCAATCGTGCGGTCGTTGAGGTACCCGACCCGCGTCTCGAACGACTCGCGGCCATCTTCAATCCCCGCAAAGTCGTGCCTACCACCGTCGAGTTTGTGGATGTCGCCGGTCTCGGTCAGTCGGCCGAGACCGCCAAGCGCGAGGGCTTGAGCGCTGAATTCCTGGGACATATCCGCAACGCCGATGCGCTTGCTATTGTGGTACGCTGCTTCAACAATCCGGCGGCGCCCCACCCATCCGGCGGCGTGGACGCCGGTCGTGACCTGGACGCGCTCATGGCCGAGCTTGTCTTGACCGATCTGGCAAGCGTAGAAAAACGTATCGAAGCCACCTCGCGCAAGGCGAAATCCGGCGAGAAGAAATTTGCCGAAGAGCTCGACTTTCTGAAAAGGCTGCGAGACCATCTCAACCAGGGGCTGCCGGCCGGGGCGCTGACCTTCGCCAACACCGAAGAGGTTACGCTGCGCGAGCTCTTCTTGCTTACCATGAAGCCGCGGCTGTATGTCGTAAATGTGAGCGAAGATGTGCTTGGTCAGGCCGCCGCCCTCATCGAAGGCAGCACCGACGGGGCCGAAAGCAAGACTAACGCGGCCACTGGAGGAGAGCTGGCCTGTGTGGCGGCGGCGCGTAAGTACGCGCTGGCGGACGCGGCGGAGATCGTGGCCGTCTCCGCCAAGCTGGAGGCGGAACTTGGCGAGCTTCCCGCGGAGGAGGCGGCCGAATACCTCGCCATGCTTGGTCTACCTCGCCTCGGAGCCAACCGAGTCATACAAAAGGGGTATTCTGCCCTCAATCTGATTTCATTTCTGACTGCCGGTGAGGATGAGGTGCGAGCCTGGACGGTGACTCGCGGCTCCAAGGCACCCACCGCCGCGGGGAAGATCCACACTGATTTCGAGCGCGGCTTCATTCGCGCCGAAGTGGTGCATTACGATGACCTTATGGCCGACGGTGGCTCGATGAAGACCGCACGCGAACATGGCCACATCCGCCTCGAAGGCAAAGACTACATCGTGCGTGACGGCGACATCATCGAGTTCCGCTTCAACGTCTCCCGGTAGATCGTCCGCTGATTACCGGCCGGACGCTTCCCCGAGTCCAGCGAAAAGTGTTGTTCAAGCTGGACGCGGAGACGCTGGCATCCTCTCTTCAGACCGGGGAAGACTTCGCTCTCGGTGCGCGGTGTCCGTGACTTGCAGTGAAGGCCAAACAAGACCAGTGACATGCCCCCTAAGCCTTAGTCTGCCTTGAACGCAGGATACGAATCACGAAGAAGATGTCCAGCAGCAGATAAGCGGCCGAAACCACCAGTGTTCCCAAGAGCAGAATCGAGATCACCAGCGCGATAGAACTCTCGTCAAACGGCGCGCTCTGCACATAGACCACACAGCCACCGTCATTGTAGGTACTGGAGAGCTGCCAGCCCCAGGCTATACCCAGAAGCGAGAGAAAGCTCGCCAAGACAAAGCTCCAAAGTATCAGGCGGCGACCGGTGAGAGCGAAAGAGGCTCGCCGACCTAAGAGGATTGCCACAAGACCAAGGCCGAAGAGCAGTACATAGAAACCGGCGAGCACCTGAGGCAGCCACGTATAGGGATTGCTGCCGCTACTATGGCTGATGCAAGGAGCAGCGGGTACCGTGGCTGACATGGCAGACCCGCCCAGCCATGCCACGAGGTCGTGCAATTCCATGCTGGTTCACCCTCTCCATTCCGAACAACATCTTGCCATAAGCAACCCACCAAAGCTACCATATTATAATGCCAGATATGTAGCTGGGTGCAACCTGGCGTTGCCTACGTTATGTGAAAGGTTTAACTAGTGAAAGTAGCCTATGTGTTCGCTACTAGCGGACATACTGCCAGTTACAAACTTGGAAAGATGATTCTGCCGCAACTCGAGGAACATCGCCACGGAGTAGAAGTCGTCGGCATGTTTTTCTTCGACGACAACACGTATGTGTTGCGCAAGGGTGACCCAATAGGCGAGCGGATAGGAAAGATAGCTCGTGAGCAGAACATGTTGCTCATGCTCTGCGACCAATGCGCCAACGAACGAGGGCTGGCAAGGCAAGTAGCACCAGACAGGTACGAGCCGCAGGATGTTGTGGACGGAGTTTCGGTTGGTTGCTTCCCAGATCTCTATGCCGCGCTCGCCGGTAACCCTCCTGATCATGTGATTACACTCTAATGTCCGCGGCGGACGGACCTACGACAGCATTTTGGCGGATTTGGAGCGTCAGAGCCCGTAAGCGGATGATTAGGGTAGTAACCAGTCGCGCAGCATACAGGGGATCCAGTGCGGCACGTCCGTGGTCCCCGGCCAGGACCTCGGGTCGCGTAGGAGGCCGGCTTCTGGAGCGCAGCAGGCGTACCCAGACGCGCTACGAAAGTTGGCGAACACCCGACCTCGCTTACGGAGTGGTCGGGGTGACTGCTGGAGTCGCTGCTGGAGTGGCAGGGCCTGTGCCGGACGAGAGTTGCCAGACATCCAACGTGCTGTTCTTCGGGAACGGAAGTTTAGAGGTTGGTGTCGGATCGGAGGTGGTCACAGAAGCAAGCTTGCTGCCATCTGGTGACCAGGCCACGGTGGTGATCTGGCTGAAGAGCGGTGTGCCGGTAACCACGGTGCCGAACGTGGCCACCTGCTGCCAGGTCGAGGTATCCCAGATATGGATCTGCCCACTACTCTCCGCCAGGTACTCCCCATTCGGCGACCAGGCCAACCCATCGATAAATCCATCGAAGGTATCGGTGTCGGTGAGGGTGGTAACCAGCTGCCCTGTCACCGATGACCAGATCTGCACCTGAGCAGGGGTGGCGGGCCAGTCGGCGCTGCTGATCCCATAGGCGAAGAACGAGCCATCCGGCGACCAGGCGGCTGTTGGGTTATTCCCGGTCGCAATGGGAGGGGTGGTACTGACCAGCTGGCCAGTCGCGATATCCCAGAACTGGAGGGAATGGTCCGAGGTTTGCACGGCGACGTAGGAGCCATTCGGCGAGATCCAGGCGTTTCCAGTCCACAACAGAGTAGGGGTATTCGTGAAGATAGGATCCGACGTTGTAAGCGCGGTACGGACGAGAGCGCCAGTAGTGCTGTCCCACACCTGCACTTTGAAGCTCAAGGTACCAGTCGCCGGATGACCGGCGTAACCGGGATGCAATGTCCCGCCGGACGTGACCATAACGATCTGCGTTCCACCGTCCGCCCAGACAGCTTGCCCGGGTCCAGAGTCGGACCCAAACTGATCGCTCATCTGCAAAGTGGCGAGAATGCGTCCCGTGGTGGCATCCAATACGTACGCTGGACTTCCACAACACAGCAGCACTTGTTTGCCGTCAGGTGACAATACGACCTGGCTGGCCCAAGCGCCAATGGTCTTTGAGTCCTCTGCCGCCTGGATGATCGACTGTGAGGGCGTAGAGGCGCACGTGTTTCCATCAAAGATCATCGTTGGCCCTAAGGAGCTATAGGCGATGTTTCCGAGAGGTGACCATTCGAGCGGCGGCTGCCAGAGGTTAGTAGGTCTAGGATATTCAAATGATGGTTCAGTCCTGTAATTTAATTCGGAAAAGAATGGGGCACTATGACAGTGCAGGGTCGCGGTGAGTTGAGTTGGTCCAGTGGAGACGCTCCGCTGGGCATGAAAGTACAGGAATCCCCAGAGCGCACCGGTCAGCAGGAGAGCAGTGGCCAGGACCGCCGCGACGGACGTTAAACGGGATGGGGCGAGCGGCGCTAATCGGCGCGGCACAGGAGCCGTATCGGCATTGGGAGCCTTGAGAGTCTTCATAGCGTGCGAACCTTTCGGTGAGGAGGAAGGTATTGGGATCGGTAGGCGGCTTATCTCTGGGGCTGGCGAGATGGGCAGTCTCGTATGGTCAGACAGCTGCAGACGGGCGTAGACGCGCTCGAGCGATCGCAGGTTGGCCTCGGCCACAGGATGACAGAGACGTCGCAGGTCATCGCTGAGCAGCTCAAGATCCTCGTCATTTTCGTCCAGTGGCTCATCCTCGAATGGTTCCGTTGGTTCCGGTAATCCCGGCGGTCCCTTCTGGTCGTTGGCCATTCGTCACATCTCCTTTCGTCAGAGCTGCTCCGTGCTCGCAGGACTGGTGTACGCTGTGCGTAGGAACCGCAGGGCACGCATCAGTAGGACTCGCACCGTCGATTGTTTCTTGCCCAGCACTTCGGCGATCTCCGTCGACTGAAGATCATAGGCAAAGTGCAACCACACCACATCTTGTTGTACCGGCGACAGCGGGGTGAGCAGAGCCTTTAGACGCCGGAACTCCTCTTGGCGCAGAGCGCTCTGCTCCGGAGACCGCATCTCGTCCTCACAGAGCTCCGCCATAACCTGCTCCAACTCCAGCACCGGGCGGTGGGCGGCGCGACGATACTTATCGATCGCCTTATTGCGTGTGACCCGCCACAGCCAGGCAACTTGCTGTTTTTCGGCCAATTCAACCAACACCGTCTGCTCCAAGGCAGAGAGAAACACCTCCAAAAGCAGATCCTCCGCATCTTCGCGTGTGGCGGTGTGCTGACGGAGAAAGGCGAATAGGGCCGGAGCATGCTGCCGATAGAGTCCCTCTACCAAGGAAACGTCTCCCATGGGCCCTCCTGTATCGGCGCACGAGCGCATCAGGTCATTTGTATGCGCGTAAGTGGCTGAGTAGGCTGCGCTTTTCACAGTGAACTAACGCTACCGCCTCCGAAAACGTTACAAGCACCACTCTGTGAATGAAGCGGCCACAGTTTCGTGACTCATCCTAGAGCGCCGGTCGAGAAATAAAGAAAGGCGCACTTAGGAGTCATAAAGACGAAGAGTGAGTACTGGCACAAATATCCCTAATCAGCATGCTCTCTCTGATCGCCTCCCTCTGGAATGTGTCAATGGCGTTCTTCATCCAGGAGACATGCTGCTTCTTTCTTTTGCGATTGCGTCCTCAGAACGCTCTGGCGACCCCAGCGCACGATACCGTGCGGGCGTGATCCCAAAGGTGGCTTTAAACATCCGGCTGAAATGTGCTTGATCCGCAAAACCAGCCTCTATGGCGACCTCGACCAGTGATCGACCCTCTGTTAGAAGTTTTCGGGCAAAGTCAAGACGTCGCATGAGCACATAGTGGTAGGGGCTGGTTCCACACGTGGCTCGAAACTGTCGGGCTAGCTCGTAGCGGGAGAGTCCGGTCAGCGCCTCCAGCTCCGATGAGTGGACGATCCACGTTTGCTGGGTGTCAAGATATTGGCGTGCACGTTTGAGAGCTGCCACATCGAGGTGACGAGGAAGGGGAACGAGGTGGCAGCTGGGATCTGTCTCTATTAACCCCTCTGCCACTTGCACGATGAGACTATCGATCGCCAGCGGTTCGCGGGTGCCCTCAAAGGCACTGCTAATCGCGGCAGACAATGTCTGCTTCATGACCACAGGTGTGCGGACAAAGGGCAGCGAACAGGGATGAAGACACAAGGTCTGGATAGCTTCAAAAATCAACGCCGGTTCCACATACAGTTCGCGATAGCCGAAGCCCTCTGGCGTCCCTGCATACCCATCATGGACCTCATCGGGGTGCAGCACCACCACCTGGCCTGGGGTGCTCATCTCTGCGGTGCCTCGGTAGTCGAAGCCGAGGGAGGACGCCAGTGGTCGTCAGGCAGATCGCGTAGGTGTCGTGACGGTGCTTCTGGTAGGCATGCCCGTGAAACCGCGCTTCGATGAATTCGACTCCGTATTCCGTCTCCGTACTCTGTACCCAATCCTGCCTGCACAATCGTTCAAGACCACTGCCGCCGGCTTTGCTATGCTGGTCCATCAGACCGACTGACGCGCACTGGGTTCTGAAATGAGGTAACGAGCGGCACGTGGTCCAGAAGGAGTGGCGTATGGCAGATGGTTTGGCTAAGTGGCAGACATTTGTGAGCACCCGTGACACCCAGGCTCTTTCAGAGGCGCTGGCGGACGACGTCGTCTTGCATTCTCCGGTTCTGTGGAGGCCGAAAGCAGGCAAAGCGCTGGTCATGCAGTATATCGAGATCGTTGCCCGCGTGCTGGAGGACTTCATCCCTGTCTGATCATTGTATTCGCTGCCGTCTCCTGTCTTTCAAGCATCGCGGAGGCAGAGAGGGTGTGTTAGAGGAGCACCGAGCTCTCTATGAGGCCTGTATGCGCGGCGAGAGTGATAAAGGCGGCGCAGGCCGCTGGAAAACCATCTCATGAGCACACTGAACAGTCTGATGGCCTTCCTTCAGGAAACAACTTCCCGAGAGGAAGGGGATTGATTTTGTTCAGAGAATGATGTCGTCCTTTACATTACAGGAGAGCTATTCATGGGAGAAAGATCATGCCAGAGATTTTTGAACTTGGAAACAGGCAAATAACGCTGATCGACCTGAGTGATTGTCTGGACAATGCGACCGCCGCTTTTGAACCGAACCCGCACATGATCGAGTATTTAACACCTGTCCAGAGCGCTGCTGACGCTGAGCAACGCTTTGGCCTGGATTCCTCATTCTGGCCAGATGGCCAGGGCTGGGCCGTCGAGCAGGTGACGCTGACGACCCATTCTGGAACCCACATCGACGCGCCGGCACACTATGGGCCTGCTCGTGAGGGTCAGGCACGCACCATTGATCACGTCCCTCTCCGCTGGTGTTTTAGCGATGGTGTGGTTCTGAATATGACCCACAAGAACAGCGGGGAAGGGATTACCCGCGCTGATGTGCAGGGCGAACTGCTCCGGATTGGCTACACGCTCAAATCGTACGATATTGTGCTGGTGCGTACCGACACCAGCCGCTCTTTCAATCAGCCGGGTTATGATAGGAAGCATGCCGGGTTGACTAGGGAGGCGACGGAGTGGATGGTGGATCAGGGAGTCCGCCTCATCGGCATCGATGCCTGGGGGCTGGATCGTCCGTTTCACGTGATGATCTCCGAAGCCAAAGAGGGAATCTCTCAGTTTTGGGAGGCTCATTTGCTGGGGCGCGAAAAAGAGTACTGTCAGATAGAAAAGCTGGCCCATCTGGACCAGATTCCCAGACCCTTTGGGTTTCGCGTGATGGCCTTTCCAGTGAATATACGAGCCGCGAGCGCCGGGTGGAGTCGGGTGGTTGCGCTCATTGAAGAACCGCTGCAAGAGCAGCACTGACGCTAACCAGGACGAGAACGCGTGCTGCGAAGTGGCTGGCTCCGACCTGGCTGCTTCAGCACGCCCGTTCAGAGTGGAAGGAACGGTATGAGCACCGCATCCAGGAGTATCGCCTGCCGGGAAGTCAAACCGGAACGTGTGGCCCTGGCCGAGATCATCGGCGCCGATGGCTTCGCCTTGCTCAGCGCTGTAGACGACGGGTCGTCCCCCGTCTGGCTGCGGGAGGTTCC
>JBKQTH010000063.1:0-7607 GCA_052143275.1 Ktedonobacterales bacterium | reverse complement strand
CCACGAAAAGCCTGACGAGAAAAATACCGCGCCAGAGATGGAGTGTGAGCCACCGTTTTGGCACAACCCATGCAACTATACTACGGTGTTTTAGGCGACGTCCAACCAATCCTGCCATGTGAAACGGGTGGTCTGTGAAATGTATCAGTACGAAGATCTCTTGGTCGACGCGTTGCTGGATCGGGGATTTACTGTGGATGAGGCAATGCGTCTAATTGAATTGCAAAATCGGTTTGAGAGAGAACGCCGGGAAGAAGACGAGCAGCAGCGCTTTGCGGAGTGGATGTCGGAAATTAGCGACGACCAAGCCGCCGACGAGTAGCCGCTTTAACTCGCCATGGGATCTGCCGCCTACCGTCCCTGTACCTGATAGTCACCCGCCCTACCCGTCTGGTTTGCTCTATCTCCATAGCTAATTGGCGTATCAGGCGGGCAGGTGATACCATGAAATAAGACGGGCATATCTCTTTCTGGCGGCCGACCCGCACGTGACCACTCCATGACTCTCCTGCCCCTGGCTGCCCGTGTATGAGAGATACTGACATCCGGAGTGGAAAAATCATTCGCCTGTTCGAGCTGGAACGTGACGTGAGGAGAGTGCTTGATGAAGGCTGTCGTGATGGCGGGTGGTGAAGGGTCGCGACTGCGTCCCCTGACAGTGACGCGACCAAAGCCGATGGTGCCGATTGTTGGGCGCCCTGTTATGGAACACATCCTGAATTTACTCAAGGCGCATGGCATCACGGATGTTGTCGTCACCGTCCAATATATGGCAAGCGCTATTGAGGATTATTTTGGGGATGGCAACCAGTTTGGCATGCACATTAGCTACTCACGTGAAGAAGTGCCGCTAGGCACCGCCGGAAGCGTCAAGAATGCCGAGGCGCTGCTCGACGAGCCGTTTCTCGTTATTAGCGGTGATGCTCTCACCGACTTCAACCTGAGTGAGATCATCAAGTATCATCAGGATCACCAATCCCTCGCCACGCTCACCCTGGCTCATGTCGCCAACCCCTTGGAGTATGGCGTAATCATCACCAACGATCAGGGACACATCACTCAATTCTTGGAGAAGCCAAGTTGGGGTGAGGTCTTCAGCGATACCATCAATACCGGAATCTATGTTCTCGACCCTGTGATCTTCAGCTATTTCGAAGGCAATAAGCCTTTCGATTTCAGCCAGGACCTCTTTCCCATGATGCTGGAGAAAGGCGATCCCATCTATGGCTTTGTTGCGGAGGGGTACTGGTGCGATGTTGGGAACCTAGCCGAATATATGCGTGCCAACTCTGATGTACTTCAAAACAACGTCAAAGTAGAGATTACCGGCTCCAACAAAGGAGGTGGTATCTGGATGGAGGATGGAGTTGAGCTTGCACAGGATGCACAAATTTATGGCCCTGTCTGGCTAGGTCATGACTGTAAAGTCAAGAGCGGTGTCATCATTCACGGCCCCAGTACCATTGGCCATTACACCATCGTAGATGATCGGGCGCAGATTGATCGCAGTGTCGTGTGGAACAACTCCTACATCGGCGAGCGTGCCGAGTTGCGCGGCGCGCTGGTCGGCACTTCGACCAGCATCAAGAGCAAGGCTGTGATGTTTGAGGGCGCCGTCATCGGCGATCATTCTATGGTAGACGAAAACGCCATCATTCAGCCAGGAGTCAAAATATGGCCCAACAAGGAGATCGAAACTGGGGCCGTCGTTACTAGCAGCATTATCTGGGGCTCGCAGGGCCGTCGGGCGCTGTTCGGTCGCTACGGCGTCACCGGCCTGGTAAATGTAGATATCACTCCCGACTTCGCTGCCAGGCTTGGCGCTGCCTACGGAGCGGTTCTGGCCAAGGGCGCTGTCGTCTGCGTAAACCGCGACGACCACCGCACACCCCGTATGATCAAGCGGGCCATCATCTCCGGTCTCCCCTCGGCCGGAGTCAATGTCTCCGACTTGGAGACCGTGCCGCTGCCAGTCGCACGGTATTACGTCCGTACCACCGACGCAGCCGGCGGAGTGCATATTCGACTGTCTCCCTTTGATCCGAGGATCATCGATATCAAGTTCTTTGACCCCAATGGACTCGATATCAGCAAGAACTTTGAGCGCAAAATTGAGAATCTTTACTTCCGCGAAGACTTCCGTCGGGTATATCTCGATGAGATCGGTAGTATTTCCTATGCTCCCGCGGTCAACCAACGCTATATGGACGCCTTCTTGAAAGCCCTAGACCAGGACATCATGCGCAAACGCCGCTTCCGCATCGTGGTGGACTATGGACAGGGAGCCAGCGTAGATGTGCTCTCCCCCGTCTTCAACGCTCTGAACGCCGATGTCATTGCGCTCAATGCCACACGGGACCCGGCTCGCTACTCCCGTACCGCCGAAGAGTTCGACCGAGATATGCAGGTGCTGGCCTCCATCACGGCGACGCTTAAAACTGACCTTGGTGTACGCATAGATACTGGTGGCGAGCGCATTTATGTTGTCGATGATCATGGCCAGCTGCTCGACGGCGGCAAGCTGCTCGCGGCAATGACCGAGTTGACGCTCCGCGCTCGTAAAGAGGGAGTGGTCGCGGTGCCAGTTACCGCTCCGAGCGTCGTGGAGACAGTTGCCAAGAAACTTGGCGGTGAGGTGATCTATACCAAGGTTATGCCCCATGCGCTCACCAGTGCGGCAACTGCACCGGGTACGGTGCTGGTGGGTGATGGGGCGGGGGCCTTCGCGTTTCCCGAGTTCCATCCCGCTTTTGACGGCATGTATGCCCTGATGAAGCTGCTTGAAGCGCTGGCACGCTTTAATACTGAACTCTCTTCCGTAGTAAACGGCCTACCGCCGTATCACTTGATCCGTACGCAGGTCAGTTGTCCCTGGGAATATAAGGGGAAGGTCATGCGCATCCTCAGCGAACAATATCGTGAACGGCGCGAAGACCCCATCGACGGAGTCAAAATTGACCTGGGAGAGGAATGGGTTCTAGTTCTACCCGATGCTGACCGGCCACTCTTTCACGTACTCGCCGAGTCGCGTTCTCGAGACTCAGCACAGGCGCTTGCCGACAAGTATGCACGAGTTGTAAGCGGCTTGCAGCACTAAGCTCGGGTCAATTCTGACCGTTCCCTCTAGAGAGGGCGGCCGGAACGGAGAGTGAGGCAGCGTCACTCTTGGAAGCAAGATCGGCCGGGCACAGTATACGAGCGCGACGGCGGAGCGTGCGTCAGGGAAATGATATCTTACAGCCGGATCTCTCGCCTGTAGTCTTGTTCTTGCGCCGTGGTCTTAGTGGAGCGAGGAGACGATTACCTGATTGGGCGCGCCAGTGGCAATTGTGGCTAGTACTTGGGTTCGCCAGCCTATTGCGCATTCCGCCGCTGGCTCGCTCTCCCTTTAGCTCAGATGATGCACTGCTCTTCCTCGAGGCGGTCCGGTCGTTACATGACCACTTGTTGCCTGGCACCGGCATCTTCAACTCACTCTTGGCCTTGAACATGCCCTTTTACACGTGGCTGCTACTACCGTTCGCCACCCATCCGCTGGGCATGGCTGTACTTACGGACGCGGCGAATATCCTTTCGGTCGCAGGTCTCTACCTCTTTGGCGCACGGTACTTTAGCCGCGTTGCTGGACTGATCGCTGGACTGATCTTTGCCACTGCGATGTATCCGACCTGGATGTCACTCTTCGTCTGGCAACAAACCCTAGTGCCACCATTCATTCTGGCGGTCTTCTTCACACTCTATCTAGGCGCAGTCGATGAAAAACGGCACTGGCTGCCTGTACATACTCTCTTGCTGGCGGCACTCATCCAGATTTACCCCTTGACGGTCACGATATTACCCTTGACCATCTTAGGCATCATACTCGGCTGGCGGGCTATCCGGCCGGTAGACATTCCCCTGGCAGTGTTGGGACCAGCAATACTCTTCTGGCCAACGTATCTTTTTGAGTCGGCTAGCGGCGGCTATGATCTGCGCGTGTATCAGCAGTATCTCCAGACTCCAGCACGTGTTGACACCCAGGTGTTGGTAATGCTGCGCCAGGCTATTGGCGCACTTCCGGCAGACTACTTGGGTGAAGGCACGCTCTACGCCAAAATCGCCCCATCCTTTACCTGGCTGGGCACACTGATGATAGTGCTCGCAGCGGTCAGCTGCCTTTGGCTGCTGTCAGCCGTTCTGTTCCCTCGGCTGGCAATGCACTCCTCACGAGATACTCCAGGTGTAGGCGATCGTGTTTGGCGAGCACGAATGTTGCTTCTGGTCTGGCCTCCAATCTTTTTAGCCGCGACCATCAGACACGCTTCGCCTATTTACATCCACTATGCGTTTATCATTTTACCCATCACGTACATGATAATCGGCGTTACTCTGTCCCAACTACCCACCTGGATCGCGCTGGCCAGCGGCATGCTGCTTTGCGCGACACAAATAATCGCCACAGGAAGCTTCATCCTGGTGCTGACCTCCGCGCAGGCAACCGCGGCTTCCTGGGGAGGCATACCCATACTGAGCTTTACCCACGCTGCGGAAGTTACCAACACTACAGCGGCAAAGCTCCACAGCACCCAGGTGTATCTTTTCGCCGATGCCGGCGATCCCTACATGGGACTCTACTGGGCGGAGGACCAGAATGAAGTGGGGCACAAGGGCCCGGTGAACTGGACGAGCTACTCGACTCCAGAATGCGCGCTCACTCCACCCCACAGCGCAGGACCGGGTATGGTGCTTCTCATGGCCAAACCTGGACCAGCACTGAGTGAGCTACTGGATCGTCCCGACACTCACCTGATTCAGCGCATTCCAATGGCACGCGGCGCCGACTACCCTCTCTACCAGATCGCCCCCAACCCGCACATAGCCGGTGTCTCGCACACCACCGTCAATGGTGAATTACAGTTCGACGGCGCCAGTCTCCAGCCAGCGCAGGCAAATCTTCCGGCTCGCATCCTTACCAGCTGGACGGCGCTTACCTCTACACCATCAGGCTCAGCCGTCTCCCAATATTCGTTTAAATTCTCGCTGAGCGCCACTGGGGCTCCAACCCAAAAAACCTACCAGACAGTAATTCTCTGCACACCTGGCTCTTGGTTGGGCGGCGAAGGCATCGTTGTGGTGTTTCCCCTGCCCTCGAGGTACCAGTCTCCGGGGAGAATGAGCTCTTTGCGTCTGCGAATCATCGTTACCCGCGACACTCATTACTGGTACCAACCAGTAGCCGGGGCACTTAAACTGGAAACTGCCAAGGAGCTCACTACTAATCCTGTCCTACTGCCTCTGGGAAACGAGCAAGGGCCTGGTCTCACCCATGCAACCCGGAGCCAGGTCAACAGCGCAGCCATCATTGTTCAAATCAAGCCCTACGGCCGTTGAAGCTAACGTGAGCCAGTTACCATGAAAGTGTCACGCATCACGGCTCCAGATATTTGCACTCATGGTATCGCTATGGCTTCCGTTCCTGGTGTAGGTCCTGTAGGCTGGTTAGACGCTGTGCTGCCTGATCCACCAGGTGCAGCAGGTAAGTTGGATCGAGCGGCTTGACCACTAAAGGAATAGCGAAGCGGTCCAGCAGCTCGACAATCGCTCTAGGGGGAATGGCCTCGGGGGTTGCCGTCATAAGGATAAAGACATGTCGATCCCGTAGCGTCGGGGATGATTCCATAGCGTGCAAGACCCCGATTCCGCCCAGCTTAGGCATGACCACGTCAAGCAAAACAATCATTGGGTCTCGGCTTACATTAAGGAGCGCTAGCGTTTCTTCGCCGTCGGCGGCTTCGCTCACGATATGGCTGGCATTGCGGAGTATGGGACCAAGCAGGTGGCGAACAGTGGGGCTGTCATCGGCAACCAGGACATGCGCCATAGGAATCATTCCTCCAAGCGGCTACTTACCAGGTGTCCAAATAACCGCATGTAGCCTATCCGAGCCTGGCCGGAAATGCAAGCTCAACTATTGGCTGAGACTGGGGGGCGGCACTGATCACCTTGCCCTTCGAAACCTCTCGATTCATTCTTGCCGAGGTGAGTTTCGTTAGGCGGTGCTTTAGCCCGGAAACTAGGCCCTTTGGCTCTAGGCCATCGATATGCACGGTATCCAACTTGAGGAAGCGCGCCAAATCATCGAGCGCCTGAGCCACTCCGGCAACCATCGATCTATCCGGTGCGATGCCCGGCTCCAAATACACTGAACGGGCCAGCAACATACTTTGGTTACGTACCGCCTTGGCGTCTATGCGCCCCACGATGTGGCCGTGGTGCAGGATAGCCAGGCAGTAATAACCATAGCGCCGCTTTTCGGGTACGACATAGGCCTCGAAACAGACCTCGTAACCAAAAAGCGTCTGCGTGCGCGCTCGGTGCCAGATCAGATTGTCGAATGGAGACAGCAGCGTTGTACGGAGGGGCATCTGGCCGGAGCGTTGCCGTTCCAGATCAGGCAGACGTTCGATCGCCAGATAGGCTCCTTCCCTTACTCCATCGATGAGTACGGGCAGTACCAGTCCCCGCTCGACTAGACTATCCAGCACGACTCTAGCGGTCGATCGAGCTGCCATCCGCTCACCGCCGACCGCCGCCGCCTGCAACTGTGGCCGAATACGAAAGTAATCCCATAACCAGGAAGGTGTGAGTATTCCCAGAGCGCGCACGGTTCGCTCGACAAAGTGGCGTGACTGCTCCTCTAGCGTCGGCAAGGTATCGTCACTGGGCACGATGCCGCTAAAGTCGTCGCACGCCTCAGCCAGTACCCGCTCGCGCAGATCATATAGTTTCTGGCCCCCACGCCGGGTGGAAATCATCAAGTCGCCGGTAGTCCAGAGGGTGTGCAGCGCCCGCCGGCTCTCTTTGGGCCCGTACCACTCCCAGGGTTCGCTTTTCCTGGCCTCAGCCGGCCCCTCGAAATCCGCCGATGCCATTGGACCCTGACTACGGATACGGTCAAGCGTTTCCTGAATCACTTCGGGATTACGTCGCATCCAGTCAAGGATATTGCTCCACAGATGGTGTTCATAGGCGCGAACCATATCCGCACGATAATAAGGATAGTCACGCATCGGAACGATAGAGGCAGCGTGGCTCCAATACTCAAAAATCGCGCGCTGCTTAGCCAGAAGACTGTCCAACAGAGCGACATCATACGCACCGAGACGGCTCCAGAGGACGAGATATTGGGAGCGCTCGACGACGCTGATAGTATCGATCTGTACTGCACCAAGCTGATCTATGATGTTACGTACTGTTGCCAGATCAGGCCTGGCCGGTGGGGGATCAAAGAGGCTCTGCGCTGCGAGCATCACGCCACGTGCCTCTGCGAGACTAAGCCGCAACTGGTGATTGGAATGCTCTTGGCCGCTGCCACCCATGGGCTCCTCCAGAAAACCTCCCCAGACCTCCCCAGACCTCCACGCGGAAACTGTGTCGACATTGCCTGGGTAGCGACAGCTGTATTGTAGCACAGAAGTTCTACTAATAAGCCCGCGCAGTGGCACCCTGAGGTACTCCGGACGATTGCGGCTGGTACTTCTTACGGCGACATAGCGAAGCAGTTGGTCAAAAGTGAAGGGGCACTCAAGAGCCATGTAGGCTATATCTTGAGCAACTTGCTCGTAGGG